>URQP01000005.1 GCA_900550025.1 uncultured Porphyromonadaceae bacterium | reverse complement strand
GGTACGGAGTCATTCAACACGGCAAGGCGGTTTTCATAGCCGATGGAAATGATGGAATCGCCGCTGAAACGGTATTTGTCCATCGTGCCGCCCTCGATTACGGCGAATACAGTATCGCCCGCCGAAACATGCCTGCGGACGGATTTGCCGGTCTCGCTGATTTCAGAAAAATTCCAGAACACATCCTCGCCGGAATCCCCGGCCGGAAACGGTGCGGCCGCCACACGCTCCAGCACATCGCCGCCGCGCATCATATTAAGTTCTGCCGTAAGCACGTTCCTGTCTGCCGCATGGCCGTAGGCAAATGCGAAAATAACTGACAATATCGACAACAGGCGTGCTTCCATAGCTCAACGGTTTAGATGCCACGCCGTAAATTTAACAAAGATTCACGACAAAAGGAAGCGAAATGATATGTTCTACAACAGGTTTTTCTAAAATTCGCTGAATATTTTAGGCTTGATTACAATGCCGAGACGCAGACGCGAGTGGAATTTGTTATAGTCGAGGAGATTCTCGCCGTAACCGTTGTAGTATTGAAGGAACAGATACTGGTTTTCGCCTTTGAACAAACGATAGTTGACCTCCCAGATGGAGTTATAGTTGAGATTCCATCCGCGCCGCTTGATGAGCGTCAGAGCCGCCCCGAAACGCTTATTGGGCGACGTGTATGTCATACCCATCTGATATATGCCGGAATAATCAAGAATATCCTTGTTGTTCTGTCCGTCGACAATCGGTATCCACACCTTACCGTGCACCATAAAATTAGGGTCGATAAGAATGTTGGCCGCCAGCGAGATTTTATTCCAACTGCGTGACTCCGCGCCGTCGCGCCCATTCGACTCATGCTCTACAATAAGCGAAACCTTGCCGATGTAGCGGTCCTTGACAAAAAGATATTTGGCAAGACCTATACCGGGATTGAAATTCAGGTCGCGCATAGGCATCGACTCCTCGAATACATTCCACATGCACTTCTGCGAATAGAACAGATAGAGGTAGGTGTTGAACGGCAACGTACTCTTTGTCAACCGCTGCGCTATGCTTATCTGGAACTTGACGTCAGAGTTGGTGTTCGTAGGCTTCGGGCCGATTGAAGTGCCGGCAATGAAATAGTTGTCCTTGTAAAGCGTGAAATAAGGGCCGTTGTCGAGCTCTCGGCGTATGCTGTCGGCATCGTAAGCTTCCTGTTGAGGCAACACGGTTATCTGCGCATACGAAAACAACGACGCGCATAATAACACCATTGATAAAAGCATTCTGCCCATAGCGCTGCAAAATTAGCTAAATTAATCGCACCATCATCTGTCACAACCCTTTATTAATATTAATATTTGCTCTTTTTATGGCTAAATTGTAATTTTGTGGAGACTCAAAACAAAGCAGATTGATGAAAAGTTACCTATATACAATTTTCCTGACGCTCGCTTCACTGACTTTTGCGGCATGCGGAAGCGACAACTTTTCGATAGAAGGGCAACTTACCGACGCGGGCACACAAAACCTCAGATTCGTGTACCTGTCTGGCGAAAAAATCCATTCTCAATGGATTCCGTCGGTAGGCGGAGCTTTTTCTATGCAAGGCAATTCCAAGGAACTGACCGTTGTATATATCTATTCATCAAAAATGAAATTCCTCACCCACATAGCCATAAAAAACGGCGAAACAGTGAAACTTCATGGGACGATAGCCGATAATTACGGAATCACGGCCGAAGGCGGCGAAATAAATACAGAATGGAACGCATTCATACGCAACCATTCCGAGGCATTCACCAAAAATGACCAAAAGCGTACAGACAAAGCCATAGAGGATTTCGTGAAAGCCAATCCGGGAAACATAGTCAGCACATTGCTGCTTACCTGCGATTATGCCGGAAAAGATTTTGCCAAATTGATAGAAACAGTCGACGCAAGCGCAAAACCAGAGCAAATAACGGCACTATATGCCAACGACTTGCAGAATTTCACAGAGAAAGAAATACGGATAGCGCCATTCAGCCTATATGACGACAATGACTCTCTAATGACATTCGACATAAAAAGGAATGCCTGCAATGTGCTGTATTTCTGGTTCGACAGCAAGGACAAGCGGCACGCTGAATATGTCAAGAAAATTAAAACCATAGAAAATAAATCAGTAAAGGTTTCCGACATCTACCTGAACTACGATACGACCGATTGGAGAACCACTTTGAAAAAAGATTCTACAAATTGGAAACATTACCGCACCTTTGCCGGAGCGGCCGACAAATCGATAGATAATCTGAACGTAAAAGGCGCAAACTTCATAATCGTGGCCGACTCCACAGGCAAGCAACTCTACCGCGGACAATCGGCCGACGAAGCCTTATCGGCTATTAAAAACCTTAAACGCTGACGCCTTATGCTTGTAAAAATCAACGGAGCGGCCGTACACGGCATAGACGCATTGCCGGTAATGATAGAAGTGTCGGTCGACAAAGGATTCGGATTCACCATAGTAGGGCTTCCCGACACCGCTGTCAAAGAAAGCTACCAACGCATCCTGTCGGCCGTTAAATACAGCGGTATGGATTTTCCCCGGAGGCAGATAGTAGTCAATATGTCGCCTGCCGACATAAAGAAAGAAGGCTCTTCCTACGACCTTCCGCTTGCCATAGGCATACTTGCCGCCGATGAAAAAATAGAAAGCAACCGGATTGACCGGTATATGATAATGGGAGAACTTTCGCTCGACGGCTCTGTACTGCCGATAAAGGGAGTGCTGCCGATGGCCATAAAAGCGAGAGAAGACGGATTGGAAGGCATCATAGTCCCGAAAGCAAACGTGATGGAAGCCGCCATCGTCAACAAGTTGAAAGTGTTCGGAGTAGACAACATACTGGAAGTGACCGGATTTTTCAACGGCACGCACGATTTGCAACCTACGGAAATCGACACCCGCGAAATGTTCCGCCATCAGGTAAACCACTTCGACTACGATTTTTCAGAAGTAAAAGGACAGGAAAACGTGAAACGCGCGTTCGAGGTGGCATGCGCCGGAGGACACAACATTCTGCTTGTAGGCTCACCCGGTTCTGGAAAATCGATGATGGCCAAACGGTTGCCGTCGATAATGCCACCGCTCACGCTGCAAGAGGCATTGGAAACCACCAAGATACACTCCGTGGCAGGAAAATTGGAAAAAGGCTCGATGCTTATGACCCAGCGGCCGTTCCGCTCGCCGCACCACACGATTTCCCCCATAGCATTGGTAGGCGGAGGAACAAATCCGATGCCGGGCGAAATAAGCCTTGCCCACAACGGAATACTGTTTCTCGACGAGTTTCCGGAATTCAGCCGCCAAGTGCTCGAAGTGATGCGCCAGCCGCTTGAAGACCGCCACATAACCATATCGCGCGCAAAATACACAGTCGACTATCCGGCAGGATTCATGCTCGTTGCATCCATGAACCCATGCCCATGCGGCTATTATAATCATCCCACAAAAAAATGCATCTGCCCTCCGGGAGCCGTGCAGAAATATCTCAATAAAATATCCGGACCGCTGCTCGACCGCATCGACATTCAGATAGAAGTCGCGCCGGTGGCCTTCGATGAAATATCGTCCGACGTTCCGGCAGAAAGCAGCTCCACGATAAGGGAACGCGTCATAACAGCCCGGGAGATACAGACACAACGCTTCAAGGGCGTAGCCAACGTGCATTGCAACGCACAGATGACCTCACGGCAAATACGCGAATATGCCCGTCCCGACGCAAAAGGCTTGGAAAAACTGCGCGAGGCAATGGCACGGCTCAACATGTCGGCACGCGCATACGACCGCATACTGAAAGTGGCGCGCACGATAGCCGACCTCGACGGCAGCACGGAAGTGCGCGACTACCACCTGCAAGAAGCCCTCAGCTACCGTAATCTCGACCGTGCCAACTGGGGTACATACTTCTAAAAAATGGGAAAAACAAACCTGATATCACAAGAAAGCAAAAACCTCATCAGAGAAAGAAACTGTTTCGATTTGATAAGGTATTACCTTGCGTTAATCGTTGTATTTGCACATTTCGCCGTGCTATCCGGCAGCTTTGACTTCAATTGGATAACCAACAGCGGAGAAGCCGTATCGGGTTTCTTCACACTAAGCGGATTCCTCGTTTTCTATAGTTTTACAAAACGCCCCATTCTAAAAGATTATGCATCAAACCGATTAAAAAGGATATTGCCTCCATACTTATTCATCGTAATTCTATGCGCCTTAGCAGGAGCCATTATTTCCAATTTGACAGTCCGGGAGTATTTTTCTTCCACGCAACTGTATAAATATTTATTCTCCAATCTTTGTTTCTTGAATTTTTTAGAGCCTGCACTACCGGGAATTTTTACCGACAATGCCATTCAAGCGGTCAATGGCTCTTTATGGACAATGAAAGTGGAATTGATGCTCTATACATCCGTCCCTATAACCTACTATTTTTTCAAACGTTATAACAAAGCCGCAGTGCTTGTTGCAATCTTTGCCATTTCAATAGCATACAAATATGCATTGCTCCACATGCTCGACACGACAGGAAATGAATTATACAGAATATTGGCCCGGCAAGTAGGCACACAACTCATATATTTCTATTCAGGAACAGCAATACTTTTCTATTTCGAACAATTCCAAAAGGTTCAAAAATATATTTTAATACCTACGTTAATAATCTATCTTTTAAAAGATTATATTCCTTTTTACAGCTTTTTCGAGCCATTCGTATTCTCCATATTAATCATAGGCATAGCGTACAACGCAAAATTCCTGTTCGTTTTCAGCAAACTCCCCAATATTTCATACGGAATATACCTTTTTCATTTTCCGGTAATACAAACAATTGTACATTTCAATATTCATGAATACAGCAGCAGTTTGGCACTGGTTTTATCGTTGGCAATAACAACAGCACTGGCTTTATTTTCTTGGAAATTCATCGAGAAGCCTTTCATGAATAAAAGAAAGGCTATCTCATAATTGAATCGTTAATCTTCAACAAACAGAATACCGCTTCCCTCCCCTCGTTGAAAAGCAGGTCGAGCATGCTCATCCCTTTCTGAAACCCATACCTTTCCTGCCATATCTGATAATAACGGTAGTCGGACAACGGTGTAAAGTCTGCAATTGAATCACGCGCGTCAACGCATTCTAAGCCGTCGTAACCAATTTTTCCATCCAACACTACTGTTTCTACCGGCAGGTCAAGAAAGTCGATTACAGCATAATGCAAGGCCATATTCAAGGCAAAAACGGTATTGATGCCCCTATCTTCGTATATACGTTTCAAATCATCGGCAAAATAATCGAAAAAAGGGGTTCTTCCATACGCGGAAAACAAAGCGCCCCAATGGATATGCCGCCAATTGCCGTGCTCCGACAGCCCCACTTCCGACACTTTCATCGAACCATTAGGCTTGGAGAGCGGAACGGAAAGCGTCTGTATGCCGTTCGTGCCTGCAATCTCCATACGGTTAAGATGCTTGTTCCTTTTATTGTAACGCTCATAACCGCAGATGCCGACACATCCGAAACGTAGCATGGCAG
The DNA here is from genome assembly GCA_900550025.1 of uncultured Porphyromonadaceae bacterium. Lineage (GTDB taxonomy): Bacteria > Bacteroidota > Bacteroidia > Bacteroidales > Muribaculaceae > Limisoma > Limisoma gallistercoris. Next base: position 38,958 of record URQP01000005.1, on the reverse strand, counting down.
CGTAGTAGTCCACGCTGCCGGCATACCTTGAACTGAATACAGCTTTTATATCCCGCATCATTTATCAGGATTTGCATCCTTCAGCACCCTGTTCCAGCGGAAACCTTTGAAGAAACCCTTGTCGCCGTCAACCGACATTATCACGAACATCGGAGTTCCAACGATATGGTCTTCAGGAACAAAGCCCCAATACCGTGAATCGGCCGAACAGTCGCGGTTGTCGCCCATCATCCAATAATAGTCCATCTTGAACGTGTAACTGTCTGTCTCTTCGCCGTTGATGAAAATCCTGCCATTTTCCATACACAAGTCGTTGCCCTCGTAATTTTTAATGACACGTTCATAAATAGGCAGATTATAGGATGTCAATTTCAATGTCACACCCTTCTTAGGAATAAATATTCCTTTTCCCAAATTAGCGGCATAGTCAGCCCGTGTCCACCCATAATCCTTGAATACCGGATACACAGGCAATTGCTCTTCCGCAGGTATACGGTCGACACTTACCACATACTTCAGCGACTTGAAAAAATCGACAGCCTTATATGTTAGCGGAACGGCATATACAAAATTACCGTCCACACCCTGAACTACTCCACGGTCGGCAACGCTTATGCCGGCTTCTTCCCATACGTCATCCGATATCTGTGTGCCATCCGTCTGTATGAAATAATTGTACTGCACATTCTCCGGCTCCTCAAGCAGCTTACCGTTTATATAAATTATATTGTCTATGATTTTCAAATAGTCGCCCGGCAATCCTATCGCACGCTTCACATAATTTTCCCTGCGGTCTACAGGACGATAGAACACTTCACCGAATTCCTGAGGATTACCTTTCACATAACTGCTTCCCAATGACAAACATTTCTGCGAATATTCATAGCTCCCTTCCTCCATCATACCTGAGAAACCTATGCCCTGCTTCACTATGCTTTCACCGATTTTATAGCAAATGGTATAATAATCAGGATTCTGCACCTTGAAAGCGATGGTGTCGCCGGCAGGAAAATTGAATACTACGATATCGTTGCGCTCTATGTCGCGGAATCCTTTCAGACGGTGATATTCCAATTGCGGTTTGTCGAAATAGCTCTTGGTGTTAATTATTGGAAATGTATTCTGGCAAAGAGGGAAATGCAACGGAGTCTGCGGCACACGCGGACCGTAGCACATCTTGTTCACCCAAAGATAATCACCGACAAGCAATGTCTTTTCAAGCGAAGAGGAAGGTATCTTGTAATTCTGTCCTACAAAAGCGAATATGAAATAAACAAGAATAAGCGCGTATACAATAGAATCCACCCAACTCATAGTGGTGCGCACCGCTTTACTTTTCGACTTTTTCCACCAGTTCCACGGTATGTAAAGCGTTATATATATGTCGAACAACAACGGATAAACCAACAATACCCAATAGTTGCCTAACCATATCACCCAAAGGAAAAATATGAGAGAAACAACGGCAAAACGTATCCACCGCGTTTTCTTCACTTCCTTTATCCTATCATTGAAACTTCTGTTATTTTCCATAGAAAAATTCTTTTATACATTGAAATCCAACATATCCTCCATAGTGAACCATCCTTTCCTGCCGGCAAGCCATTCCGCTGCCGCAACAGCTCCTGCCGCAAACCCTTCACGCGAAAAAGCCTCGTGCTCTATCCGTATGGCGTCGACAGCAGAAACATAATTTACAATATGCGTTCCCGGAACTTCCCCGACACGCTCAGATACTATATTGACAACATCCTCACCGGCCGATTCTTCCGACCAGCTTTTTTTCCTGTCAACATTATCAATAATATCGTGCGCAAGAGTTATGGCCGTACCGCTCGGATGGTCAAGTTTATGAATGTGATGTATCTCTTTCATTGAAACGTCATACTCCCCGAAGCGGTTCATAATCTTAGCCAAATACCTGTTAAGGGCGAAAAAGATATTTACACCTATGCTGAAATTGGACGAATAAAAAAAAGCGGCATTTTTTTCATCGCATATTTTTTTCAACTCTTCCATCCTTTCAAGCCATCCTGTAGTGCCTGAAACTACCGGCACACCGCTTTCAAAACACCTCTTGCAATTATCGAAAGCCGACAGCGGAGTGGTAAATTCTATGGCGACATCAGCTTTACGGAACGCTTCACTTTCAAATTCGTTCCTGTTCGCGGAATTTATCCTGCAAACTATATCGTGACCTCTTTCTATGGCAATTCTTTCAATAGCCTTGCCCATTTTGCCATATCCTATAAGAGCTATGTCCATTTTATCTTACAATTAAAATTTTAGTGACACATCCTTCAGAAGAACCGTCCTCAGATTGCGACGCAAAAACAAAATAAACGCCTGTATCAACTCTTTTCCCATTGCTGTTGCATCCGTCCCACACCGCCATGCCTCCGTTCGACTTGGTGGAAAAAACCACATTGCCAGCTGTGTCGGCAATCTTTACCAATGAGTTCTCCATCAATCCGCGGATAGTGATATAACCTGTGTAATCAGGACGTACAGGATTCGGATAAGCATATACATTGTCAAAATTTTGTTCCGGAGTGACTGCGTCGCTGCTGTACTCGGCAAGCCCCTTGTCTGTAGTTATATATACGGAATTATTATCCGTATTGCATTCCACGGAAAATATCAAATTAGAAGGGAGATAGCTGTTTTCAGTTGTAAAATGTTCCAATATTTCCGTACCGTCAGCACTTACAAGATATATCCCGGATGTGGTCGTACCAAACCATTTGCGTCCTGCTCCGTCCATAGCGATGGAAGACACGCTTATTCCTTGAAGCAGATAGTCGGCAAGATTGGTACCATCGTTTCTTGGCACTTTAACCCTGTTTATAACTATGTTCCCTGTAAACATATTTTCTATATTGTTTATATAACCTACACCGGCATTCGTAGCAAGCCATATCTTTCCATCGGAATCCTCTAAAAAATCGTATATATAGCCTATGTCGAATGTACTTCCGTCCTGATCTACAAAAGCTCCTATCACAGCCTGTCTGTCGTCTGACTTATTATCTAAAGTTCCATTATAATCCAATGCCAAAAGACTTGTCTTATAACTGTTGTTTGCAAATAAAACTATATCATCGGATGTTATATATAATTTTGAATTCACGTTATTTTCCAAGTTGTTTCCAAAAAATGTGACAAAATCGGACTTTTGCACTTCCGAAAATCTTTTTTCTGCGGGCAATGCAAATAATTGCACATCAGAAGGATTCAAATCATTGTCATTTATGCACCATAAATTCATCTTGCTGTCAAATGCCAAATCAGGCACCTCGCAAATATAATCCAGTCTAAGAGGAGAATTTGTGTTGTCAAATTTCTGTATCTGCTGATTATTCTTCAAACAAAAAACACCTTCCCACCGTGTACCGAACCATACGGCATCATTATCAACAGGGTCAATTGCCAATCCGCACAAACTTGTCAGCCGTCCTCCTGAACTGTTAACAAGTCCTGACAAATTATCAGGAGCAAGGTCATTCCATTGCCCATTTTCCATCAAAGATAATCCGAAATCCACAAACTGATTCGTCACCCAGTTATTAGGACCGGAATTCATTACATATAATCTATCATTTGTATATTCTAAATAAAAAGGATGATTGGCACTTGATGCATTCGGACGGAAATTTTCGTGCATATAAGTAAAGGTTCCGTTATCCTCCCTTCTGAATTGCTTTATTCCATTTTTATCTATTCCCCAGACAGAGCCATCGCTTTCCATCGACGACACCAAACCATTCTGCAAAACCTCCGACGGTAAAGCCACTTCTTCCGCCAATACGCCTTCATTGCTGATTCTCATATAGCTGGAAGCAAATGACACTATGAAACCGTCAGTGCTTTCCGACACCTGACTTATAGTGGCATTTTTTATCAAAGTGGCGGGCGGGTTGGTCAAAACACCTTCGTCACCGATAGAAATTACATATAATGCGCCCGAACCGGTAATCATTTTTCCATTGCTGAGTTTTATCAGCTTCACATTCATATTCCGTGAGGTACGGACGAATGAAGATATATTGAAATGATTTTCATTTTTAGGAGAAACATATATGTAATTGTCGAAAGAAGCATACAGATATTTATCTGTGGATATAATTGATTTTATAGATTTTCCGTAATTGAATGATTCCTTTATGCTGTAGTTCTTGTCATCCACAACCATATACCCGAAATCCGTAGCCACATATATTTCATCGCCTTGAAAATCTACACTGTTTATAGCCTTGCTTGTATTCAGTACAGTATTTTTTAAGTCGGGTACGTTGATTACGTTTCCTTCATCATAAAGCAAATCTATGTTGGAATTACTATAGACCACGAACAGATAATTCTTGTCATAATTGTAATAAATATCAGCTACATCCACATCCGACATGTCATTACGCTTGTTATACTGGAATGACTCATCATTATCCTTATCGTATGAAAACAAATATCCGTCTGATAAATAATACACTATGTTGTCGGTATCTATTATTTTCTGAACATTGCGCCCCGAAAAAACAGAATAAAGTTTCCAATCCCCGACTTGCAATTGGGAATAAGTATTCAAAGCCATAAACAATATCAGCAGATACAACAGGACTTTTCTAATCATATCGTGTCATTTAAATATTCAATCAATAAAGATGTCGCTTTAGCCCTATGGCTTATGGAGTTTTTTTCGGAACTGTCCATTTCTGCAAAAGTGCGGTCATAGCCATCAGGCACGAATATTTTATCATAACCGAATCCCCCCGTACCTCTGCGCTCTTTAATTATAGCTCCATCTATCGTACCCTCAAATTCCTTCACATCATCGCCTGAAATAAGAGCTATCACTGTACGGAAACGTGCCCTCCTTTCATTTTTGTCCTCTAATTCTGAAAGCAGCTTGTCTATATCTTTTTCAGAATCGCAAGGTTCTCCCGCATAACGTGCCGAATAAACTCCCGGACGGTTATCGAGCGCATAAACTTCCAATCCGGTATCATCGGCAAAACAGTCATAACCATACCTTTCATTCACCCAACGTGCCTTGAGCATAGCATTGCCCTCAAGCGTATCGGCCGTCTCAGGTATATCGTCGTGACAATCTATATCAGAAAGGCTGAGAATATTGCATCTGCCGCCTACAATACTCCTTATTTCTTCCAACTTATGCTTATTGTTGGTTGCAAATACAATATTCTTCATTTTCTTTACTTTATCTATAAAAAACGTTTTAATAAGCTTTTTATTACATCAAATGACTATATTGACAATTTTATTAGGCACTACTATTATTTTTTTAGGAGTCTTGCCGTCAATCCATTTTTCCGAATTAGGATTTTCCATTGCCAATTTCTCCACCTCTTCTTTTGATGTGCCATTAGGCACTTGCATGCTGAAACGTGTTTTTCCGTTAAAAGAAACTGCATACGTAACGGTCGACTCTACAAGATAAGCCTCGTTGCAAACAGGCCATTCAGCGTCGCACACTGTCGTGGCATTGCCCAAAGCATGCCACAGTTCTTCAGCCAGATGCGGAGCAAACGGAGCTATCAGTACAATCAAATCGCTCAATATATCTTTTGAATTGCATTTCAATGCAGTAAGCTCGTTCACGCAAATCATAAATGCGCTTATCGACGTGTTATAAGAGAAATGTTCTATGTCCCACGTCACTTTCTTTATCAGCTTGTGCAATGATTTCAAAGCTTCTGCCGACGGTTTTTCATCGCTTACATTCAGCTCTCCACCCTTGCCATAGAACAGATTCCACAGTTTTTTTATGAAACGGTTCACTCCGTCTATACCGTTGGTATCCCATGGCTTGCTTTGTTCCAGAGGACCGAGGAACATTTCATAAAGCCTCAAAGTGTCGGCTCCGTATGTCTCTACTATGTCGTCAGGATTGACAACATTGAACATCGACTTCGACATCTTCTCTATAGCCCATCCGCATACATACTTGCCGTCCTCCAATATGAATTCCGCATCCTTGAATTCGGGCCGCCAGTTACGGAATTTTTCTATATCAAGTATGTCATTACTTACAATATTTACATCTACATGTATTTCCGTAGTGTCGTAATTTTTCCTAATATTGTAAGAAACAAAAGTATTAGTGTCTTTTATTCTATACACGAAATTAGAACGTCCCTGAATCATTCCCTGATTGATGAGTTTCTTGAATGGCTCTTCCTCGCACACAACTCCCAAATCATAAAGGAATTTGTTCCAGAAACGGCTATATATCAAATGACCGGTGGCATGTTCCGTACCTCCTATGTATAAATCTACATTACGCCAATATTCATCAGCTTCCTTCGACACCAAAGCTTTATCATTATGCGGGTCCATATACCTCAGATAATAAGCGGACGACCCTGCAAATCCCGGCATAGTACATAATTCATACGGATAACCTTCAGAAGTTTTCCAATTCTTGGCTCTTCCAAGAGGCGGCTCTCCTGTTTCGGTAGGCAAAAATTTGTCAACCTCAGGAAGAAGCAAAGGCAATTCTTTTTCATCCAAAGTATAAGGAACGCCATCCTTATAATAAACAGGAAAAGGTTCTCCCCAATATCTCTGACGGCTGAAAATGGCGTCGCGCAGACGGTAATTGACCTTTACCTTTCCTATGCCTTTTTCTTTTATGAATTTCTTGGTAGCAGCAATTGCATCTTTCACTTCCATTCCGTTAAGATTCAATTCCCCGCCTTTGGAATTTATCATCTTTCCCTCTTTTGCGTCGAAACTTTCTTCCGACACATCGCAACCTTCAATCAATGGTATTATAGGTAAATTGAAATGACGCGCAAAAGCATAGTCACGGCTGTCATGAGCGGGAACGGCCATAATGGCTCCAGTACCATAGCCGGCAAGCACATAATCGCTTATCCATACAGGTATTTCCTTTCCTGTAAGAGGATTTATAGCGTATGAACCTGAAAATACACCTGAAACTTGTTTTTCAATCAGGCGTTCACGCTCTGTCTTATGTTTTATCTCCTCCAAATATTTATCTACCGCTTCTTTCTGCTCAGGAGTTACAAGTTTTTCTACATACTCGCTTTCCGGAGCAAGAACCATAAAAGTAACACCGAAGATGGTATCCGCACGGGTAGTGAATATTTCAAGATTCAAATCCTTACCTACAACTTTGAAATTCATTTCAGCACCCTCGGAGCGTCCTATCCAGTTACGTTGGGTCTCTTTTAATGAATCTGTCCAGTCGATAGTGTCCAAACCGTCAAGAAGCCTTTGAGCGTATGCGGAAACACGCAGACACCATTGACGCATCATTTTCTGCTCCACAGGATAGCCTCCACGGATTGAAACACCCTCACTTACCTCGTCATTGGCCAATACTGTGCCAAGCTTAGGACACCAGTTAACCATAGTGTTGCCAAGGTAAGCTATGCGGTAATTCATCAATACCGCTTGTTTAGACTTTTCATCCATGGCATTCCATTCGTCTGCGGTGAAGTTCATTTCTTCGCTGCAAGCGGCATTTACACCATCTGTCCCTGAAATGGCAAATTTTTCAACAAGCGATTCTATTGGCAGAGCTTTTTTTTTGTCATTATCATAATAACTCTTGAACATCTTTATAAATGCCCATTGAGTCCATTTATAGTATTCAGGGTCACAAGTCTTTATCTCGCGGCTCCAGTCATAGCAAAAACCTATCTTATTGAGCTGCTCACGGTAGCGGTTTATATTGTTTACCGTGGTTATTTCCGGATGTTGGCCTGTCTGTATGGCATATTGCTCAGCAGGCAAGCCGTATGCGTCATATCCCATCGGATGCAGTACATTGAATCCCTGCAGACGTTTATAACGCGAATATATATCGGATGCTATATATCCAAGAGGATGCCCCACATGCAGGCCTGCCCCTGAAGGATAAGGAAACATATCAAGCACATAGAATTTGGGCTTGTCTTTCTTTATTTCTGTTTTATATACGTTGTTATCTTTCCAGTATTGCTGCCAACGCTTTTCTATCTCTCTATGATTGTATTCCATATTTTTAATTTTTATTATTTTATCAAACCAAGTTCTTTTGAAATATCGAGCATCCTGTTTATAGGTTTTACTGCCTTTTTGCACAGTTCCTCATCTATTTTAATTTCAGGCGACTCATATTTCAAGCAATTATATACTTTCTCCAATGTGTTCAACCTCATATATGAACATTCATTACATCCTCCGTCAGAAGAACATGCGGCTATGAACTTTTTCTGAGGACACGATTTTCTCATTTCATACAAAATGCCCGGTTCTGTAACCACTATGAATTCTTTACAATCCGATTTAACTGAATAGTCCAGCAAAGCCTTGGTGGAACCTATCTTATCGGCAAGTTCAAGCAAATCGCTTTTACATTCTGGATGAGCGAGCACTTCAGCCTTCGGATATTTATTTTTGAGTTCAATCAGTTTCTCTACGCTGAAGTTTTCGTGCACGAGACAAGAGCCGTTCCATAATTTCATGCTTCTGCCTGTCTGTTTGTTTATATAGCTGCCAAGATTTCTGTCAGGACCGAATATAATAGGCTGGTCTTTCGGAAAACTTTCAACTATACTGCAGGCATTTGAAGATGTCACTATAACGTCAGTCAAAGCCTTTACCTCTGCCGTGGTATTGGCATAGCTTATCACTATATGGCCGGGATTTTCTTTTATGAACTTTTCAAATTCACCGGCATCACAACTGTCGGCAAGCGAACAACCTGCATTGGAGTCAGGTACAAGCACTTTTTTTGAAGGCGAAAGTATCTTGGCTGTCTCTCCCATAAAATTAACCCCGCAACTCACTATTATGTCCGCATCAGTTTTGGCAGCGTACTGGGCCAACGCAAGGCTGTCACCTACGTAATCGGATATAGCCTGTATTTCTTCACGCTGATAGTAGTGACCTATTATAACGGCATTCTTTTCTTTTTTCATACGGTTTATTTCACCGACTATGTCAATGCCTTTTTCTATAGGTAAATCTACAAAACCGTTGTCAACAATCATTGTATATAATTTATTTTTTATTTTTTTCAAAAAAGAATTTTATGATGATACTTATTGCCTGTTGATAAATGCCATAACTTTTTTATGCATTAGTTGCATATTAGGTTATTGTTGAAATAAGCAGTAATATCATCTGTATATTAACACATAATACGTCTGATTATAAATGGTGTAGTATATTTATAAACACTCTGTTAATAATGTGGCAAAGTTAATAATTTTATGTGTTGGTGCTATCATTTTTTGTTGAAAACACTGATTAATACGCATTAATTACTTTACGCTAACTTTTTTTGAATAATTGGTTTATCATATATAACTACCAATGTGTCAAGTATGCAAATTAATTTTTCATTATATATTCATATTTTATTAGAGCTTTATTTTGCACTTATCAACATATTGTTGATATTTCAACTTTTGTTATTTTTGTGATAAAACTTATTTTGTATGAAAAAGAAAACTATGCTGGAACTCAAAAGATTGGATGTTGAACAATATCATTCTGTCGAGAAGATTCCGCTTGTCGTCGTTCTTGATGACGTGAGAAGTTTGAACAACATAGGTTCTATATTCCGCACTTCTGACGCTTTTCTTGTTGATAAGATATTTCTTTGTGGAATAACTGCCACTCCTCCAAGCCCTGACATTCATAAGACAGCCTTGGGTGCTGAAAATTCTGTTGAATGGGCATATTATGAAAACGTAACGGAGCTTGTTTATTTATTGAAGTCGGAAGGTTATACAATATGCAGTATTGAGCAAGTGAACGGTAGTGTTGACATCCGGCAGTACAATGTTGATAAGTCGTGTAAATATGCGGTTGTATTAGGTAATGAGGTTAAAGGAGTGAAACAGGAGATTGTTGATAAATCGGATGTTTGTATAGAATTACCGCAATTCGGAACAAAACATTCCCTCAATGTGTCGATAACAGCCGGCATCGTCATATGGCATTTCTTCACATCTTTGCACAACTAATCAACAATTTATTAACTTATAAGGTTTTGAAAAATAATGTATTATCATATTTTTCAATATACTGTTTATAAATAAAGTATGTTATATATAAAATGTGGAGGTATACAATGCCAACACTGTAATATAGAGTTACAATAGGTAACGCATAGCTTCTAAGACAGGATGTCCAGCCTTTCACTTTAATTATATTTTTATAGAATTATTGAAATGTTGAAATATCTGTTTATAAAATGTTTACTGTGTTTATAAATAACTGTAAACAAATTAATTATATAGTTATAAACATTGTTGATAATTATCTGATGAAACAGTTTTCATTGTGGTAATGCATATATTTTTTATGTTCTTCTTCAATTCTTGTGAGGCATATATTGCTGTTTATATTTAAAATGCATTTATCTTCTTCTGTCAAATATTTTGATATGAGTATTTGTCCTTCATCATCAAATGATATGTATCCTTTATCAAACAGCTTATCATAATTTGGCAAAAGAAGCAATCCGTTATACATATCTAATCGTTCTTCGTTATTTGAATTTTTCCATGGTTTTATATGCGATGCAACTAATATTTCTGATTTTTTGAAACTGCTGATAGAACATCCATGCCAATATTCTATTAACTTGTTTCTGAACACACCTTGTCCTAACCTTGATTGTATTATGGCTGTCTTTTCTGTATTTTTCAAGGTTTTATCATTATCTATGTTGCTTATTTCTAAGCGTATCTCTCTTTCTTTTTTTATTTCATAATTTGATTCAATAAAAGCCTTGTATTTTCTTAATGCTGAGGCAAAATTTATCAAGTCTTTTTCTTTGGTATATATATTTCTGTTTAGCCTTTCTTTATTTTCTGTTGTAAGTATGTGGTCTATATAGTCTGTATTTATGGTATTGTCTATTTTATAATGTTTTGAAAGGAATGATAACCACGACATATAATTTGTACGTGTGTGTCTGTTTACACCTCCTTTTTCTACTAAATAGTGGAAAAAATCAGATGCATTTTCTATAATAGATGAATTGTTTTCCATTCTTTAAAATATGAAAAAGGCAACTGCACATATTAATGCAAGTTGCCTTTTGTTTGTCTTTTATGTTTAGTCGATGATTGAGAAGCCGGTGTAGGGGACGAGGGCTGCCGGGATGCGGATGCCTTCGGGTGTCTGGTTATTCTCAAGCAAGGCGGCCATTATGCGGGGCAAGGCGAGCGCCGAGCCGTTGAGCGTGTGGCAAAGTGTCATTTTCTTGTTTGCGTCACGGTAGCGGCAATGCAGACGGTTGGCCTGATAGCTTTCGAAATTGGAAACGGAGCTTACTTCCAGCCAGCGTTTTTGTGCTGCCGAGAATACCTCAAAGTCGAACGTGATGGCCGACGTGAAGCTCATATCGCCTCCGCAAAGACGCAATATGTGCCACGGCAATTCCAGTTTTTCCAACAATCCTTGCACGTGGTTTTTCATCTCTTCCAATGCGGCGTATGAATTTTCAGGCTTTTCTATGCGCACTATTTCCACTTTGTCGAACTGGTGCAGACGGTTCAGTCCGCGCACGTCTTTTCCGTATGATCCGGCTTCGCGGCGGAAGCAGGCAGAGTAAGCGCAATTTTTCTTAGGAAGGTCTTTTTCCTCGAAAATCACGTCGCGGTATATGTTAGTTACCGGCACCTCGGCCGTAGGTATGAGGTAAAGGTTGTCGAGATTGCAGTGGTACATCTGCCCTTCCTTGTCGGGAAGCTGCCCTGTTCCTATGCCTGAAGCTTCGTTTACAACGTATGGAGGCTGGGTTTCCAAATATCCTGCTTTCGAGGCCTCGTCGAGGAAGAATTGTATCAACGCGCGTTGCAATTTTGCCCCTTTGCCGAAATATACAGGGAATCCGGCTCCCGTTATCTTCACGCCGAGTTCGAAGTCTATGAGGTTGTATTTCTTTGCAAGTTCCCAATGCGGAAGTGCGTCTTCAGGAAGATCGGGCATCTTGCCGCCTGTTTTTTCCACCACATTGTCCTCAGCTCCGTTGCCTTCCGGCACCATTGCGCAAGGAGTGTTAGGTATGTTGAGAAGAATTTCCGTGATTTTGGAGGCTGCCGCATCGAGTTCCTCCTCGATTTTCTTGTTGGCATCTTTTAGCCCGGCAACTGTGGCTTTCACATTTTCAGCCTCTTCTTTCTTCCCTTCTTTCATCAGGGAACCTATTTGTGCGGCGTATTTTTTCAGTTCAGCTCCGTTGCGGTCGAATTGCGTCTGTGCCGCACGGCGTGTCTTGTCCAATTCAAGAATCTCGTTGATGAGAGCCTCGCCGTCGAAATGTTTTACTTTCAAACGGTTGATTATCTCTTGTGGATTTTCCTTTATTGCAGCTAATGTAAGCATTTGTGATTGTTATTTTATAGTAATTTTATTTATGCTAAAAGTTCGCGCACTTTCGTTGAAATGGCTTTTCCTTCAGCTTTTCCTGCGAGTTCTTTGGTTGCCACGCCCATTACTTTTCCCATATCTTTTGCTGAGGAGGCGCCTACTTTTTCGATGATGGCTTTCAAAGCGGCTGTAAGCTCTTCTTCTGTCATTTGTTTGGGAAGGTATTCTTCTATTACGGCAGCTTGTGCAAGTTCTTCGTCCGCAAGATCCTTGCGGTTTTGTTCGGTGTAAATCGCCGCGCTTTCCTTGCGTTGTTTCACCATTTTCACGAGAATCTTCATAGCGGTCTCGTCGGAGAGTTCTCCTTCATTGCCTTTTGCTGTTTTTGCTTCCAAAAATTCTTTCTTTATGCCGCGCAAAGCCTCAAGACGTACTTTGTCGCGGGCAAGCATTGCGGCTTTTATGTCGCCGCTTACTTTATCAAACAGATTCATAATCTATATGTTTTTAAAAGTCGTTAGTCAAATTCAATCCTGTCCGGTTTCTGCTTTTTTTGAGGTATGGGCCTTTCTTCCTGCTCTTTTGGAAAGACGGATGCTGATGTGAGCTGTTTCCATTCTTCACGTAGCTGTGGCTCGTTACCACGGCGGAAAGTTGGATTTTTCTCGATGAAGTTTATGAGCGTGTCGTTGTCGAGCTGGTCGCTGTTGAGCACGATGTAGTGGGCAAGTGCCATACGTTGGTCGCGTTCGGCAACTTTTTCCTTACCGTATTCTTCCGCTATTCTTTCAGAAGGGTCTTCATTTATTTCCTTTTCTACCTTTTTCTTCGGCTTTGAAAGGTTGATTTTCGTATCTCCTCCGATTGTGGCTTCAAAGCCGGCAGCAAGGATGGTTATCTTCACTTTGTCGCCCAGCGTATTGTCGATAGTGCTTCCCCAAATCACTTCCACATCTTTCGCAAAATTGGCCATAAAAGCGTTCATCTCGTCCATTTCTCCCATCTGGAATACGTTTTCCGTATTTTCGTTGGAATAATATATGTTGAACAAGAATCGCTTCGATGTCTGTATGTCGCGGTTTTTCAGCAAAGGAGAGTTGAGGGCTTCCTGTATGGCTTTTGTCACGCGGTTCTCCCCTTCTCCGTATCCGCTGCTTATTATGGCTGTCCCACCGTCCTTGAGCGTGGTTTTCACGTCCTCGAAGTCGATGTTGATTTTACCTTTCATATTAATCATGTCCGAGATGCTCTTGGCCGCCATTGTCAGTGTGTCGTCGGCTTTGGCAAAAGCATTGTCGAACGAAAGGTCGCGGTATATTTCTGTGAGCCGCTCGTTGTTTATTATCAGTAGCGCATCCACGTAGTTGCTCATTTCTTTCGCCCCGTCCAATGCCTGAAGTATCTTTTTATTTCCCTCGAACATGAACGGTATGGTGACGATGCCTATGGTCAATACGCCTTTTTCGCGTGCGATGCGCGCTACTACGGGGCTTGCCCCCGTACCGGTGCCTCCGCCCATACCGGCGGTGATGAACACCATCTCCGTGTCGTCGTCGAACAAGCGGGCTATGTCTTCCGAATTTTCTTCGGCGTACATCTTTCCTTTTTCAGGCCGCCCTCCGGCTCCGAGTCCCGGTCCGAGTTGCAATTTTTCAGGTACATGGAGGTTTTTAAGAGCTTGCATATCTGTATTGATGGCCACAAAGGAAACGCCTGAAATGTTTTGTTTATACATGTTTTCTATCGCGTTGCCGCCACCGCCACCTACGCCTATGACCTTGATGATATTTCTCCCGTTCTTGTTGAAACTGTTGTCGTCTGCCGTTATCGGTTTCTCGGCCGGGAAAATATCTTGCATATCTGATATGTCGTTATGACTTTCGTAATCCATTTCTAAAACGTTTTAGTGTTGCAAAATTAGTTATAATTTTGTCAAAGTCTTAATTTAAAGACCATTAATTTAGCGATGCTTTTATCAGTTTTTGTTTTCCTCTTCTTCGTCTTCATCTTCGCCGAAAGTCTTGCCGATGCCTTCGTTTATGCTCTCCCCTATCTTTTTCCACCATGATTTCTTTGAAGGTTTTGGTTTACTCTCTTTTTTCTGCTTTGGCTCGGTTTCTTCTTCATATTCTTCGGTGGCTGGCATTTCCGGAAGGTGCATGCACGATTCTTCCGGAGTTGCTGTGTTCGAGGCAGTGTCGAGAATGGCGAGTGAGCCTATGCGGTCGGTGAACTCTTCCTTATTGTTCCATCCGCCTTTGCGCACGTTCATTTTTGAGATGCGCTCGAGCATCTCGTTGAAGCCTTTCATCTTTGTTCCGCGCCCTACTGTGATTATTCCTCCGGGCAATTCGTCGGATGTGATTCCGGCAATGTTCAGCTGGTTGATTATGTTGGCTATTATTTCACCGGCACGCGCGCTGATGTAGTTGACCACATCGGTGGAGCTTACTCCGCTTGCAATTTCCATATTGACCACATCTGAAATGTGCATTATGCCGTACATGCACTTTATTTTCTCGGCTTTTTCCGGAAGCATGTTGAGGGTTGTCAGGTCGCGTGTTATGTTGTGCGAGCCCATCGGAAGGGTGTTGAGATAAATCAAGCGGTCTTTTTTGTAGATAGATACGGCGGTAGTGTCCGACCCGAAATCAACCAGCACGCATCCTAACCGGCGCTCGTCGGAAGTAAGGGTAAATTTCGATTTTGCCAACGCCAATTGTGTAGGAATATAATCTTTTATGCCTATATTCAGCCTGTCGAACACCATCTTGATGCTGTTGCATATTTTTTGCTTGCAGGTGATGATGGTTGTAGTGACTGATATATGAGAGCCGAGCGAGCCTTCCGGGT
Organism: uncultured Porphyromonadaceae bacterium; assembly: GCA_900550025.1. Classification (GTDB taxonomy): domain Bacteria; phylum Bacteroidota; class Bacteroidia; order Bacteroidales; family Muribaculaceae; genus Limisoma; species Limisoma gallistercoris. The sequence continues at coordinate 23,748 of URQP01000005.1, read as the reverse complement.
CGGCCGTCTCTTTGCCGTCTATTTCGCACAATCCTTGCTTGGCAACCAATATTTTGTCGGTTTCGGTATTGATTCCTGCGCACGATTCGCGCATAATCATTTCCATAAGCCGCTTGTCGATGGGGATGTTTTCGTTGATTTCCTTTTCGATTGTCACTGTCGTGCTGTGCATAGAGCGGGCATTGATTCCCACGTATACGCTTTTAATTTTACGCGGGGCGATGCTCTTGTGGCTTTCTATTTTCTGTATTATGGAGTTTACTTTAGTGTAGACGGCATCCACGTTTTTTATCTCTCCGTAGATTACGGGTCCGTCTATCGCTTCCTCATAATGGCATATTTCTTCGGCTTCGTTGCTGTCGTCCAGCGTGGCCGCTATTCCTGTTATTCTTGAGCTCGAAATCTCGATGGCAACTATATATCGCTTGTTATCTTCCATGACTGTATCGTTTTTTGTCGTTTTAGTTTGCTTTTTTTGTGGTGGATATGTTGGTTGTTACTGTCTCCATATCGGGAGCGGCTTCTTCTTCCTCTGGCAAATATTCCGCTACGTTGAGGCGTGAGCCGCCCCGGCGTTTTGTAGCGACTATCTGATGGTCCCATTTCAGGTTCAGGGTGTCGTAAGTGTCCCATCCTTTGACTGGCATCACTTCCCGGTACATACGCATCAGTTTTGCGAATTTAGACTCATAACTGTCGGCCGTTCCCATATTCACTACGTGTCCGGCTATATTCGGTATTATGAATATGTTGTTAGAATCCTTTGCTTCTATTGCCGACACAAGATTTTTCAGTACCGGGTCGCTTTCAATGTAGTTTACCATCGGAAGCAGCCTCTCCGGTGTGAAATCTCCGGAGAAATTTCCGCTTACCACAGGCAAATCGATGAAAAACCGCGCGTCTGTTTTTATGAGTTTGCCGTTGCGGTTCATATAGTATGATTTGCCGTCCTCGAACAGTCTTATAACCGGTTTTATAGGCTCTATTTCTATTTTCACCGTATTGCTTCCGGCTATGTAGCATTGGGCGTCTTCCACATAGTCTTTCCCTTTAAAAGCCCTTTCTATGCTGTCGGTGCTTATTTCCTTTATGAATTTCCCTTCCGGATTGAGTTTCATCAGGGCAAGCTCGTTGGCTATGAACCCGGGCGTAACGAAATTCACAGAGTCGCGTTGGGCTATGGAAATGCTTACATCAAGGCATTTCTCTTCAGCCGACAGCTTTTCTGTGTAGAAAAAAGCGGCCGTCATATATGCGGCAAGCAGGATAATCGATATGTAGATTATTACTTTTTTCAATTTTCTCCCTTTATCGTTTTGCAAATTTGAGGCAGGTAGTTGCAGATGTCACCTGCTCCTGCTGTCAAAAGTACGTCAAAATTATAGTTTTTTATTGTCTTTATCAAATCTTCTTTCTTGCAAACGGCTTTATTTGCGCATTTTATGTCTTTTAATATCAATTCCGAAGATACACCTTCTATCGGTTGTTCGCGTGCGGGATAAATGTCGAGCAGCAATACCTCGTCGGCAGCCGACAGTGCCTCCGCGAACTGGGGAGCGAAATCGCGGGTGCGTGTGTAGAGGTGCGGTTGGAATATCACTGTCAGTTTCCGTCCGGGGTACAGGTCGCGTACAGAGCGGATGCTGGCTTTCAATTCGTCGGGATGGTGCGCATAATCGTCAATGACTACATGTCCGTTTGTTCCCGGCTCTTTCATCCAGAATTCAAAACGGCGTTTAGCTCCGAGGAACGATGCCATGGCCTTTTTCATCACCTCGCTGTCAATTCCTATCAACGAGCATACGGCCATCGACGCTATGGCATTCTCGATATTGATGTCGACTGGTACGCCTAATTTTACGTCTTTGATTATTCCGTTCGGGGAGATGAAGTCGAAAGTTATTTCTCCGTCTCCTTTTCTGATGTTTGCGGCGTGGAAATCCCCTTCGTCGCGTGAATAGTGATATGTTTTTACACCTTCGTTTGTTCTGGGCTTTAATTTTAAGCCGGTGTGGCATATCAAAGCTCCACCGGGCTGTATCAGCTCTGTGAAATGCGCGAAACTTTCAAGATAGGCTTCTTCTGTCCCGTAGATGTCGAGGTGGTCGGGGTCGGTTGCTGTCACGACCGCGATATATGGATTAAGCCAATGGAATGAGCGGTCGAACTCGTCGGCTTCTATCACGGAATAAGGGCTTGTCTTGCTCAGCAGGAAATTGCTGTCGTAGTTGCGGAGTATTCCGCCGAGAAAAGCATTGCAGCCGATAGGCGAGCAATGGAGTATGTGGGCGGCCATGCTCGATGTGGTGGTCTTTCCGTGTGTGCCGGAGAAGCACAGGGCTTTAGAGTCGTGGGTGATTAGTCCGAGCACTTGCGCGCGTTTCATCACGTCGAAGCCGTTATCGCGGAAATATGTAAGGCCGGGATGGTTTGCCGGTACGGCCGGCGTATATACGACCAATGTGCTTTCTTTGTCGCGGCAATAGTCAGGAATCAGGTCGTCGGAATCGTCGTAGACTATTTCCGCCCCTTCCGCTATGAGTTCTTTTGTCAGGTAGGTTTCCGTGCGGTCATATCCGGCTACACGGCATCCTTTTGACAAGTAGTACCTTACAAGAGCGGCCATGCCTATGCCTCCTGCTCCTACGAAATAAATGTTTTTATATTGTTTCCGTTCCATTGTCTATCGTTTAATCAGTTCCATTACTTTGTCGACGATTTTGTCGACAGAGTCGAGCAATGCCATTTTTTTTATGTTTTCGGAAAGAGTTTTTAATTTGGTGTCGTCGTTGACAATATTTATCAGCGTCTCCACTAACGTTTCCGGAGCATTGGCGTCTGTTACCATGACAGCCGCCGCATTGTTGACGAGAGCCATCGCGTTCTTTGTCTGGTGGTCTTCGGCAACATTTGGAGAGGGTACTAAAATAGCAGCTTTTCCAAGAAGTTGCAGCTCGGAAATTGAGCTTGCCCCGGCTCTCGACACGACAAGGTCGGCCGCGCGGTATGCCTCGTCCATGTTGGCGACGAATGCCGTTTGTTTTATGTTTGCAGGCTTTTTGTCTGCCATGACGGCTTTTGCTTCTTCGTCATAGAATTTACCAGTCTGCCATATCATTTGTATGCCGGATGCGGCAATGCTGTCTATCCCTTTTTCTATGCTGCGGTTGATGGTTCGTGCGCCAAGGCTTCCTCCCACTACCAATACCGTTTTCTTGTCTGGCTCAAGCCCGAAGCGTTCGCGCGCTTCCTGTCGGGTAAGCGGGCAATTCAGGATGCTTTGTCTGACAGGATTGCCTGTTACAATGATTTTTCCGGCAGGGAAAAAGCGTTCCATGCCTTCGTATGCCACGCAGATGGCTCCGGCTTTCTCCGCAAGCAGCTTGTTGGTTACTCCGGCGTATGAGTTCTGTTCCTGAATCAGGGTAGGTATGCCTCTCTTCTGGGCGGCCTTGAGCACAGGCCCGCTGGCGTATCCCCCTACCCCTATTGCTATGTCGGGCTGGAAATCGCGTACTATTTTCTTTGCAAGGCGCATACTTTTATAGAGCCTTAGCAGCACTTTGAAATTGCGCAGCAGGTTTTTTCTGTCGAAGCCGCTCACCGGCAGTCCGATGATTTTGTAGCCGGCGGCCGGCACTTTTTCCATTTCCATCCGGTTTTCCGCGCCGACAAATAGTATTTCAGCGTCTTTTTGCCGTTCTTTTATGCCGTTGGCTATTGACAATGCCGGGAAAATATGTCCCCCGGTTCCTCCTCCGCTTATGAGCACTTTTATGTTGTTGGTTGCCATGATAGTAAAATTTATTCTCTTGTCGGATTTGCCGCCCTGATTGATTCGGGCAACGCTTCTTTTTCCTGATTGTTGGTCTTCACTCCCTTTTGGGCTGCGCTACGGCTTACGCTTAGCATCACCCCGAATGCTAGCCCTATCACGAGTATGGATGTCCCTCCTTTGGATATTAAAGGAAGGTTCTGTCCGGAAACAGGGAATACGCCGGTGTTTATAGCCATGTGGAAGAAAGCTTGCAGCACAATCATCACTGCCATTCCCATCACGAGAAAGGCCGGATACGCGCGGTTGCACCGCCGGGCTATGTTTCCGGCGCGAATCAGCAGGCACAGGTACGTCCCCATAAGGAACAGAGCCCCGGCGAGGCCTAAATCCTCGGTAAATATGGAAAACACGTAGTCGGAGAACGCGAGGGGCAGACGGCTTGTCTCGCGTGAGCCGCCCGGACCTTCGCCTATTATTCCTCCGTTGGCCTGGGCAAGGTAGGAATATAGTTTCTGGTCGTTTTCGAGAATGGAGGGGTTGTTGTAGGGCTCCGAGCCGAGCAGCTCGCTGAAATAGTCTGACAAGCGTTTCGTCCAAGTCTCGTCGCGCAGACGAGTGTTCTCTTCCGTCTGTTCGGTAGCGGTCAGCTCTTCTAATCTGTTTTCGTCGCGCAAGTGCTTTATTCCTAAGAAAAGGAATACAATCACGATGTAGATTCCTGCCACTTTCATCAATTTCCTGCTTTTTGTGCCGCCTATGATAAGCATGGCAGCGCTTATTGCCATGAACAGGATTGTGTTGGTCAATCCTTGCAGCAGCAGAAGGAATCCGAACACGGAAACTGTTGCCACGCACCATATCAGGCCTTTATTGGATATTTCTTTCTTGTGCAGGTTCTGCGCAAGGAGAAACGACAGCACGAACACTATTGCTATTTTGGCCAATTCGGCAGGCTGCACGGTGAATCCGGCTACCGAAAACGAGCGTTGCGCGCCGTTGATTACGTCGCCGAAAAACATTGTGAACACCATGAGTATGACGGTGACGATGGCAAAGATAATCGACGGGATGAGCAGCCGGGTGTAGTCGATGCGTTGCACTGCCCATAAAATCAAGGCAGCCCCCCCGAGCAGGAGCAAATGCTTCAGCATAGGGGTGTAGATGTTGCCCGACATATATATATCACGGCTCGATGCGCTGTATGACTCTATGATGGAGAGTATGCATAAGGTTATGAATATTCCTATTATAGAGGCATCCGCCTTCCCCTTTTCTTCTTTCCGTGGTGTCCGGACTGTTGTTTCTGTGGATAAGTCAGCCATCGTTATTCTTTGCTTTTCATTTTACGTACCAAATCCTTGAATTGCCGGCCGCGGTCCTCGTAGCTTTTGAAAAGGTCGAAACTTGCGCAGCATGGCGACAGCAGCACGGTATCGCCCGGCTGCGAGAGACGCGCGCATTCAGCCACCGCTTCTTCTGCGCTGTGGGTGTCGGAAATCACCGGGACTTTCCCCGCGAAGAAATCTTTTATTTTGGAATTGTCCTTGCCCATGCAGACGATTGCCTTTACCTTGTCTTTTACAAGCTGTTCGATTTCCGTGTAGTCGTTGCCTTTGTCTTTCCCTCCAAGAATAAGGACAACTGGAGTGTTCATGCTTTCCAACGCATACCAGCAGGAATTGACGTTGGTGGCTTTGGAGTCGTTGACGTATCTCACTCCGTCGATTGTCTCCACGTATTCAAGCCGGTGTTCAACCGACTCGAAGTCGGAAAGGGCTTTGCGTATCACGTCTTTGCGTATGTCGAGCAATGATGCCGACAATCCGGCGGCCATGGAATTGTAGAGGTTGTGCAGCCCGTGCAATGAAAGCTGGTTGGCCGGCATGTCAAACGGAGCATGCCCTTTAGGGTGGAATGTAAGCATTCCGTTTTCTTTATATGCGCATGCGCCGTCTTCGTAGTTCTCGGCAAAAGGCATCATTTGCGCTTCCACTTTGATGTGTTTCAGCTGTTCGGCGATGACAGGGTCGTCTTCCCAATAGATGAAAGCGTCTTCTTTTGTCTGGTTTTGCAGGATGCGGAATTTTGCGTTGACATAGTTCTGCATCTTGTAGTCGTAGCGGTCGAGGTGGTCGGGCGTTATGTTAAGAATCACCGCCACGTTTGCCTTGAAGTCGTACATATTGTCGAGCTGGAAGCTGCTTAGCTCTATCACGTATACATCGTGTTTCTCGGTAGCGACCTGATAGGCGAGGCTTGTGCCTACGTTCCCTGCGATTCCAACATTGATTCCCGCGTCTTTCAGTATATGGTAGGTGAGCATTGTCGTGGTAGTCTTTCCGTTGCTGCCTGTGATACATACCATTTTTGCGTCGGTGTAGCGTCCGGCAAATTCGATTTCTGAAATGACGGGTATGTGTTTTGCCTTGATTTTTTGTATGATTGGCGCTGTTTCCGGAATGCCGGGGCTTTTCACCACTTCGTCGGCGGAAAGTATTTTAGCTTCAGTGTGCGAGCCTTCTTCCCACGCTATGTCGTACTCGTCGAGGCGTTTCTTGTATTTTCCGGCGATTGTGCCGGAATCGGAAAGCCATACTTCCATTCCTTTTACTTTGGCGAGGACGGCAGCTCCAACGCCGCTTTCCCCTCCTCCTAAAACTGCAATTCTTCGAGTCATTACCGTATCTTTAATGTTATGAAAGTCAATATAGCTAAAAATATGCCGATAATCCAGAACCTGACAACTATTTTCGATTCCGGCACGGGTGTCAGCGGGTGTTGCCATACCGCGTCTATTCCGGCATTGCCCGGCTTTTGGAAATGGTGGTGCAGTGGTGCCATTTTGAACACTCTCCGGCCTGTGCCGGTCTTTCGCTTGGTGTATTTGAAATAAGCCGTCTGGATTATTACGGAAAGGTTCTCTACGAGAAATATTCCGCACAATATGGGAATAAGCAATTCTTTACGGATTAGCAGGGAATACACGGCTATTATACCGCCAAGGGTGAGGCTGCCGGTATCGCCCATGAATACTTGTGCCGGGAAAGCGTTGTACCATAGGAATCCCACTAATGCTCCGATGAATGCGGCGGCGTAGACCACAAGCTCGCCGCTGCCGGGTATGTACATTATATTAAGGTATGAAGAATAGATTATGTTGCCTCCGAGGTAGCACATTATGGCAAGCGCCACGCCGATTATTGCCGACGAGCCGGTGGCCAGTCCGTCGAGTCCGTCGGTAAGGTTTGCTCCGTTTGAAACTGCTGCCACGACAAATATGGTTACGAGGATGAACAGTATCCACCCTCCTGTTTCGGCGTGGTCGCCCATCCATTGGGTAAACCAAGTGTAGTCGAGGTTGTTGCTCTTGACGAACGGAATGGTCGTGATGGGGCGTTTTTCGTCGGTTGGTTTGTAGGTCACTTCTATTTCGTGGTTGGTGGCGTTTTGTGTCTCTATGTTTTCCCTTACCACGATGTCGGGGCTGAGGTACATTGTCAGCCCAACGATAAGTCCTACTCCCACTTGTCCTATTATCTTGTATTTTCCGGCCAGTCCGTCTTTGTTGTGCTTTTTCAGCTTTTTGTAGTCGTCGAGGAATCCCAGCATGCCGAAAAGCAATGTGGCTATAATCATAAGCACCATATATATATTTGTGAGATTGCCTATGAGCAGGCATGGCACTATTATGGATATGATTATGATTACACCGCCCATCGTTGGCGTGCCTTTTTTGCTCATTTGCCCTTCAAGCCCGAGATTTCTCACGATTTCGCCGACCTGCATCATTTGCAGCCGGTCGATTATGCGCCGTCCTATCACGGTTGCTATGAATATTGACAGAATCAAAGCCACTCCGGCGCGGAACGACAGGTAGCCCATCAGGCGCGCGCCGGGTATGTTGAATTCTTGCAGATAATTGAATAAATGGTATAACATTGTGTCAGTCGGTTGTCTATCGTTTGATTACACGTTGTTCTTCCTTGAATATGTCCTGTACCACCTCACGGTCGTCGAAATGGTGCTTTACACCGCAGATTTCCTGATAATTTTCGTGACCTTTCCCGGCTACAAGAACCACGTCGCCATTTTGTGCGAATTGTGCCGCGGTGCGTATGGCCTCGCGGCGGTCGGCTATCCTCAGCGTGTTGGCGCGTTGTTGTGCGTCAAGCCCGGCAACCATGTCCTGCAATATTTCGTTCGGGTCTTCGAACCGTGGATTGTCGGAAGTGAGAATCAGTTTGTCGCTTAGCCGGCAGGCTTCTTTCGCCATTATGGGCCGTTTTCCGCGGTCGCGGTTTCCGCCTGCGCCTACTACTGTTATTATTTTTCCGTTGTGGCCGATTACCTCGCGGATTGAATTGAGCACATTTACCAGAGCGTCGGGAGTATGCGCATAGTCTACGACAGCCGTATATCCTTTAGGGGAGTGGAATGTCTGGAAACGTCCTGCTACCGGTACGAGGCGGCTCATGTCCACAAGCGTCTCTTCCTCGTCAAGGCCTAACAGGCGTGCCGCTCCATAGACGGCGAGCAGGTTGTAGGCGTTGAACCGTCCGGTGAACATAGTCTCCACTTGGTGCTTGTCGATTTCAAGCAAAGTGCCGTCGAGGCGGCTTTCTATTATTTTACAGCGGAAATCGGCATCTGTCCGTAGCGAGTATGTGTGTTTCGACGCGGCGGTGTTTTGCAGCATCACTGTCCCTGCCTTGTCGTCGGCGTTGACTAAAGCGAAAGCGTCGGCCGGAAGAATGTCGAAAAACCGTTTTTTCGCTTTGAGATATGCGTCGACAGTCTTGTGGTAGTCGAGATGGTCGCGTGTGAGGTTGGTGAATATCGCTCCGGTGAAATGCAGTCCGTCGATGCGGCATTGGTCGGCGGCGTGCGAGCTTACTTCCATAAACGCATATTTGCATCCAGCCTCCACCATATCGCGCATCAGCCTGTTGATGGTGATTTGGTCGGGGGTGGTCTGGGTTGCCGGTACCGGTTGCGAGTCTATGTAGTTGCACACTGTCGAGATGAGACCTGTGCGGTAGCCCATCATGCGCGTCAGCTCATAAAGCAGGGTGGCAGTTGTCGTCTTTCCGTTTGTCCCGGTCACGCCTACCACTTTCAGCGTCTTCGACGGATTGCCGAACCATTCGGATGCAAGGAAGCCTAACGCCGACGCGCTGTGTTCGACTTGTATGTATGTCACATTGTCCGACAGTGTTTCGGGCAGCTTCTCGCATACTACGGCGGAAGCTCCGGCGGCTATTACTTCCGGTATGAATTTGTGTCCGTCGGTGGTTACACCGGGCACTGCGATGAACAGCGAGCCTTCGGCCACTTTGCGTGAGTCGCTTTCTACTCCTGTTATTGTCTTGTCGGTCGGGCCTATTATTTTTACTGGCTTTATTGCCGTCAATAGTTGTGCGAGGTTCTTTTCCATATATTGTCAGTCTTTTAATTTCAGTGATATTTTTGTTCCTTTCTTATATTTGGTGCCGGGTGGCAGGCTTTGGGAGTATACATAGCCGTTTCCTTGGAGGCTGTCTACGTTGATTCCCGCTTTTTCAAGAGTCATTACAGCTTCGCGCAGCCCCATGCCAAGCACCGACGGCACTCCGCTGTCTGTTTTGCGGGATTGCATTTTCCTTACGCTTTGCAGGCCTATGCCTTGTTTCAGGCTCTCTGTCGAGCTTCCCGAAGCGGCGTATAGTGTGGCCGGGGTATTGTCGTTGTCCGACTCTTTGCGGTAGTCGGACACGTTTCCGAGCATCCCTCGCGCGTACATCTTCAGGGCGGTGTTCATCAGCACCATTCCGCTGGAGTATGCCGCTCCTTTGTTTGCGTGCGACATTAGTACCACGCAGGAGTATTTAGGCTTGTCCGACGGGAAGAACCCGCAGAAGGCAAGGCGTTTTTTATTGGAATATTTTCCGTCGACAATGTCGTAGGCCGTGCCTGTCTTTCCGGAAATCGACACGAAATTGTTGCGCAGCGCGCGCGCCGTGCCGTGGTCGCCCCATACTACTGATTTGAGCATGCCGCATATCTCCTTGGCTGTTTCCGGGCTACAGATGCGTTCGCGTACGTAGGATACAGGGAACACGGTGTCGCATACGTCGTTTTTCCACAATTCCTTCACTATCCGCGGGCGCACTAATTTTCCTCCGTTGGCAAATGCGTTGTAGAACATAAGCGTGTAAATCGGCGGGATGCGTGTGGAGTAGCCGTAGCATATTCTTGACAGGCTGATTCTGTCCCAGTTCTTGTTGCCGAGTTTTGGTATTACAGGTATGCGCTCGCCGTATATTCCGAGGTTCATAGGGTCGAACATCCCGATTTCCGCAAGCCGTTCGCGGAATGTCCACGGTTCTTTCTCGAATCCGCGCAACGTGATTTTCGCCATGCCGATGTTGCTGGAGACTTCTATTATTTCCGCCGGTGTAAGCGAATTGTATGCGTGTGAGTCGCTTATAGGTCTTCCTCCGGCGTAAGGAAAACTTTTACCGGTAGGAATCTTCTCATTGAACCTTGCCAATTTGTCCTCGAGGGCTATCATCATTGAAATCGGTTTCATCACCGAACCGGGCTCGAATCCCATAAGCGCATAATTGAGGCCTTCGTGGTAGGTGCTGTCGGCATTGTCGCGGCGCAGGTTGGAAATGGCTTTTATTTCTCCAGTCTCTACATCCATCAGCACGGCCGTGCCCCATTCGGCTTTTGTTTCCGCGCATTTCTTGCGCAGTTCGGTTTCGAGAATGTCCTGTATGCGTATGTCGATGGTTGTAACGATGTCGTATCCTCGCTGCGGTTCTATTTCCGCCCAAGTGCGTATGCCGTTGGTGAGCTGTATGCTCCCGCCCAATCCGGGCGTGCCGAAAAGAAGGGAGTCGAGCGAGCGTTCGAGACCGGTGACTCCGTGCACTACTACGGTGCCGTTGTCCAGCTCTTTTTCGGCCACTGCTCCAATGCTTTGTGCCGCCATTGTTCCGAACGGCTTGAGCCGTTTGTTCTTTCCGTCGCGGTCGAGAGTGCCCCTCCCTCCTTTGGTGCGGAAAAATTTGAATGACAGCAGCCGTTCCATATCTATGGCAGGACGTTTTGTGAGCAGTGTCACTTTTCTCGCGCGGTTCATCTCTTTGCGTAGCTCTTTTTTTACAAGATCAGGCTTCTTTTCCTTTACGGCTTTGTTGTATCTTTCTTTTGCCTGTTCATATTTCTCAAGCTGCGCGAGGATGTCCTTGCTCATCTTGCCGGGGTCGACGGAACGGTCGATTGCGCTATGGATGCTGTCGCAAAGCGGACGGACATATTTTTTCAGCGTGTCGGCACGGAAAGGGCTTGCCCCGAAATCGATGCGCAGGTCGTAAATCATCACGTTGGCGGCGAGCAGCGAGCCGTCGGCAGCAAGTATGTTCCCGCGTTGCGGATAGATTACCACTGAGTCGCGCAGTGATTTTTCTGCAAGGTCGTTCCATGCTGCGGCGTCCACCACTGTGGTCTTGAACAGCTTTCCGGCAATCATGGCTGCGAACAGGAATATCAGCAGCAGTATGAATTTGTATCTGTTGATTATGTTTTTTTTGCTTCCGGTCATATCAGTTGTTGTCGTTTATGCGGTCGAGGTTGTAGGGCGGTTGTTCCGGCACTTTGAGGTTGAGTTTCATTGTGTCGGCAAGTTGTTGCATTTCCATCTCTCTGGTGCGGCTGTTGTATTCCGACGACACGTTTATCATATTGGCGCGCACGTTTGTCAGTTCTTTGCGCAGCTCGATGATTTCGCGCAGTTTCATTTGGACGTCGAATTTGAATGTTATATACACAAGAATGATGGTTACAACCACCACAACTTCCATTATGTGCTTTTTGTAAGTGGACAGTGTGAACCATTCGCCGCGGAAAAATCCCTTTATAGTATGTTTCTTAGTTTTCGCCATCAGTCTTTATCCTTTCTGCTATTCTCAATTTTGCGCTTCTTGAGCGCGGATTGCGTTCCACCTCTTCGTCTGAGGGGACGATTACCTTGTTGTTGACAGCTCTCAGCGGCGATTGCGTCCTTCCGAAAAAGTCGGTTTCTGTCTTCCCTTCGATGTTTCCGCTGCGTATGAAATTTTTCACCATCCGGTCTTCTACGCTGTGGTAGGTTATGACCGCAAGCCGTCCGCCCGGTTTCAGTAACTGCGTGGTCTGCGCAAGAAATTCCGCTAATGCGTCTACTTCCCGGTTGACTTCCATGCGCAGTGCTTGGAAAATTTGCGCCAATTCTTTCTTTTCTTGTTTTGGATTGACGATAGGGCGCACGGTGTCTAAAAGGTCTCCCGTGGTGACGATTTCTTTCTCGGCGCGTCTTTTGACGATTCTGTCGGTTATTTTTTTCGCATTTTTCAAATCGCCGTAGAGCTTGAATATGCGTATTAGCTCGTCCGGACCGTAGGTGTTTATTACTTTCTTGGCATCCGTGCTGTTGTCACGGTTCATTCTCATGTCAAGAACGCCTTCGCCGAACCGGAATGAAAAGCCGCGGCTGCTGTCGTCGAAATGGTGGAACGACACGCCGAGGTCGGCAAGAATGCCGTCGACACTTGCCTCTCCATAGTAGCGGAGGAAATTTTTGATGAAGCGGAAATTGCCGTGCACGAATGTGAAGCGCTTGTCGTCGATGCGGTTTCCGTAAGCGTCCATATCTTGGTCGAAGCCGAAAAGTTTTCCGTTTTCGCCAAGTTTCCCGACGATGGCTCTTGAGTGCCCTCCGCCTCCGAATGTGGCATCCACATAAACTCCGTCGGGCTTTATCGCAAGTCCGTTGATGGTCTCGTCCAACAAGGCCGGTATGTGGTATGTCGTATTTTCTTCCATAATCAGGGCTTAAAATGCTGTGTACAAGCTCATAGAAACAACGTTGTAAAGATAGATATTTTTTGCATAATTCTCATAATTAAACTGGAACATTTTTATTATATGGGACAAAAAGTTATTAACAATGTTGGCAAAACGTTGAGACGCAATATGTTGTGGCATGGAAAGATGTGGCTTGCGCGGCTTGCCGTCCGTGTTTGCAAATGCAAACAGTTGTGGTTCTTGAAAGGCTTGGTTTGCCCGGCGGAGGACAAGGAAGTGTAAAAAAACGTTTTTCATAAAAGTTAAAAATATAATTTCTATGTGGATTGATAAATTTTTGTTATTTTTGAAGTTCCCATTTTTGCTAACTTTGCAACGGAATTAAAACTGCAAAAATATGAGACGTATCCTATCACTGACACTGGTTGTCGCCTTGATTGTCCCGGTGCTTTTTGCGCAAGGGAAACGTTATCAGGTGTTCGGCGTGGCGTTCTACAACCTTGAGAATTTGTTCGACACCATCAACAACAACGGCAGTTATGACCTTGAGTTCTCGCCACAAGGCTCGCGTAACTGGACTGGCAAGAAGTATTGGAACAAGATTCACAATATGGCATATGCCATAAGTAATCTCAAGACAGACATCACACCTAAAGGCCCGGCGATAATCGGCATCTCCGAGGTGGAGAACCGCTCGGTGGTAGAGGATTTGGTGAAAGACGAGCAGATACGTTCGATGAATTACCGCATAATCCACCACGACTCGCCGGATCGTCGTGGAATAGATGTTGGATTCATATATAATCCGCGTTTGTTCAGTGTATTGAATGTTACGCACCACCTGCTTTATCTTCCGGACAATCCCGATTTCCGTACGCGCGACCAGACTTGTGTCACCGGGCTGCTCGGAGGTGAGAAGGTGAGCATCATCATAGGGCACTGGCCGTCGAGGACGGGAGGGGAGGCCTCTTCGCGTTATTTGCGTGTCGCGGCGGCAAAACTTGCGAAACATATAGCCGACTCTGTATTGAGGGTTGACCCGAACCAAGGGGTGATTATTATGGGTGACCTCAACGACGACCCGTTCAATGAAAGCTGCGCGGAGGTGATAGGGGCTGTAAAGGACCAGAAAGACGTGAAGCAGGGAGGTTGGTTCAATCCGTGGTGGAGTGTCCTTGACAAGGGCATCGGCTCTCTTGCCTACCGCGGGCAATGGAATTTGTTCGACCAGATTCTTGTCAATTCAAATCTTGTCGGGAAAGACCGTAATACGTTGAAGTATCTGAAATGCAAGGTCCACAATGATATTCCGGGGATGAAGACAGAGTCGGGCGACCGTCAGGGTTATCCGTTGCGCACGTTCTCTTCCGGAATATATCTTGACGGATTTCCCTACACAGATATTCCTTGTACGAGAGGCGAAAACGTCTAAGAAATAAATAATAGAATTTTATTAATTAACTGTCAGTATTTATGAGATTAAAACTGTTTTTACTGCTGCTTGCCCTTGCTGTCGTGCCGGTTGCCGCACAGCACACCGGATTGCAAGGGGTTGTGGTAGATGCCGGTAACGGGTTGCCAATCGGCGGAGCGACAATACTCCTTGACAATCAGGGGAAAAGTGTCTCTGCGGGACCCAGCGGCGACTTCCTGATTTCCGATGCGACACCGGGAACAGACAAGCTCCACGTAATGGCATACGGCTATGAGGACTTTGTCATGGAAGTGAACATCATTGAAAATGTGGTGGACGATCTCGGGGAGGTGAGAATCCAACCGGAAGAAGGGTCGTTCATGGAAAATGAGGATTTCTTGTTGCTCGATGAAAGCCAGATTGAGGATGAGGAAGGCAACGACCAGTCAATCGGTATGCTTACTGGAGCGAGCGACAACGTATTTTATTCGGCTGCCAACTATGACTTCAGCACGATGCGCTTCCGTCTGCGCGGATACGAACAGGAATATTCGCAAATGTATATCAACGGAGTGCATTTTACGGATGCGGTGCGCGGACGGTTCAATTATTCCACACTCGGCGGCATGAACCAAGCGTTCAAGAACCGCTCTGTGGGGTTGGGGCTGAGTGCTACCGGATTCTCCTTAGGCGAAATCGGAGGAGCAAGCAACATCAACACGATGGCGAAAGATTATGCTCCGGGATTCCGCGGGACTCTTTCTTATACGAATGGCGCATATACCACGCGCGGAATGATTACCTACTCGACCGGTCTGCGCGACAATGGTTGGGCATTTACGCTGTCGGCCATCGGACGTTATAGTAAGGAAGGAATAACGGAAGGAACGTTCTATCATTCAGCCGGATTGTTCTTGTCGTTGCAAAAGGTTTTCAACGAAAACCACAGTCTCGGGCTGACGCTCTACGGCGCGCCTACGCAACGTGCTTCTTCTTCTGCCACTTACGAGGAAGTCTACGAGCTTGCCGATTCATATATGTACAACCCCAACTGGGGATGGCAGGACGGCAAGAAGCGCGCCGCGCGCATTGTAGAATCGTTCGACCCTACTGCCATAATCAACTGGATATGGGAACCCAAGTCGGGGACAACGCTTAATACAGGTGCCGCAATACGTTATTCAATGTATTCTTCGTCGGCTCTCAACTGGTATAACGCAGCCGACCCGCGTCCTGACTATTACCGCTACTTGCCGTCGTACTACAAGGACAATCAGGAAATGTTCGACCTGTATACCGATTTATGGCAGAACAACGAGAGCCAGCGTCAGATAGACTGGAACAACCTTTACCGTACCAACTACCTGACAAAATTGTATTGCGAGCAGAACGGACAGAATTACCGCGGTTCTACTTATATACTTGAGAACCGCCATAGCAATCAGAAAAACGTGTTCTTCAACTCTACGCTCAACCACCGCATCAACGACTATATGACGTTGCAGGCCGGAGTGGGGTTGAATTTCACGCAAGCTACTTATTATAAGACTATCCGCGACTTGCTGGGAGGTGACTACTGGACGGATACCGACCAGTTTGCGGAACGCGATTTCCCTGACCGTCCAGACATGTTGCAGAACGACCTCAACAATCCGAACCGCAGGGTAGGGGTAGGCGACAAGTTCGGCTATAATTATGACATAAACTCAATCATTGCAAACGCTTGGATTCAGAATATGATAAACCTCGACCATTGGGACATCAACTATGGCCTGAAGGTTTCCTATACTCAATTCCAGCGTGACGGTAAGATGCGCAACGGACGTTCTCCGCTCAATTCTTACGGAAAAGGTCTTATGCACCGTTTCGATAACGGTATGCTCAAGGCCGGTGCGACCTACAAGCTCGACGGACGCAATTTCTTCATAGCGAACGTGTCCTACGGCACGCGCGCCCCGCTTGCCGACAATGTGTATATCGCACCGCGTATCAAGGATGATGTGACAAGCGAGCTCAACAGCGAGCGCATTGTTTCGGCCGATCTGAGCTATTCGTTCAACTACAACCGCGTGCGTGGTATGATTACCGGATTCTGGACGAATATCTACGACGCTACGGAGCGTTCGTCGTTCTATGATGACAACTTCTCCACTTATACCAACTACGTTCTTTCGGGCGTGAACAAGACATATAAGGGCGTGGAAGCGGGAATAGCCGTGAAGGTGCTGCCTGATCTTACCGTATCGTTTGCAGGTACGTTCTCGCGCTACCAGTACAAGAACCGTCCGAAAGGCACACGAAGCTTCGAGAACGGCGTTTTGCCGGATACGACACAGACCGTTTACCTGAAAAATTTCTACGTGTCGGGCACTCCGCAGACTGCTCTCAACCTTGCCATCAATTACAATGCTCCTAAGATGTGGTTCTTCGAGGTGAATGCCACTTGGATGGATGATTCCTATATCGATTTGTCGCCTATCCGCCACGAATATATGCCGGAGCTGCTGGCTTTTGTTGGTGGAAGCAAGGATGCCTATGAAGCGAAAGTAAGGGAAATCGCGGCGCAGGAGAAATTGCGCGACTGCTTCCTGCTTAACGCAAGCATCGGCAAGGTTTGGTATGTGAACCGCAAGCTGTCGCTCAATTTCAATTTGAGTGTAAACAATATTCTCAACAAGAAAAATATCCAGACGGGCGGTTACCAGCAGAGCCGTTTCGACTATAACAACTACGATGTCAACAAATATCCGAGCCGTTTCTATTATACGCAAGGAGTCAGGATATTTGCCAACATAGGAGTGAGATTCTAATAAAACAAAACCAACGAACAATAAAAATTAAAAACGATATGAAACACGTAAAATTATATCTTACAGCACTGCTTTTCGCAGCACTTGGAATTACAGGCTGTGACGACAATTGGGACACTCCTCCGCTTGTAACCCCTGAAGCTACCATCACTGCCAACACTACTATCCTTGAGTTGAAGCAGGCCTATTGGTTTGAGGATTATATGGGGGTTGACACGATAGGAACAAAGGAAAACGGCGATCATATAGTGATTAAGGGGCGTGTCGTAAGTTCCGACGAATCGGGCAACATTTACAAGAATATGGTAATCGACGACGGTACTGCGGCTATTACATTGTCAATCGACGCGAATAGCCTGTACAACACGTATCGTTTTGGTCAGGAAATCGTCATCGATGCTACTGACATGTATATTGGTAATTACCAAGGATTGCAGCAGCTTGGTACGCCGGAATACAATGCCGAGTACGACGAGGTGCAGATGGCGCGTATGCCTCTTGAGTTCTTCCAAGAGCACGCACAGCTTAATGGCTTGCCTGAGCCTACGTTGGTCGACACTCTTGTCGTGCCGTCGATAAGCGCTCTTCCCACAACTCCGGAAGGGATAATCGCTTATCAGAGCAAGTTGGTACGTTTTGATAATGTTCAGTTTGACGGTGGCGGAGAACTGCCTTTTTCGGAATCAGAGACGACTGTGTCGCGTACGATTTCCGACGGGACGGCTTCGTTGACGCTGCGTAATAGCGGTTATGCTAATTTTTACAACAGGATATTGCCGGAGGGTACTGGCTCGGTTGTCGGTATTCTTGGATATTACAGAGGAACTTGGCAGTTGACGTTGCGCTCCTACGAGGATTGCATCTTCAATGGCGAAGTGCTTCCGGGAATGAAAGGCAATCCTTATACTGTCAGCCAGGCAATCGAGGGACAAGGCAACAACAGCGGCTGGGTTAAAGGTTATATAGTAGGCGCAGTAGCTCCTAACAAGGAGACAGTCAGCAGCAATAGCGATATAGAGTGGACCGCTCCATTCTCTTTGCCCAACACTCTTGTGATTGCCGAGTCGGCGGATGTAAGGGATTACACGAAATGTCTCGTAATCAATCTTCCGCAAAATTCAGAGTTGCGCCGGTTGGCAAATCTTGCCGACAACGCCAACAATCTTGGTGCGGAAATTTTGCTGAAAGGCACGTTCGCAAATCTTTACGGAATGGCAGGTATCAAGGAAAACGCCGGGACAACTGAAGAATTTGAATTCACTCCGGTGTTCGGAGGCGATGGTTCTGAAGAATCTCCGTTTGAGGTGAGCGATGTCATGGCCGGAGTGTCTGGCAGCGATGTGTGGGTTACCGGATATATCGTGGGATTCTCCGACGGCGGTGACGCTACGGAATATGCCGTTTTCTCTGCTGAAAACGCAAAAAATAACAATGTGCTCATTGCTGACAACGCAAATGAGACAAATGTGGCTAAATGTGTTTGCGTGGCTCTTCCTACCGGAAATGTCCGCAATGCTGTCAACTTGAAAGACAATGCAGGCAACTTGGGCAAGAAAGTAAGCGTTCAGGGCGATTTGGAAACCCTTTATGGAATACCGGGAGTGAGGAACACCTCCGCTTATAAGTTCTAAACTCGGTTCGAGTTTTCTTTATAAAATAAGAATGGCTGCCAGTGACGGCGGCCATTTTTATTGCTGTCTTTTCATATATTTCTTATGAAGAGGCTGGGGCAGGCGTTCGATTGCATAGCGTAGCGTCGTGCGCGGCATTGCCGCGGCATATTTGTCAAGAAAGGCAAGCAATGCGGATTCGTCCTTCTTGCCGATTTCACGGAGTATCCATCCGTTTGCTTTGCGTATGAGGTCGTGCGGATGATGCAATAGCAATTCCACTAATTTTATCGCCGTGTCGAATCTTCCTGCGCGGACAGGTATCAGGTTGGAGACGATGGCTATGCGCTGTTCCCACAGGTCGCTGCTTTCAGCAAGCTGGAAAAGTACGGAGTAATCGTTTGTGCGGAGGCATTCTGCTCCGACTATGTATTCTGCGCTTAAATCGACTAAGTCCCAATTGTTGATATGTTGTGTGTGCTGGAGGTAGAAGTCGCGAATTTGCCCCTTTTCCTCGCCTGTGCGGGCTTTCTTGTACCGTATGACAAGCGATAGCAGCGCCGACAGCCTGTGCTCATGCACTTCGCTGCTTAGCATTTCTTTGATGACGGTATAGTCCGCGCTTGCAAATTTGCGTGCCACTGCGCGGTTGTCGGGGACATTCACACCTATGAAAATGTCGCCTTCTCCGTATTCTCCTTTTCCTGTCTTGAAAAAGCTCGACAATATCTCCTTTTTTTCAGGTTTCGCCACTTCCTGCAGCGATTGTTTCCACAATTCCGCATCCATAAATTGTCTCTTTTTGCAAAAGTACAAAAAAATAGGACGCACCGTTTGGGATGCGTCCATGTAAAATTTGATGTTTGACTGTCGTCAGTCGGAGACAATGACTTTCTTCACGGAATCTCCGCATTTGACCAAATATACACCTTGTGGCAGGTCGAATGCCGTAAGTCCCGACGCAGATTGCGCGTTGGCTATGTTTATACCTGATGCGGAATAAATGTTTACGGCGTTGCCGGCGGATGCTTTCACTATTATCTTGCCGGGCAATGTGGAAACGGAGAAAGAACTTCCGTCGATATTTCCGGCTGAAGCATAAACCGAAGTACATACCGACATGTCGGGAGAATAAAGCGAATACATTGTGCCGTTGTTTCCGCGCACGCGGTAGACGTATTCGGTCTCTGGCTGTAAGCCGGTCACTTCGTATGAAAGTACGTCGCCGACATTCAATTCGGAGTACCCTTCTACGGCCACCGGGTCGTCATATCCCTCGACTACAACACGTATATCGTCGATATATACGAAACCTCCGCTGCTGCCGTCGGATTTCGCATAATCAATCCTGAACTGGCGTACTCCAGAGGGGAGTGTCAGCACTTGTCCTTCGCCATAGAGGGCATAGTTGCTTGTCTGGCTGGCGATGTCGGGATAGTCGATTATTTCCCATTCGTCTCCGTCGGAAGAAACCGAAACGGTTAGAACGTTTGTCGGGTCCATATATGCACCTTTATACCAGAAATTGATTTCCTTTATCTCTCCGTTGTAGAATGGGGAAGAAATGTAGGTGTTTGTCTGGCGCATGGTGATTGCGGGCGCGGCGATACCGAAACATCCGTCTGTCATGATGAAGCTGTTGCAGTTGGTGGTCCACCCTTCCGGGAAACTCCCGGCCGCGTCGCTGAAATCAATGCTTTCCACTTGTTCGCCGGAATTGTTGCGGTCGAAAACCGACAGGTAATATTCTGTCGCGCCTTCAAGTGCCTCCCAGTTGGCGACGAACGAATTCGACGTGACGGACGACGCTTCGAGCACTGTAGGCATATAGAAGCTGAAATCAGGCTCGAGTGTAGTGGCCGATACGATATTGCTTTCCGCCGAAAGATGGTTGCCGTCGGTAGCCGATATTGTGGCATAATAAGTGGTTTCCGGCTGTAGGCCTGTCACGGTGTATTGGTTGACGTTGCCGAGCGGTTCGTTGCGGTGTATATAGTTCTTGTCGGCACCGTCCATGACATACAAGTTGAGCAGGTAGCCATTGGCGCGGGCTACGGAATTCCATGCAAGGTGTATGCTCGTGGCAGTGACATCCGATTCGTCGATTTCGTTGACTGTAACGGCATCGAGCTCAAAAATACCGCCAAGCACCTTGAATGTGATTATTCCGTCCTCTTCTTTGATTTCTGTAATCGGCAGGTTCAGATTGTTGCCGCTCCAGTCGCGCATGGATGGATAGCTGTTGTCGGTGAACGACGTAATCCGTGAAGTTCCGGGGAACGGGTCGCCTGTACGCGTTTCAGCGGTCGCCAGCCCGTCGGCTTCTACAATGTCGATGCGCTGGTGTGTCGACAGGTTGTTAACCTGATTCTTTTCCCAAGTGTCTTGGTCATAGTCGATGTGCCATACAAGCATTCCGTGCCCCGGTATATAGGCGTCGTAATCTTTTTGCTGGCGGTTTTCGAGTATGTACATTTCATTCGGGTTTGTTGTATTTATCTGGTAACTTTTCACCATGCCTGCCGATATTGGCGGTAGGGTGGCGTTCATCGCGCGGTCGATGAGCTCGGGAGTATGCCAGCCTAACACCCAGCGCTCGTAAGCGGTGAGGTAGGGCGGTGTGTTGGAGTCGTCGGTATATTCCCCGGAGTCCATCAGTGAGTAGTTTCCCGGTGTGAATGCCAGTCCTGTGCCTCCTGTGTCATAAAGGTCGGGCAGGCCGAGCACGTGTCCGAATTCGTGGCAGAACACACCGATTCCAACTAATTTGTTGTTTTCGATGTTCAGCTCTTGCGAACAGCCGTAAGGGCCTATTTGCACGCCGTCGAGCACAAGGCGTTGCCCCGCTCCTGTCCAGATGTCCCAAGCATGCGGCCAAAGGGCATTCGCGGATGCGCCTTCCGCCTCGCTGTAGCCGGCATAGAATATATATACATTGTCTACCCATCCGTCTCCGTTACGGTCGTATTCCGAGAAGTCAATCTGGTCGTCGAGCATCTGGCAGGCTTCGATTACCATCTGTTCCGGCTTGTCGTCGTTGCCGTAGATATCGTTTCCTCCGTAATAGGCAAGGTTGTTAGGCAAGGTGACCGGTCCGTATACGTCGAATTCCGGGTCGAACAGTCCGCCGGAGCATGCCGTGTAATAGTCGCGTACGCTGAAATGCGCTCCGTTGTCGTGCGTGAAACCCTCTTTCATCATGAAATCTTTGAATGTGGATTCCGGATTTTCTACGGTGAATTTCTTGTCTTTGAATTCCACGAGTATGGCGAGTGTCTTTTGTTTGCCGATTGTCGGGAAGTCCTTCAAGTTGTGCGAACTGCCTGTGCTGCTTGCCTTTTGTATCGCTGACGATCTCCGTTGTGCCGGCATGCGTTTCAGTCCTGCCGGCATTTCCTTGCTCCGTGAGGCGACGAACGCTTTTTCTTCAGCCTTGCGCGACTTCACGTCGGTTGCCCGCATCGTTGTCGGTTTCAGGCGTCCCGTCGTGCTGTCGTAGTCGGAATAATAAAAGAAGTCGTCTGCGCCGCGGGTGAGGAGATATCCGTCTTCCGACAGATAGTAGTGTCCCCATTCGTCGCCCACTATCCTTACTTTTATAGTAGAGCCGTCGGCCGTCTCCACGGTGAGCAGCCCCTGCTTTGCAGGGACCGCCCATGCCGTCAACGACAAGGCTGCTGATGCCACTATTCCGGCGATTTTGCCGGCTATATGCTTGTTTAATCTCATAAAATTATCCGATAATGAATTTAACAATATGTCTCTTTCCGTCGATCATGACGGCAGCTATGTAAACACCGTCCTGCAGGTTGTCGAGCCGGACACTGTTTTCGGCGTTGCTGAATGATGCCACTCGCAGTCCGGTAGTGGTGTAAACCGCCACTTCCTGAGCCATTCCATTGAACCACAGCGTGTGGTCGTGGTATATCACTGCATTGTCGCTTGTGATTCCTTCGACAGAGGCGTTGTTGCCCACGATTACTTCAGTTGTGGTCGATTCGCCAGTTTCATAGATGGCTTTTACACCGATTGTGTGGCGGCCTTCGCCTGCCGGCACGCTATATTCGTTGCCTGTGGTTTCACCTATCCTGTTTCCGTCAAGATAGATTTCGAATTTTTGGGCAAACGACCTGAACGGAAGCGATTCCCCGCTGCCAATCTGAATGTCGTCGATCATTAGCAGGAATGTGTTGTAGGAAACGTCCCTGATCGTTACATATTTGGCTGCTGCCGGTATAGTATAGGTGTAATGCGACCAATAGTATGCCGGTACGGATATCGATGTGCCGTTGTTAAGCCAGATGAACGATTCCGGCTCGATGTCGGTCAGCGAGTAGCCTACCATTATCTGTTCCGTGCCGTAGGCGTCGGAATATGAGCGGGCATAGAACGAGAACTCGAAATCGCTGTCGAAGAACAATTCCGGCGAGATGATGTAGTCGTCGTTCCTTCCCTGGCTTGACGCGAACGAGCCGAGGAACTTGTCACCGCTGTAGGCGTTGATGTTGCCGTCTTGGTCGCAACGCGGATTGGTGGCTGTCGGGTTGAAGATGATATATGCAGTGCGTGCTCCCCAATTGTCGTAGACAACTTGCTGTTGGCTGCCGTCCTCTGCCGTATAGCTCATGCCGTAGGTGTTTTCGATATCGTCGTTGTCAAGGTAGCTCCAGCTTATTTCTCCTCTCGAATTGAGGGTGAAGTCCTCGTGGCTTTCAAAGTCCTCGAAGATGTTGGAAGTGAGGTTCCACGTCAGGTCGTAGGTCCCGGCGGTCTCTGCGTTTTCTTCGGCCACAAGGTTGACCGGCGCGGTAAGCCTTTCTTCCAATGCATAGGAATATGTATAGCTGCTTTCGGTAGCCGGCTGTATGGTCTCGTCGATTACCTCGAACCGCTGGTTCACTACCGTCAGCGAGTATTCTCCCTTGCTCACTTCCGGGAATGTGCAAGTCTGTTGTCCGTCCTGCAAGGTTGCAGAATAGCTGTATGCTCCGTCGGTCGATTCGAGTGTCACGGCAGTGCCGTCCAGCGCATTGGCATCCTGTACTTCGGCCGACAGGTTGATGGTGACAGAAGTAATCATGTCTTTTGCGATTACGGGGCTTACTGCCTCTTCCGATTCTCCTGTGCCGTTCCATACCGCTGTCACCGCATATTGGTAATATCCTTGCGGAAGCGTTCCGAATTGCGTGTCGGTGAAGCTTGTAACGTTGGTCTTGTCGGCTATCTTTGTCCATGCCTCGCTGTTTTCGCGGTCGGATGTCAGGAAGCGGTAGACATTGTAGCCTTCGAGCGAGCCTATGGATAACG
>URQP01000004.1 GCA_900550025.1 uncultured Porphyromonadaceae bacterium | reverse complement strand
CTGATAAATGTACCATAAGGCAAGGTTTCTTGATAACCAAAGAAAAGAAAATGTGATACTATGCCGTATAAAAGCAAGATAAATTATAATCCCATTTTATCAGTACAGGAAAATGCAGCAAACAACAATGTTACCGTTGCTGCTATACGCTCATACATTCGGACAAATGGCATAAATAGGAAATTGGATAATGCCATTATTATAAAGAGGAGGATTGATGAAGTCGTTAAGACAAACCCCAATATTTCATTAAGACAATTATCGGCACAATTAGGCTATTCGGTTAATACCATTAGAAAATACATATCACAGAATATATGCGTGTCAAATGATGATAAAACCAAAACATCAATGTTTGATACATCAAAATGGAACGTTATTATAAAATCCGTGTCGGATAGTCAAGATGAAATCTTGTTTAATATTTTGCGGTTATATGTAGATAGAAATTGCTTTGACTGTGATATGACTTATAGTATAGGTGTGTTTTACCGCAATATCCCTCAACCAACTATGAAATATGATAAATATCCACAATTTGAAGATGTCTTGCCTTTGGAACAGGCTTATGCCATTGAAAATGGTGCATTACATTCAATTATCATAGATTTGCCATTTACCGTAAAAAACAGTGAGAAAGATGCGCAAACGTCAATGATCGCAAGGAGATTTAATTGCTTTTATTCTGTGGATGAGTTATACAAAACCAATGTTGAGATGCTGAATTTGGCATACTGCAAGTTGCAAAAAGGAGGTTATCTCATAATGAAAACGATGGATTTTGTTTATGGGACAAAGCAATATTGGGTTAGTAACTTTGTGCAAGATAAAGCTGCTGCAACAGGCTTTATATTGGAAGATACATTTATTCTTGTGTCAAAGCACAAGATTTTATCCGCAAAAATAGGTGAGCAACGTCATGCACGCAAATTCCATTCATATTTTTTCGTTTTCAAAAAATAAATGATTGATGAACGAGCAACGGTTAATTATGGGTATGTCTTGAAGTATTGAAAAGTCACATTTGTTTTACATAACTAATTGATTATATGATATTTATTTGTTCGGAGGTTGGAAATATCGGCACTTACACCTTAAAATATCAATTTAAGGGTAAAATTTTGTGCCAATATTCAGTTAACGCCTTGCTTATCTTTTCTTTTGTCTCATCGGTGTGCTTTTTACCGAACATTGGATTCTTTCTACCTTGCTTCGCCAAACGCATTTTGAATCTTGTAGCGTCAGACACTTTCCTGCTAAATCTTTTTGCCATATCTATTGAACTATATTGAACTATCCTTATATTTACTTATAAATATCACGCTGAAATGAAAAAATCTCTCTACACAAAGAAAATATGGGGCTTAAAGGATTATTCCATAGATGATATAGTCAGCAACTATGTCAAGGCAGAAAAAACATACGGACTGTATAGTAAATCCGCTCCTAAAATTATGCCGAAGATACAGTTGCCTAATGCTCCAATGTCTGAATGTGATGAGGTAAAAGAGGAAAAGAAAACCGTTGTAAAGCGTGAAAACTTATTGGCAAAGAAATATGAGTTTTTTATACATACAATTATTAAACGTACTCTTAATAATGATAACGGTATAGCCTATCTTCATTCTTCCGTACTTCAAAATGTCTTTGGCAAGGATTACAAGAAGATGTTGGATAACCTCTATAAGATGGGCATATTACATTCTGATGGTTATTATTCTTTGGACGAAAAGACATACGGTTACTATTTTGCGCCAAACGTAAGATTTACATATACTTTGCATCCATCTACTTACCTATCAGATTATGATGAAAAACTTAACAAATGCCTATTGCCATATCAAACCAAAGAAGAACAGGATAACAAGCAAAGACTTGAAAACGATTACTTATATTCTCGCTATAATGACAGCCTTAAATATCTTAAACTTCAATATGTAGATGAAGCTGTTGATTTTGTTACTTCGCATATATTTCCCTCTGATAAATCGAATGACTATTATGTAAGAGTGATAGACAGGTATATGGATGGTGATTTTCGTATTACTTCCATAGATGATAACAAGAGAATTTACTCCATAGCTACATCTACACCAAGATTGCTTAAACCTTTCCTTAATATCAGATATTCGTTAGACATACATAACTCTCATCCTTTATTATTTAATTCTATCCTAATGTCATACTATGATATTTCTACTTCTTTAATGGATAGGATTTACCCAATATATGAGCAAATATATACGGCCAATGTGGAATCTCATAATGTTAAGCGATTTCTACGCAAAATATTGATAGCAAATAATATAGAGGAAGAAAATATAAAATCCATCCCAATAGATGTGTTATACTATATGTACCTGACTTCTATGGGCTTGTTTTGGGATATTACCATACCAAAAGAAATGGTGGATGAGAAGAATTTGCTTCGCTCTGATATTAAGGTCTTGATGTTTAGAGAGGTCTTTTATAGTAAGAAACTGACAGCAAGAGGCAAGGAATACGCCAAGATATTTGCAAAGGAATTTCCTAATGTCTATACAGTTGTGCTTGATTCCAAGAGAGAAAACCGTACAAAGCTCGCAAATGATATGATGAAGATTGAGAGTGAATTATTCGGTAAAATCTTAGTTGAGCTATATGCCAAGAAATTCAAGGTTATTTCAATCCATGATGCCATTGTCGTGTTGGATGTGAAACAGAACGAAAAGTGTACGGAAAGAGTCGTTAAACAGGTAATGACGGACGTATATAGAAAATACGGACTGCATCCCGATATATCTGTTGACTATTATGGTAAAGAGTGCATGGAAAAACTTATGGAACAAAACAGGTTACTCAAAGGCCTCATTACCGATTATGTGCTGCAACTAAAAGGATTAGCTCAAGAAGGCGATGAGGATGCAATTTCTTTGCTCAAAAAGATAGGAAATGGAGATTATGATTTCTACTTAGATACGGACAATCAACTTAAACTTCATCCTTTGCATATCTAAAATTTCTATAGAAAATTTTGAGAGGCGTAACTATCGGTGTGCTTCATTATAGTTCAATTAGAACATTTTATGTGCGAAAGCGTGGATACCTACATTATTGCCGTTTTTATTTATTACTTTTGCAATGAGCAAAGGAAACAAAGCCTTGTATGCCAACAATATATTGTAAACTATAATGTAAACCGAATATATATGAAAGAATATAACTCATTGAGTAATAATAAGAAATACAAGATACTCTTTGTGTGTTTGGGGAATATTTGCCGCTCTCCGGCTGCGCAGGCCGTGATGGAGCGGATTGTTTCCGAGCGTGGCATTTCTGATAAGGTGGAAATTGATTCTGCCGGTATGTCAGGATATCACAGGGGTGATTTGCCTGATAAGCGGATGCGGGTGCATGCCGCGAGGCGTGGGCTGCAATTGACGCATTTGAGCCGTCCGGTGACGTATGGCGATTTCGGGCGTTTCGATTTGATAGTCGGTATGGACGATGCCAATGTCGATGATTTGCGCGATATGGCCATGACTCTTGAGGATGAATCCAAGATTGTGCAGATTTCGAGGTTTTTCCGCAATTATAGTGGGCAGGATTGCATTCCCGACCCGTATTATGGCGGTTCGGAAGGCTTCGAAAATGTTCTCGACTTGCTCGACGATGCCTGTAATACCATCGCCGACCTTATCCAGTCGGGAGAAATAAGTGATATTGAAAATAAATTATGAAAAAATATTAATATGAAAACGTGGATTTTTACGTTATGTGTGTTTGTCGCCGCTATGTCCGCGCGGGCAGATACGAATGTAGCTCCTGTATCTTTGGATTGGGAATTGCTTGAAAAGGAAATGTCAGGGGCATACAATAATCTGTTTGTCCTGAAGAACGTCAGCGACAGTGATTTGGGTACTGGCTGGAGCATATATTTCAATATGTTCCCGCGCACGATTGTTACGGCAAGCGATTGCCCGGTTGTGTTCTCTGAAGTGCAGACCGGCTATTATAAGATGACTCCGAAGTATGGATTTAAGCTCGGGAAAGGCAAGACCTTGAAAATTGAGTTTGCCATCAAAGGCAGATTCCCGGGGGTGAGCTATGCGCCTGACGGAGGGCATTTCGCATTTGCTTCAGATAGTGTGGCTCGTCCGCTGCCTATCGGCAGATCGTTGATTAATCCTGCTTATGTGCCTAAGACGGATATTTACCCGACTGCGGAGCGTGTATACGCATTAAATGCAAGGGTGAATCCGGTGGATGTGGCCGTGCCGTTCGACCCATTTGAGATTTTTCCGGGGCTGAAAGAGGTTGTCGAACAGGAAGGATATTCCCGGCTTGGCGGAAAGTTCTCTGTGTCTGCGCCAGCTTGGCTGGTAAGGGAATCGGCGTATGCCGCTGAAAAATTGAAAGAGCGCGGTTTGCTTGCCGAGGGTAAGGCTGCTACGGCTCTTTCGCTTTCGCTTGTCAGCCGTGCGGAGGTGAAAACGGCTGAAGGACGTAGCAATGATGAATATTATGAGATAGTTGTCGATGGAGAAAATTGGACTGTCAAGGGAGTTACGGCCGATGCGGTTCTGAATGGCGTGAAGTCGGTGATGAAGATTCTTGACCATAATTATGGCACTACATCGCTGCCGAATGTGGTGATTTGCGACTGGCCTGATTTCCATTACCGCGGGATGATGTTCGACATTGTCCGTAATTATACCGGTCTTGATGCCGTGAAGAAGGTGATAGACAGAATTGCTTCTTATAAGCTTAACACGTTGCAGTTCCATTTTGCCGATGATGAGGGATGGCGTCTGGAGATTCCGGGATTGCCGGAACTGACGGAAGTCGGCTCACGGCGTGGAATGACAGAAACGGAAGATGAATTTATGTGCCAGTTCTATGCCGGTAACGGTAATCCTGACGATTTGTCGACTACTTCCAATGGCTATATAACGCGTAAGGAATTTATCGAGTTGCTGAAATATGCCCATGCTAGAGGCGTGAGGATTGTGCCGGAAGTCGAGACTCCGGGGCATGCCCGTGCTGCCATCGTTTCTATGAAAGCCCGCTACAGGAAGTATGAGAAGACTGATTTCAATGAGGCCGAGCGTTACAGGCTGTGGGATTGGAACGACACTTCCCGGTACACTTCTGCTCAGGGCTACCATGACAATGTGCTGAATCCCGCGCAGGAGGGTACATACCGTTTCCTTGAAAAGGTGGTTGACGAGATTCTGTTGATGTACGAGGAGGCGGGTGTGGAGATTCCGTTCTTCCATGCGGGCGGCGACGAGGTGCCGAAAAATCCGTGGACAGGCTCGCCCGATGTGCAGGAATTGATGCGTGAAAAAGGATTCGAGGACACGCATGACGTGCATGAGTATTTTGTGGTACGTATGGCGGACATTATTTCTGCCAAAGGCATAAAGGTCGGAGGATGGCAGGAGTCGGCGATGGGGCATGACGAAGCTACGGATAGATTGCTTCGCGACAAGTTTGCCGGAATCAACAGTTGGAACACTATTCCTGACTGGGGCGACGATTCGATACCGTATTCTATCGCCAACAATGGCTATAAGGTGATTCTTAGCAACGTCGGTAATTTCTATCTTGACATGTCATACAACGCTAATCCTGAAGAGCCGGGTCTTAGCTGGGGAGGATATGTCGATGAATACCGCTCATGGGAGGGGCGTCCTTACGACATCTACCATTCCACTTCGTTGACGCTCGACGGTAAGCCGCTCGGCGCTGATGTGGCGGAAGGCAAGCCTGTGTTGACAGATGAGGGAAAGAAGAACATAATAGGCGTTCAGGCGCAGATGTTTGGCGAGACCATCCGTAATTTCGGTATGGTGGAGCTGTATATGTTCCCTAAGATTTTCGGGGTCGTGGAGCGTGCTTGGAATGCCACTGTCGATGATGAGAAGATGGAACTTATACGCTATAACCGCCTTATTGGCACCTCGGAATTGCCTTATCTGCAACGTTGCGGCATCAATTTCCATCTCGGCATGCCGGGTATTCGCCGTTCTGACGATATGGTGTTTATGAATTCTCCTTATCCTGAGGCGGAAATCCGTTATACGACCGACGGAAAAGAGCCTGATTCTGGTTCTAAGTTGTGGAAAGGTCCAGTGAAGGAGTCTGCCAAGGTTATCAAGGCCAAATTGTTCTATTTAGGAAAAGAAAGCAAGACTGTCGAGCTTCGCTGATATGCTTTAACCCAAATCATTAGAGTAAAAATGATTACCTAATTCCATTCAGGTGTCCTCCCCTGTTCACGAAGCGGAGTGGAGTTAATAGGGGAGGTGTCCCAACGGGACGGAGGGGTTTTGTGTCGCTGTCGTGGCATGCTATAGGTTAAGGGTTACAGGCTCACCTATGACCTTTAACCTGAGCCGCAGACTTCAATCCCTTCCCGGCTCCGCCGTACTTCCAATGATTTGGGTTAAAATGGGCAGGCGCATTGCAGACCTGAAAAAGGCATTGCAATGCGCCTGCCGTTTTGTTTTTAAAAGGACTATTTCTTCTTGTCTACGTCCAGATATTTGAACGGGTACGGTCCGTCCCAGCTTGCGTGGGTCGGGATTGTGCACCCATAGGTGTTTATCTGGTTGTGATAGAAATGGTGTATCGTGTATTGCGGGTCGGCCAGCCAGAAACGGTCGCCGCCGGGTTCTGAGAAGTCGATTTCCATCAGCATGCAAATCGGGGCGGCCACTGTGACAGGCACGCCGCGCCAGCGCGTGGCGATGTTGCGGTGCATGTGTCCGCAGCATAGTTGGATATGATTCTTATGCCTTGTCAGAATCTCTTCCCAGCGGCCGATATTCTCGAACCCTTCGTCCATAAATCCCATTCCTGTGTCGAAAGGCGGGTGGTGGGTGAAGATGAGTGTTTTCTTTCTCGGTTGTTCGTCCAATTTAGCCTCCAACCAGTCGGCCACCTTGTCTGTAACTCCACCCCAGTGCTTGCCTTGTACGATTGTGTCCACGCAGATGATGCGTACGGGATAGCCCTCGACTGTGTAGCAGATGTAAGGCGCGATGTCCTCTTTCACCGGGCACATCTTGTTGCCGAGAAGGTTTAGCATGGCTTCACGGTTGTCGTGGTTGCCGGGGACGCAGAACACCGGTCTCGGGAGATCGGAGAAATAATCGTGGATTTTTCCGTAGGCGGTGTGGTTTCCGTTGTCGGCCAAATCGCCGGTGGCGATGAACATGTCGGGAAGGTCTTTCTCCGCCATTTTCTGGAAATACTCCACGGCTTTTCTTACAGTGGTCGAAGTGTCGCATTTCCCGAACGACAATAGGTTGTCGCCTCTTAGATGCGTGTCGGTGATTTGGATGATTTTCATCTCGGAGCCGCGTCCGATGATTTTTTTCGGTGGCAGCGGACGCCCGTCGGCATCAAATCCTCCGGTTCCCGGTACCGCTTTTGTTTTAGCCGTTTCTTCTGCGGCGAGCGATGCAACAGGCGCAACGGCTGATGCCATTGCTACCGTAGCTACTTTCTGAAGAAACGAACGTCTTGAAATGTTGGCCATAATTTGAGTTTTTTGGTTATTTTTAGGTTTGTTTTCCGCAAATATATCATTTTGGTTTGAAACTTGCAAGCTTTTTAATCGAAATGTTATTTATAGGAAATGTTTTACATCGGTGACAGTCAAAAGTATTGGCATTTGGTTGGTGGATAAGTGGTAACCGCATAGCGGCATCACTTCATAGAACACTAAGCGGGGCACAGCAGTGTTGCCGGTCCGGAGCCTCCGCGAGGCTCTTTCATTCTCAAAAGCAACTCCTCTTTCCATAGCGCATATTAAGTGTTTATGAATAAATGCCATACAATTAGGTCCTGATTTTTTTAGCGGGCGCAATAATTCTGAACTCGCATTAAATTATTTCTTGATAATTTGTTGATTATCTGAAAAAATGCTATTTTTGTTATCGAAGTTGGATAGAGTTCCGCCTTTGAATTTTTTGGAAATTAAGAAGAAACGTTGTGCTTTTATCTTGTCGTTGAAAACTTAGGAACTTTTCGAGATAAGCAGAGAAAAAGCATAGTGGTTCTCACGCTATGGCGTGGGCTGCTATTATCATATCTGCTTATTAGGTATTCCTAAGACCTTCAACGACGGTATGGCATCGCAGTTCCACGTTTCGCGTTATTATAACTGTCCTTTCGGAACAGGGGGACACTAAAAGAAAATACTATGGGAAAGAAAGTCTTATTGTCGTTGGCATTCGTAGTGGTTGCGCTTACTGCTTTTGCCCAAACTGAATCGGAGCATCTGAAATTCAAAGGTGTGCCGATTGACGGTACGTTGAGAGAGTATGTCTCTAAAATGGAGTCCGCCGGATTTTCGTATCTTGGAGAAGATGACGGTACTGCACTGCTTGAGGGTGAATTTGCCGGTGTGAAAGGTTGCACAGTAGGTGTTTCCGTTTTGAAATCGACAAATGTTGTGAATTTGGTTGGTGTGTTGTTCCCAAATCAGGACAATTGGACATCGCTTGAAAATCGCTACTTGTTATTGAAATCAATGCTTATGGAGAAATACGGCAGCCCTGCACATTGTGTGGAGGAATTTCAAATGTATGGAGTGGAGAAAGATGATTTTATGAAGCTTCAGGCTTTACAGCTAAATAGGTGTACGTATTACACTGTCTTTTCAACTGCAAGAGGAGATATTGAGTTGAAAATTAACTGTCTTGACGGATTGGATACCTATGTTTCTTTGAAATATTTTGATAAGATAAACACTGACGCTGCAAGGGCGGAGGCGATGGATGATTTGTAGAACTTAAAATGTATAGTTATGAAAAGACTGGTTTTGATATTGATTGTTGTGCCGCTGCTGGTGGCTTGCGGCGGCAGGGAAAAACGTGCTGAAAAGATTGCAAAAGAAACTGTCGTGAAGTCGCTTTATTATCCCGATACTTACGAGCCTGTCGAGACGGTTGTTGACAGTGCATACGTTTCTATTTATACGAATACGGATGCTCTCGATGCAGCATACAAGATTATAGATTTTAAGCAGGAGTTGGAAAATTTACAATGGGATTACGAGCAAGCGTTGTCTGATGTTTCTCTATATGGCGATTTTTCTTATGACAGAAGTACTTATCGAAAAGAAAAATACCGTCAGGCTAAGGGAGAACTTGCTGACGCAGAGAAAAAGTTGAAGAATTGCGAGGCTGACTTGAAGAAGCAGGAGAACATTATCCGTACTTGCTATGAAACAATCAATGAAGGTGAGTTTTGCGGATGGGGCATTACGCATCGTTTTCGCGCGGAGAACGGTAATGGAAATAAGTTAATCGGTGATGTGTTGATTTTGACTGATAAGGATATGGAGAATGTAGTGAATGTTTTCACCTCAGACGAATTCGATGACCACAACATTAACAAATTACAGGATGTCATCGATGAAGTCCTTGACGAAGAAAGTGAAGACGACAACTAAAAAATGCTGGTATGAAAAGACTGATTTTGATTTTAATGCTTGTGCCGTTGTTGGTGGCTTGCAACAAGAAAATGGTGTTTTCGTTGTTCGAGCAGGACAGGCAGGACTATGACTTGACGGAATGGATCGATGGCGAGGAATGGGTGTATAAAGATAACGGCAAATTTTGGGTCGGCGTTACTATGAATGAGGACGATTATGACGGATATTATAAAGCAAAAATGTTTATTCTGAATAAAACGGACAGCACCATATTGTTTGATCCTGACAGCGTTTCGGCAAGATTGTTTAATCAAGTGAAATTAGATCCGCAAGGAAAACTTGAATACCTTGAAGTGTATACAAACGATGAGCTGCAGAGGAGATTGAAAAAGCAGCAGAATGCGACTATGTTTCTCCAAGGTATGGCCACTGGGCTTTCCTCAACTGACGAGCTGCCGCAAAATACTGCCGCCAATTATGCTTTGGCAAAGATGATGGAGGATGACAGACGTTTCAAGGAAATAGGTTATTTGAAAAAGACTACATTGTATCCGTATAAAAGTATTGCAGGTTATATGTTTCTGAAGAAAGATGTAGGGGAATTTATGTTACTTGACATTCCTGTAGGAGGCGATGTTTTCAGTTTCCAGTGGATGATGCAGAGAAAATGATTGGAATTTGAAACTTTTCACTCGGTTTGCGGCATCTTTCGATAAAATAGGCTTCGCTTCGGCAAAGCCAAATCTGAAAACTTCGTTTTCATTTGTATCTGCTCTCAACTTGCATCTTTAGATACGACAGGCTGCGTTTCGGCAATGCAAATTGGGCAAGCTCTTTGCATTGCGCTCAACTTGCACTATCTTTGCAGTCGGATTTAAATTCAAGGTGTTTTATGATTTCTACGGAGATAGTAAAAGGCGTTCATTATGTTGGTGTTAACGACAGGACGACTACACGCTTCGAGGGCATTTGGCCGCTTCCTTACGGCGTGAGCTATAATTCTTATTTGGTGTGCGGTGCGCAGAAAAACGCGGTGATTGACGGAGTTGAGGTGTCGCACTGTTTCAAGCAGATTGACAGGATTAAGGAAATAAAACAGAATATAAAGATAGATTATTTGATAATCAACCATATGGAGCCTGACCACTCCGGAGGTGTTGTGGCATTGTGCCGTGAATTCCCTGAAATCAAGGTTGTGGGCAACGCCAAGACTGCCGATATGTTGAAAGGTTATTATGGGTTGGAAAAGAATGTGGTTGTTGTGGCCGACGGCGATTGCATAGATTTGGGCGGAAAGACATTGCAGTTCCATCTCACGCCGATGATTCATTGGCCGGAAACGATGATGACATATCTTGTTGAGGATAAAATGCTTTTTGCCGGCGATGCTTTCGGCTGTTTCGGTGCGTTGAACGGCGGTATTGTCGATACGGAGATGGATACTTCCGGTTATTATCCGGAGATGACCCGCTATTATTCCAATATTGTTGCGAAATACGGACTGTTCGTGCAGAAGGCGCTGGCAAAGTTTGCCGATGTCCCGGTAGATTATATATGCTCCACCCACGGCCCGGTTTGGCACGATGAGTTGAAGAAAGTGATAGGCGTATACGATAAGTTGAGCCGGGGCGAAAGCGAGGATGGCGTGGTGATAGCATACGCTTCTATGTACGGCAATACGGAAGAAATGGTGGATGTGGTTGCGCGGCAGTTGGCTGTCAACGGAATAAAGAATATCAAGGTGCATAATGTATCGTATTCCGACGAATCGTTCATCTTGCGTGACATCTATACTTACAAGGGGTTGATTGTCATGTCTCCCACATACAATGGCTGTGCGTTCCCTAAGATTGAGGCGTTGCTGTCGTCGTTGCAGTTGCGTGCCACTTCCGGCAAGGTGTTTGCCTGTGCCGGCTCGTTCACATGGGCTTCGGCGGCCGTGAAGCGCATCAATGCTATGGTCGAGAAGTTGAAATTTACGCATGTTGACGGCGATGTGGAGATGAAGCAGGGTATGTCGGGCGATGTGGCTGAGAAATGCAGGGCGTTGGCTGACAGGTTTGCCGCTGAATTGAAGAAATAACATAAAGAAAACATATATGACAGAAACTCCGTTGTTGAAACGTCTTGACGGCATAGAGGCGCGGTTCGAGGAAGTCAGCCTGCTGATTACCGACCCGGCAGTCATCGGCGATATGAAGCGTTTCGTGAAGTTGACTAAGGAATACAAGGATTTGGAGAAGCTCACGGCTGTCACCAATAAGTATAAGAAAATGCTTGCCGACATCGACGAGGCAAAGGAAGTGCTCGAGTCGGAGAGCGACCCTGATTTGCGCGAGCTTGCTAAAGAGGACTTGGAGGCCAACACGTCGGCTCTCCCCGCGTTGGAGGAGGAAATCAAGTTGCTTCTTATCCCCGAAGACCCAGAAGATTCTAAGAATGTGATACTTGAAATCCGCGGCGGCACTGGCGGCGACGAGGCTGCTATCTTTGCCGGCGACCTGTTCCGCATGTACGCCAAGTATTGCGAGTCGAAAGGCTGGAAGATGGAAGTTATGAGCTATAGCGAGGGTGCGGCCGGCGGCTATAAGGAAATAATCTGTTCCGTTACCGGCGAGAAAGTATATGGTACGCTGAAATACGAGTCGGGCGTGCACCGTGTGCAGCGTGTCCCGGCTACGGAGACTCAGGGGCGTGTGCATACATCCGCCGCGTCGGTAGCCGTGCTGCCTGAGGCCGAGCCGTTCGATGTGGAAATCAACGAGGGCGAAATCAAGTGGGACACTTTCCGGAGCGGCGGCGCCGGAGGCCAGAACGTCAACAAGGTGGAATCCGGAGTGAGGTTGCGCTATAACTGGAAGAATCCTAACACGGGAGTGGTTGAGGAAATTCTTATCGAATGTACCGAGACCCGCGACCAGCCTAAGAATAAGGAACGCGCTTTGGCTCGTCTGCGCACGTTCATATACGATAAGGAGCATCAGAAATATCTGGACGACATAGCGTCGAAGCGCAAGACGATGGTCTCGACAGGCGACCGTTCGGCAAAGATACGTACTTACAACTATCCGCAGGGGCGCATTACCGATCACCGTATCAACTACACCCTCTATAATCTTTCGGCGTTTATGGACGGTGACATACAGGACTGTATCGACAATCTTATAATAGCCGAGAATGCCGAAAAGTTGAAGGAAAGCGAATTGTAGAATCCATAAAAAATCAGGAAAATTATGAACAGGCAGGAATTAATAAGCAATATAAAGAACAAGAAATCATTTTTGTGTGTAGGTCTTGACACGGACGTAAAAAAGATTCCTCAGCATCTGTTGACGGCGGAGGACCCTATTTTTGAGTTCAATAAGGCTATAATCGACGCCACCGCTCCTTTTACGGTCGCATATAAGCCTAACGTGGCGTTTTATGAGTGCTTGGGCGTGGCAGGCTGGGTTTCGCTCGAAAAGACCGTGAGCTATATCAAGGATAAATATCCCGATATTTTCATTATAGCCGATGCAAAGCGTGGCGACATAGGCAACACTTCCAAGATGTATGCCCGCTGCTTTTTCGAGCAGCTTGATGTCGATGCGCTGACTGTCGCGCCTTATATGGGCGAGGACAGCGTTACTCCGTTCCTTGAATATCCGGGGAAGTGGGTGGTTGTGCTTGGATTGACTTCCAATAAAGGTTCTCACGATTTCCAGCTTATAGAGGATGAAAAAGGTACACCGTTGTTCGAAACCGTGATGCGAAAAACGCTGGCGTGGGGCAGCAACGACAACATTATGTTTGTGGTCGGGGCTACACAGGGGCGTATGTTCGAGACGGTGCGCCGCATAGTGCCCGATACGTTCTTGCTCGTTCCGGGCGTGGGCGCGCAGGGTGGCAGTCTTGAAGAGGTAGCCAAATATGGTATGACCGCTGAATGCGGCCTGCTGGTCAATTCTTCACGCGGGATTATCTACGCTTCGCAAGGTGAGGATTTTGCGGAGGTTGCCGCTCAAAAGGCGGAGGAGTTGCAGCGCGGGATGGAAGCACTGTTGCGCGATAAGAAAATTATTTAATTTTTTACAATGCGTTAACTCTGTGTGTGAAAAATAAATGCTAATTTTGGCAGCGTAAAAAACGATATTTAACAACTTTAAATACATTACAGTTATGACTATTGACAAGTATAACTTTGCCGGTAAAAAGGCAATCGTCCGCGTTGATTTCAACGTGCCTTTGGACGAAAACGGAAAGATTACTGACGACACGCGTATCCGTGGCGCGCTTCCTACTTTGAAGAAGATTCTTGCAGATGGCGGAAGCTTGATTATCATGTCCCACATGGGCAAGCCTAAGGGAAAGGTTAATATGAAGCTTTCTTTGGGGCAGATAAAGGATGCTGTGCCTGCCGCTCTCGGTGCTGACGTTAAGTTTGCTCCTGATTGCGCAAAGGCTGCCGACGCTGCCGCAGCTTTGAAGCCGGGCGAAGTGCTTTTGCTCGAAAACCTCCGTTTCTATCCTGAAGAGGAGGGCAAGCCTGTAGGCATCGACAAGGAAGATCCGGGTTACGAGGCTGCCAAGAAGGAAATGAAGGAGCGTCAGAAAGAGTTCGCCAAGACTTTGGCAAGCTATGCCGACTGCTATGTCAACGACGCTTTCGGTACGGCTCACCGCCGTCACGCTTCTACAGCCGTTATTGCCGACTATTTCGACAAGGATAACAAGATGCTCGGCTATCTGATGGAGAAGGAAGTCAACGCCGTAAACAATATCCTCAGCAACATCAAGCGTCCGTTCACGGCCATTATGGGCGGTTCTAAGGTTTCTACGAAGATTGGTATCATAGAGAACTTGATGGATAAAGTTGACAACCTTATCCTTTGCGGTGGTATGACTTACACATTCGCAAAGGCTCAGGGCGGCAAGATTGGTAAATCAATCGTTGAGGACGACAAGCTCGATTTGGCTCTCGACATCATCAAGAAGGCAAAGGAAAAAGGCGTGAACTTGGTATTGGGTACTGACTGCGTGGCAGCCGACGATTTCAGCAACGATGCCAACACCCAGATTGTTCCGGCAAACGCGATTCCTGACGGTTGGGAAGGTCTCGATGCAGGTCCTGAGACACGTAAGGCTTTCGCCGAGGTTATCAAGACTGCGAAGACTATCCTTTGGAATGGTCCTGCAGGTGTGTTCGAGTTCGACAACTTCACTGCCGGCTCGCGCGCTATTGCCGATGCCATCGTCGAGGCTACTGCCAACGGAGCGTTCTCGCTGGTAGGCGGCGGCGACTCTGTGGCTTGTGTCAACAAGTTCGGTCTTGCCGACAAGGTATCTTACGTATCGACAGGCGGAGGCGCATTGCTTGAGGCTATCGAGGGCAAGGTTCTGCCGGGTATCGCGGCTATCGAAGGCTAAAACAATCGGCCGCATGGCGGTCGTAGACATTATAATAGATTACGGTTATGTCCTTTTGGGCGTAACCGTAATTTTTTGTGACCGCTGGAAATCCGTTCCGTGGGGATGCGCGGCCCCTCCGTGGCTGTCATCGTCGCAGTGTGATGTGGAGGTCTCCTGAGCTGGTATCATCGGCACATACTTGCTTGTTGCTTGCTTGTTGACTCTACCCAGTGTACTTTTAACTTTTAGGATCGAGAAGTTGGAAAATTGGAAATATAATTCGTAAATTTGTCTGATTTATAAATATAGTGCAACTTAACAAATTGTTATAACAAAATATACAACCTAAAATTCTAAAACTCATCATTAGTTATGGCAGAAACAAGAGAAAAATTGTTCGACCAATTTCCGCCTGTTTCCACCGAGACTTGGAAGGCAAAGGTGATTGCCGACCTTAAAGGTGCAGACTTCGACAAGAAATTGGTGTGGAGAACGAATGAGGGCTTCAATGTGCAGCCTATGTACCGTGCTGAGGACATCAAGGACTTCAAGACTACGGATTCTCTTCCGGGCGAGTTCCCGTATGTAAGGGGTACGCGTACCGACAACGAGTGGTATATCCGTCAGAATGTAGCAGTGGAAGATGTCGCAGCGGCCAATGCCAAAGCAACCGATCTTTTGACGAAAGGGGTGACTTCTCTCGGATTCAAGGTGAAGGATGCTCTTTCTGTGGAAGATATGGGAAAACTTCTTGCCGGAATCGACCTTGAAAAGACTGAAATCAATTTCGAGTCGTGCCCGCGCAATGCTGTCGCTACGGCAAAGGCATTGGTTGAATATCTTGAGTCGGTCGGTAAGGCCGAAGTGTTTAAAGGCTCTGTTAAGTTCGACCCGTTCGTGCGTCTGTTGAAGCACGGTTTGGATTTCAAGGGCGATTTGGAGTCGATGGCAAAGGAATTGGTGGCTGTGGCCGCTCCTGTAAAAGGACTGAAGCTGTTCACCGTCGATTCCGTTATGCTCAGCGACTCCGGAGCGTACATCGCTCAGGAGCTTGGCATGGCTCTCGCTTGGGGTAACGAATGGATGGCGCAGCTGACCAACGCCGGTGTACCGGTAGATGAGGCAGCTAAGCGCATCAAGTTCAATATGGGCATCACTTCCAACTATTTTATGGAGATTGCCAAATTCCGTGCGGCACGTATGCTGTGGGCGCAAATCGTGAAGCAGTACAAGCCGGAATGCGATTGCGCTTGCAAGATGACAATACACGCCGCTACAACTAAGTTCAACCAGACTATTTTCGACGCCTACGTTAATTTGCTCCGTACGCAGACAGAGGCGATGTCGGCTGCCTTGGCGGGTGTGGATTCGATGACCGTCACTCCGTTCGACGCTCAATATAAGAATCCTGACGATTTCTCCGAAAGACTCGCCCGCAACCAGCAGCTCCTTTTGAAGGAAGAGAGCCATCTGGACAAGATTACAGACCCGGCCGGAGGTTCTTATTATGTTGAGACATTGACGCTTTCGATTGCCGAGGTGGCGTGGAAGCTCTTTGTAGAGATAGAGGACAAAGGCGGATTCTATGCGGCTTTGAAAGAAGGATGGATACAGGAGCAAATCATAGAGTCGTCGAAGAAGCGTCATACCGATGTTGCCCGCCGTAAAGAATCGCTGCTCGGCACCAACCAGTTCCCGAACTTCAACGAAGTGGCCGGCGACAAGATTGAGCTTGATGGCTGCTGCAAGTGCGGCTGCGGACACCATGCGGAAGAAGAGGCCGGTGCTGTGGCTTCCATACCTACGTCACGTGCCGCAAGCGATTTCGAGGCTTTGCGTCTCGCAACCGAGAAGTCGGGCAAGCGTCCCAAGGTGTTTATGCTGACGATTGGCAATCTTGCCATGCGTCTTGCCCGCTCACAGTTCTCTTCCAACTTCTTCGCTTGCGCGGGATACGAGATTATCGACAATCTCGGTTTTGAGACTGTTGAGGAAGGAATAAACGCCGCTATGGATAAGAAGGCCGACATAGTTGTTCTCTGCTCGAGCGATGACGAATATGCCGTTTATGCACCGGAGGCTTACAAGCTGCTCGCCGGGCGTGCGGAATTTGTCGTTGCGGGCGCTCCTGCTTGTATGGACGATTTGAAAGCTGCAGGAATAGAGAATTTCATTCATGTGCGCAGCAATGTGCTGGAGACATTACAGGCTTTTAACGCTAAACTTTTAAAATAAGAACGACTATGAGACCTAATTTTAAAAACATAGATATCAAATCGGATGCCTTCAATGTTAAGCACAATCCGGTTGCAGAAGGAGAGAAGTGGGTTACTCCTGAGCTTATTTCTGTGAAGCCTATATATACTAAGTCGGATCTTGAGGGCTTGGAACATTTGGATTATGTTGCCGGTATACCTCCTTATCTGAGAGGTCCGTACAGCGGTATGTATGCCATCCGTCCTTGGACTATCCGCCAGTATGCGGGATTCTCAACGGCTGCTGAATCGAACGCTTTCTACCGCCGAAACCTTGCTTCCGGGCAGAAAGGCCTTTCGGTGGCTTTCGACCTCCCTACCCATCGCGGATACGATGCCGACCATCCACGTGTCGTAGGCGATGTGGGCAAGGCCGGTGTGTCGATTTGCTCTATTGAGGATATGAAAGTGCTGTTCGACGGAATTCCTTTGAACAAGATGTCGGTTTCTATGACAATGAACGGCGCGGTTCTTCCGGTGCTTGCTTTCTACATCAACGCCGGTCTTGAACAGGGCGCTAAGTTGGAGGAAATGGCCGGCACTATCCAGAATGACATTCTGAAGGAATTCATGGTGCGCAACACCTATATCTATCCGCCGGAATTCTCGATGCGGATAATCGCCGACATATTCGAGTATACTTCACAGAATATGCCGAAGTTCAATTCCATATCAATTTCAGGATACCACATGCAGGAAGCCGGCGCGACGGCCGACATCGAGCTTGCCTACACGCTTGCCGACGGTCTGGAATATCTGCGCGCAGGTGTCAATGCCGGCATGGACATCGACGCTTTCGCTCCGCGCCTGTCGTTCTTCTGGGCAATCGGCATGAACTTCTTTATGGAAATCGCCAAGATGCGCGCGGCACGTATGCTGTGGGCAAAGATTGTGAAGCAGTTCAACCCGAAGAATCCGAAGTCGCTCGCGTTGCGTACCCACTGCCAGACTTCAGGCTGGTCGCTCACGGAGCAGGACCCGTTCAACAACGTAGGACGTACATGTATCGAGGCCATGGGCGCCGCTTTGGGTCATACCCAGTCGTTGCACACCAACGCTCTCGACGAGGCTATTGCGTTGCCTACCGATTTCTCGGCGCGTATAGCCCGCAACACTCAGATTTATATTCAGGAAGAGACTTACATCACTAAGGAAATCGACCCATGGGCAGGTTCCTACTACGTGGAGGCTCTTACCAA
Organism: uncultured Porphyromonadaceae bacterium; assembly: GCA_900550025.1. Lineage (GTDB taxonomy): Bacteria > Bacteroidota > Bacteroidia > Bacteroidales > Muribaculaceae > Limisoma > Limisoma gallistercoris. Next base: position 31,302 of record URQP01000004.1, on the reverse strand, counting down.
TGAGTTGGCTCACAAGGCTTGGGAGCACATTCAGGAAATCGAGAAGCTCGGCGGTATGGCAAAGGCTATCGAGACTGGCATTCCTAAATTGCGTATCGAAGAGGCTGCAGCCCGTACTCAGGCCCGCATCGACTCCGGTAAGCAGACTATCGTGGGCGTGAACAAATACCGTCTGGAGAAAGAAGCTCCTATCGACATTCTCGAGATCGACAATACGGAAGTGCGCAAGGAGCAAATCGAGCGTCTGAACTATCTGAAGTCGCACCGCGACAACGAGGCTGTGAAGAAGGCTCTCGCCGACCTTACGGAATGCGTGCGCACGAAGAAAGGCAATTTGCTCGACTTGGCAGTAAAGGCCGCTGCCGTAAGGGCTACCTTAGGCGAGATTTCCGACGCTTGCGAGGAGGTTGTAGGACGTTATAAAGCAGTAATCAGAACTATTTCAGGCGTGTATTCAGCAGAGACAAAACAGGATCCGGACTTCGTGAAGGCACAGAAGATGTGCGAGGAGTTCGCTAAGAAGGAAGGCCGTCAGCCTCGTATCATGATTGCGAAGATGGGTCAGGACGGTCACGACCGTGGCGCGAAAGTGGTTGCCACAGGCTATGCCGATTGCGGTTTCGACGTGGATATGGGACCGTTGTTCCAGACTCCGGAAGAGGCTGCGCGTCAGGCTGTGGAGAACGATGTCCATGTGCTTGGCGTGTCGTCATTGGCGGCAGGACACAAGACTCTTGTCCCGCAGGTAATCGCCGAGCTTAAAAAACTCGGACGTGAGGACATCGTGGTGATTGCCGGCGGCGTAATCCCGGCGCAGGACTACGATTTCTTGTACAAGGCCGGTGTTGCCGCAATCTTCGGTCCGGGTACCCGTATTCCGCAGTCTGCAATCAAGATTATAGAAATTTTGAACGCCGCAGAGTAACGGTTGTTTAACGGTTTAGTGTTTACTGACCCTGAATTTGGCTTCTGCCGGTTCAGGGTCAGTTTTTGTTTAATTGCTAATATGTGTTAAAGTCGTGACGGCGACACGGTTTGTCGTTTTGGCTTCCTACTTTTGCCATAGTTAAAGAAAAGGAGTATGGCAAAAGACTATCAGATAATACGGTTAGCTGTTATAATCAACAAGCTCAACACCCGGAAATATATTCCTACCGCGGAGCTTGTCGATGAGGTGAACGGGGCGATGCGGCTGCGTGGATGCAAGGACTGTTCGTTGCGTACAATCCAGCGCGACATCAATGCCATTGCCGACCTTTTCGGCATAGAGATAGGCAACGATAAAAGCAGGGGCTACTACATAGCCGAACGTCACGAAAACGCTGACCGCTACGAGGATTTGCTTCTCAACTTCGAGCTTTTGAGCTCCATTGATGCCGATTCCACGTTGCAAAAGTATGTCGTTGCCGAACACCATGCCTATAAGGTGAACGGTGACTTCCATTTGATGCTTGAGGCCATACGCCGGTGCCTTACCATTGAGTTCGATTATTGCTTGGTGCGGCAGGGCGGTAAGATTGTCCATTTCCGCCTGAAGCCGCATTTTCTGAAAGAATCGCAACAGCGTTGGTATCTTATCGGCTACATCGATAATGATAAGAATGACTTGCGCACGCTCGGAATCGACAGAATAAGCAATGTGTCTGTAGATGAGTCCGCTCCGTTCAAGCGGAATGATTCTGTCGACATACGCCGGCTTTTCGAAGAATGCTACGGCATTTGGAACAATCTTTCCGACCCTGTTGAGGACATTGAACTGAAATACGACGCTTTGGACGGCGCGTTCATCAAGACGTTGCCGCTCCATCAGACGCAGGTGGTGACGGAGGGCGAGGATGGCATTACCGTACGGTTGCGTTTGCGCGTCACCAACGATTTCGTTATGGCATTGCTTTCCCGGAGCCGTTCGGTGACGGTAGTGAAGCCCGACAGTCTGCGCGAGCGTCTGTGCGGCGTGTGGAAAGCCGCCTTGGAGCGGAACGGACATTTATTAACCGATAAAACCGAACCGTTATGATGGCAATGATGAATCCGGCGTTTGCCCTTGTAATAGTTCTGCTTGCGCCGATATGGATTCCAATATTGATTCTCTACTTGCGTTGGGACAAAAGACGGCGTATGCGGTTGTTTGAAGAAAATTTCGGCACTTTTTCTTTGTCGGCGGCGAGACAACCGCAAATGAAGACGGTCATCGAATACAAGGATTTGCCTCCGTTGGAAACTAAAATCAACCTTGTGGCAGTCATATACCGCTATTTCAAGCTGCATCCTAAATCCTGCAAGCTGTCGGCAAACGGACTTACATACCTTGTGCGCAATAAGCTCGGCGACCCTTTGTTGAAATTGTCTTATGCTGCCGCCACGAAATATTTCACGGAAATAAACACATCCGGTGTCATGCCTTTTGCGGAATTTGTCAAAGAGAAAAACAGGGGTTGGCATATAGAAAGGATTCCCGGAGAGTTCCCTCCCCCAGATGATAAAAATGGCGTTTCGGATTTCGATTTCTCATGGCATATCCGCAACCACGTATCGAAAACAAACAAGCTCATCGCTGAATATTTCGACGGCAAACCGGGATGTAGCCAAGTTGCTCTCAATAAGTTGACGGAGCACTTGTCACAAAAGTTCGGCGATGGCAATGCCGCGTCGATGACACGGTGGCTGAAGCTGTTGCGGCGTTCCGGTAAAATCGACAAGGATTATGTGCTGCTTTCCGAAAGGAATATGCTGATGCGTGCGTCAGCTTGTCTTGAACGCTACGGCAGTGACTATATGGACAAGTATTTCGGTGTCGTGAGGAAGCAGGTGCCTGTCACGGCTGGAAATAATCGGGACTGGTACAATGGCGCGACGTATTCCCGCAGCACCGCGGAGCAATATTATCCTTACAGCGATAGCAATAAGAAAGAAGATGAAAATGTGTGGGGATGGAAGCGGGATAAACCGGCAGTTGAGCGCAACAGCAACCGCTATCAGCCGGGTACGGAATACTACCGCACGGAGCGAATGGAGACGCCCGGCACACCGGAATATGAAGAACATCTCTACAACGACACTTGGCTCGGCGAGGAGACCATCGGCGGCTCCGAGCTGAAAGAACTGACAGGCGACAGCAGCGTCGATACACGGAAGGAATACGATGTGATTGATGCTGTCGAGGAATACGGACTCGACATACACGATTATTAACCGAAAAACAATAACTATATGATTCCTCAGAGTTTCGAGAAGTATGTGGCCGGTATTTACGAAAAAGAAGGCTACGATGTCACTGTCACGCCTTACAGCGGCGACTATGGCGTGGACGTGATAGCAGAGAAAGGCGGTGAGAGAATTGCCGTTCAGGTGAAGCAGTATGGCGGTTCTACGCGTAAGGTCAACCGCCAGATGGTGATGGAGCTGCATGGAGCGGCGGCGTATGCCGGGTGCAACAAGGCTGTCATAGCCACGAATGGCGATGTGTTGCCCGATGCCGTTGAGGTGGCGCGGAAAATCGGTGTGGAAATCCGTTACATAGATTCCGAGCCAAGTCTCCGGCCGGTAATCGACGCTTGTAAGAAGAACAATAAGCCTGTAACGGTGGCACCGGAGACTAAAAAGCCAGTATCGGGAGTGGATTATTCCGCTGCTTTCAGGGATATATGGGATAAATACGTCAAGCCGCTTGAGGGCAAGACTTTGGTGAATGATAAGGGCAGGAAGAACACGATACTTAAAGTTGACGACGGGGGAATCAAGCGGATTACATCGACCGGGAATGTAGGGAAAATCGACATCGAGCCGTTCAAAATGGCTGTTATAAAACTTTTGCGCGAAGGCAGCATCACCCGCTCGGAGATTAACGACAACTATTCCAAGCGGGCATCGTCGGGCATTGTGCTGATATTGTCGCAAGTGCCGGTGTTCGAGCTTGTGGAAAAACCTTTAGCCTTGCGGTTGCGTAAGAAGTGAATAAATACCGCTTGATTATCAGAGGATAAGAGTGAAGCAATACCCCACAGGGATGTTTTGTAAAATCAAAAACATTTTCTATCTTTGTTGTTGGAGCGTAATGGCTTCGGACATATTTGAGAAAGTGTTTAGTTCTATCTTTCTACGTAAAGTCTGGTAAATTTCTATACATCCTTTGTAATATATTCAAAATCAGCACTATACAAAATCCATATTGCTTTTAAGGAACAAATTAGAAACAAAACTGTCTTTTTTTATAATTCTGTGTTTTTTTCTTTTCATTTGATTTCATTCTTTGCACTTGGTAACATTTGAGTGTCTCAACAAGTAGACTTCTGGCTCAAATATCCCCTTGCAAAATCGTCTGACTTTCCCAATATCTAATTTTGCAGCCAAAAGAAAAAACACATTATATGGTTCAATGGCGACAGGATAATGCAAAGATACAATTTTTCATCAATAGGCAGTCACATTTTCCTGCCTAAATACAGTTTAGTTTAATTTAGCCTATATATAGAGCTAATAAACCAAACTAAACTGGTTTTTCCCTTATCACTTCAATACTACAGCCAAAAGAGAAAAACTTTTTATTTTCCTTTTTTCTTTTCGCTGTACAATTCCTGTAAGAGTTTTTGTAATCAACTCAAATGCCTTTCATCTCCATGATGTCGAGCAGGTGGAATATTGTGCCGTTATGGACGGTGGTCGTCGAAGCGTGGTAATGGCCGTAATACCACGCATGCAGCGGATGTCCGTGCACGGTGAGCCAGCGGTAAAGCCGTTCCAGATCACGGCGTTCATGCCTGATGTCGTCTGCAAGCCACTCGTCGCCTGCGCAGAAGTGTTCCAGATCGCGCTTCGCCGCGGGCGGACAGAACGACGGGGCGCTGTGGGTAACGACAGTATCGATCCGCACATCCTCATCGGTCAGAATGACGAGTTCCCGCTCGTCGTATCGGAACGCCTCGTCGTGCCAATAAAGCGGCAGACACCTCTTGCCCTGCATACGGTGCATGTCCATCATCGAGAGGCGGAAGTTACGGTCAACCGATACCGCACCCCGATGCAGAGGATGTTGTGCGAACGGGTATGCACCACCGTATAGTCAGGGAGCGTCTTCATGCAGGGATAGTCGATCATCTCCCCGTCGAAATACCGCGGGTCGTCGTGGTTGCCCCGTACCATCAGCAGCAGGACATTCGCCTGCTCCAAGCGGGCGTGCAGTCTTTCCCGATAGAGCCGGTCGTAAAAGCACCACGGTTCGAATCCGAAACCGCAATCCCCGGCCACGACAACCGTCGCGTCGGAAATGCCGTATTCGGCAATCTTCTCGGCAAGCGCTTCGAATTCGCCGTGAACGTCACCGCAGGCGATGATGTTGTCGGAGCGCTCGCTCAAATCCAACCATTGCATGGCATTCGTTTTTCAGATTCGACAATCATTACAAAGATACAAAATAACGGTTTTCTTATGCCTAATCGCGACATAAACCATGAAATGGCAGATGACATCATCCCCCGGGGACAATTATTTCGGCCATAAAAAACCTGTGTCGTGATTTGGCTTATCCTCCGGTTATTTTTGTCACGTAACCAATACGAAGAAACACTATGACACTTTGCGAACTCATGCATAAGGTCGAATGGGCGGATTTGAAACCCTATATTGAACAGCATCTGCCGGAGCGATCCGAAACAAAACTCGCCGACTACGAGCGGTTGTTCGAGCAGTTGCAGAATACGGCCCCTGCCAGGTGGATTTTCCCGGTTACTTTCCGCTTCTTTCCGAATCCGGATGAGATTTATGCGAAAGATTGGGGCAACATTACCCATGATACGATCGACTATCGGGACTTTTATGTTGCCGATCATGCATTCGGAGCCAGCCTGCCGGCCTGTCTGGCATCTAATGTCGAAAAGTATCGGCTGTCGCTCCGAGATGCGGAGTGGGCGGCTTACTGTGTCTGGGAGTTGATGCGGATCAACGGTTCACGGGACAAGGAGGATGAGCAACCCGTATACGTAGGCGGATTTCGGAACCGCCGGCCGTCGTGGTTTCGTCGGATTACGCTGCGTCTAAACGCCCGGGGTTGCACCCGGAGGGCAAAGCGTCTGGCCCGGCGTCTGCAATACGAGCAGGAATCCGAGCAACCCGACAACAGGGCCATGCGCCGCCTGCGTCGGCGGGGGCGCCGCATCGAGGCTGCCATACTGAAAATCACGGGAGCGGACATGGACAGGCTGGTAACCAAGCCTGTCTCGGAGAAAAAGATGGAGCGAGTCGGCGATCTGATTTGTCGACGGATGGTGTTGCTCAACCGGATGTTCACGGGCACGCCGGAAGAGGTAGAGCGAATGGAGCAGGTAAACGACCGGCTGCTGGAACTCACCCGGCAAATGTATAGCCGCAGCGCCGCGCTTTATCGCAAGGTGCTGACCGACACCCGGGACGAGGCATTCGACGACGACATAGTGGTAGAAGGTTCCTTAAAATACGACTGCGGCGACGAGACCTCCGTGCTGCCCATGTCGAACGACGGATATTACGGTTCGGATTTCTACCGGATGTTGCAGGTCATCGACTGGCTCTACATGCGCGAGGCCGAGGGTTTCAAGCTGGAAGCCATCGAGGAGACCGGGTGCAAGAGCTGGGAACCGAAAGATGTCCCGGAGCAGAGCGATGCCGAACTGGGATTCGAGGATTCGCTCAACGACGGTACGACCTGGGCCGAAGGGGCCTTGAGGCACCCTGCGCTCGAATCCATCTGCCTTTGCCATGCCGTGCACGACATCTGCACGCACAAATATTACTCCATTCCGGACCTGCTGCGAATGAATGATTTCTGGTGCGAGGTAAAGGTAACGCATCAGCACATTGTCGACCAGAGCGGCAGCCGGTGGAAATGGTGGGAGCACTGTTCGTTCGAGGAGTTCCGCGACAAACTGCGCACCGAGGCGGCACACCGCCCGGAACAGCTCCGCCTCGGCCAATACATCATGGCCCGTACCTCTCAACTGTTTCCCGACACGGTGCATCCTACGCTTTGGGGCGGAGCGGACGACTGCTTCAACGACGACGATCGGGTCGACGCCTACCTGCACAGACTGTATGACACCCTCCAAAAACAAATAGAATTATGAAACTGAAAGAACTGCTTGTCCGCTGCGATTTCGACAGCATCGTTCCGCACCTGCTGCGCATCTACCCCCGACACGCCACCCAGCTTCCCTGGTACAAGGAGGCCTATGACATCCTGCGCCATACAGAGAGCGTGGACAACGACGGCACCATCCGAATCGCATGGTGCAATGATGATGTCAAATACGGGGGCGAACCCTATATTCATATCAACAATTGCGAAGGGCAATCTTGGGAGGGCTGCCTCGGGGCACAATTGGACGTGGCGGATGACGTACACATCGCTGATGCGGAGCTTGCGGCCCGTTGCCTGTGGAGCCTTACTTTCTACGGGTTTCGCCCCGACGAATGCGACTATTTCGATTGCTACAGGGCTCCGCGAAATCCCTATGAAGAGCAGGCCAAACGGCTGGAAGACGCACAATTCCGAAACTATGCACGCAAACGTCCCGGACGCTTCCATGCCCTTTCGACGGAAGAGTGGAAAATATACGACCGTCGCCAGAGTCGCCGCAACCGGCCGAAACGGATGCGCGACCACCGGCAGGAGGTGCGGATCAAACAGTTGAAACGCATGGGCTGCGTAGAGAACACGATCCGGCAAATCCTGGAACGTACGACGGAGATCAGCCGCGAGCAGCTCGCCTATCTGCCCGACACGCAACTGGTCCACGAGCCGGACTACCACTCGAGGGCCTATGACCCTTCACGCCGGGTGGCTTACCTGCATGAAATTCTGGCCCGCTATGCTACGGTGGATGAAAACCGCGACCGCTACACGCGGATCGTGGCCGTATTGTCCGTCGCTCCGGAACATCCGCTGCAGCCCGATGAACGGGAGGCGTTCCGTCGCCTCATTGCGCTGCTTCCGCCCCATGCGCAGGTATTGAGCGCCATCGGGACACGGTCCGACCTCGGAGTGGAGGCGGAACTGCTGCTCGTAAAAAGTTTCTGAAAAAATTACAACAGTCACAGCCTATGTCATTATTTGGCGTAATCCAGCCTTATCTTTGTATCAGAAACCAATAAAACAGATGGATATGGTAAATAACGAACGGAGCGGCAATATCACGCCGCAGAATGAAAAGAGATGGAGCAACGACTTCATGCAGCAGATTATGGACGAAGAGGCATGGAAGAACCTCTCCGGTGATTTTCCGTGGAGCGAACAACTGCTCGAAAAGTACCAGGACAAGGTCAATTGGAACGAGGTGTCGGACAACGACAACATGCTCTGGACAGCGTCGATGTTGGAGAAGTTCAAGGAGCGCATTGACTGGGATGCCCTTTCGCGGAGCCGCCACAGATGTATTCTGACCGCCGGGATGTTCGAGCGCTACAAGGCGTATTGGAACTGGAAAATACTTTCATCGAACAGCGACGTAGAACTGGACTTCGAGCTGATCGACCGCTTCGCCGATCGCTGGGACTGGAGGGAACTGATCGACCGACACCACGACGACCTCCTCAACCGCGAGTTTTTCGAACGTTACAAGACATATATTCCTGCTTCGGAACTGCAACATTCGCGTCTGTGGCATAACCTTGTCGATGAGCGTAAACTGCAGTTAGCCCGGGAAATCACGGTCTGAATCGGGCCGTGCGGCCCGGCGGCTGGAGCCATCGGGATATCCGTGCCGATAAAAACACAGAAACCGATATGAGCACAAGTAAGAAAATCAGCATACACCGTTTACTGCACAGCCATGAATGGCCGGAAATCGAACGCTGTATTCGTACCTGCCATTTGTCGAGACATAAGGGGTCGATGAAAAAATACAAGGCGTGCTACGAGTCGCTGCTCGAGCATTTCCCGCGGCAATCGGTTCTGCGTATCGAGTTCGATCTCATGTATAGGGAGGGAGAATGGGATCTCTATGATGGGTATCGCTACGTCTACCCTGGAGCCAACCCTCGCGAGGTGATTATGCTCGACCTGGACCTCTCCCAACAAATTTCCGAAGCGGAAGCGCTGGCCCGCTGGTTGGTTTGGATCGCAGAGAAATACGGAACGGAATGGAGAGTCATCCGGCCCCAATTCGAAGAATACTTTTATTTTAGGGTTCCAAATCGCACATTTGGTAAAGTCATCCCACTCGATCCGCAAACCAACTGGGATTACTGGACTAAACCGAAGCGCTGGCGGACTCTTCCCGAAAAGACCCGCCGCTATCTCGAACACCGGATGCCCGTGCAGAGGCTCTGGTTCGAATCGAATCCGGAGCGGGCCGACAATCGGCAGGAAATGATATGCCGCACCATCGAGACCCGCGCCGAAGCGATTGCCGCCCTGCACGGATGCCGGCACCTGTTCGTCCGTTTTTACAGTTCCCGAAAATACGGTGTAACTTGCGAAGAGGCTACCTCCATTCTCGACAGCCTGCATAAAGCGACGGGCGGCACGGCGGAGGTCGTGTTCAACTCCGATACGTTGAGCTGGGTGGGATGGGTGTTGGCAGTCCAAGTATGGGCCGGGCTCGGAGAGTAAAAACAAATGGAAAAACAGAAGATATGAAATCAGGACAAAAGCAATCGCGCGACTCATCGAAGAGCAATGCCGCCGTGCTGTTCAACCGCTATGTCTGGCTGGTAGACACGATCTACCGCGCCGGGCACATCTCTTTCGAAGAGATCAACGATCGCTGGAAGCACTCGTCGCTCAACGATACGAGTGAAGAGCTGCCCCTGAAGACCTTCCACAACCACAAGAATGCCTTATTTTATAAATTCCGCGAATTCCTCTTCTACTTGTTTGCAAAATTGGTCTGCCAACGATTTGCCGGAAGATTTGTCAATGTTGAAGTTGAAACAGTAAAATCGCTTTCGATCGCCATTTTCTTTTTCAAGAGGAGTAGGGCGTATTTTGTATTTCCAATCCTCGTTCATCAGATAAATCTCATACTCTGCCGAGCTGCCTCCTTGGTACCATTGCAGATGCAAAGGTTCTCCGTTCTCCGGATAATAGACAAAGTTGATATTCAAATCGCCCCAGAATACGACATCTTCGTCTCCATATTCGTCCTTTCCTATATCTATCTTCTTATTCCAATCTGATATAAGTTTTATTTTGTTGTTTTCCAGCAATTTATTCAGACATTTGTCACGTTTTTCATAACTCAACATGACTCCGTATTTCCATCCACAGTAGTATAAAGAATCATGAGGGTATCGTATGTACATGTCCTGACCTTTGGGGTTTTCCTTTACAAGATGTTCGATCAAGGATCTGCTGGACAATAGCCGCAGCCGTCTGTCTGACTTCCGCTCTGTCGAAGGACCTTCTCCCATCAACAGATGGTGAACCGGCTCTGCATATACATATTTGTTGTCTCCAACCACCTTTGTCAGAATCTGATCTTTCCAGGTATTTGCTTTACCGTTGAATATTTTGGCATACTTATTGAATTGTGAGTCCCAATCATTATCATTGCAGTAGCTGTATAGAGTCTGCATGGCATTCACTATCTTGTCGGCCTTAACTCCGCCTTTGTCGAACAGTTGTTGGGCAGTTTTCCATTTCGTATCGAAATTGGTCCAATCCGTTTCGTCCTTTTCGTTGATGAACAGAAAGGCAATAGCCCCTTTGAAGAAGGCTGCCTTTTCGGCTTCATGAATTTTATTTTTCCAGTCGGGATATTGTTTAATTTGTTTGGCTTTTGCGATTTCTTCGAGCAGTTGCCTGCGGCCGAAACCCTTATTTATCTGACCTTCGTCTATCTCGGCCAAATAATCGATGATGCTATCACAGGCTTGATCTGGAGCTTCGTTATTCTCTATCTTCGGTAGTTTATTGAGTTCCGTGTCGAAGAACCGAATGGCACCGACACTCTTCTGTTCACTGTCCATGTAGCTGTTTTCTGCCATATTCCAGACAAAATGTACCCAATCTTTCAATTTATCCGTTTCGACCTCCTTGCAGTTGGTAAGATAAACGCAAATGGCATGAAAAACGACTTGTTGCTTCAGGGTGATTGGAACCGGGGTATTCGTATTGTCGTCTGTCGCATATCTGGGAATGAAGCTGAAGATTTTGTTTGCCTTGTCGCTCTCCCCATTCTCGGCAAATTCCTCCCAATAGGGCATGAAAAGTGCATCTATTGCCTGTAGTTTCTGTTTGTTATCTCCTCCTTCTACATTCTGATAAAGGTCGCACAGGCGGTTCAGGCAGGTCTGAAGTGAGGCGATACACTCACGGGTAAGCACCTGATTGTAGATGGAGATACTCTGGTAGCGGTAGTCCTTGTTTTTACCGTTTATGGCTGCTGACAGTTGCTTGTAGAAATCGCGGGCTGTTACCTCTTCTGGTGTGGCGTCCGTGTTGCAGCGGGCGATGTACCAGTTGAGGAAAAAACGGTTGAGGAAATTCAGGTATATCTCGTCAATGTGGCATTCTGCCGAACGATAGTGCCAAAACAGGTCCGTCCATCGGGTATCCAGCAGCAGACTGAAACTCTCTTTACTCATACCGTTTTCAGGATTCCATTCCTTATTCGGCAATTCGTCTATCTTTTTCAGAAGGTCTACCTTGAAATTTTCGAAGTCTGTCAGTACTTTGCCACGGGCGTTCATCTTGATGTAGAGATCGTCGGTAAGCGGCATGTTCTTGTCTTCCATGTTCAACAGGTAGAAACAGATGGGAGCATCCTCACTCTTTAATCGATCCAGCAGCTCTTTTGCCTTTTCTTTTGTAAGTTCTTCTGCTTGGATACAATATTCTTCAATACCGTCGGTAATATCCATCTTGTTGCTGTCCGAAATATCCGTCCCATTCAGCATGCGCAGCATCGACTGGATGGTCGGATCCTGCTCGTAGGCCGAGTAGAACCAGGTTTGGTTACGTATAAAGGTGGCTATATTACCGTGTTTCTGCGGCTGATAGGAGGTGATGCCGCAAAGCTTCTGGCAGAATGTTCTGGAAGAGATTCGCGTCTCGTAGGAAAATCTCTCCAGCACCGCCTTGTCTTCAGGCAAAGTTCCGGCGCACAGCGCCAGATACCAGTGAAGCAGCCAAAGGGTAGTAAGACGTTGCTGGCCGTCCAGCGGATAGAACGTGTCACCCTCCACGCTGCCGTACACAAAGTCAAGTACCAGGGGCTTGGCATCGTCCTTCAGGGCGTCGAACAACTGTCCGAGAAAACGCTCGCGCAGAAATTCCTTACCCTCCCGCCCCTGGGCATAATCGCGTTGGATGATGGGGATGACAATCTTTTTATCGTTCAGAAGTTTCCAGAATGAAACCTTGTCGTTATTCTTGCTCATGACAGAAAATCTTTAAGAACCTCTATTATGTTGTTTTTATATGCCTTGGCATCGTCTTTGGTCCACGCATTGGGGTCGAAAGAGGCGGTGTTGTAATATTTCAGGAATACATACTTGGTGCATGGCGGAATGAACGCGGAGGAACCATTTTCGGTTGGAGAACTCTCCTTAATCAGCCCATTCTCGTCGATGGTCAGCGGATTGAACTTCTTTCCCTGGTCCTTGCCGATAATGACCCTGCGTTTGGCCGGAAAAATGGCGTTGCCGTAACTCCGGTTGGTCGAAGAATCCAGCAGGGTGAAATTCCATATCTTGTTCTTTTCATTCTGGCTCAATCGGTTATTATCACCGACATCTTCTATTTGATGTTTCAGTTCAGTAAATGCCTTGTCGCGTGCCGTCTGTTTGTTTGAATCCTCACTTTGTTCGTAGGCTTTACCTGCGTATTGCTTGAAAAATTTTTGAATCTGGTCTCGAAGGGTCTTGTCTTGAAGACCAAAATAGGCATTGAGCAACCAGTCGCGCTGCGACTGGATGTCGTTCAAGCCATTCTCGGTATTTGAGTCGATGTGTTCCACATCCCACCCCTCCAATTTGTACAGATGGAACGGAAACTTGTAAAATACCCCGTTTTTGTACTTTGCATTGTCGTCCAATATCCTGTTCTGATTGATAACTGTCTGCAGGTTGTGCAACAACAGGATGGGGCGACAGTTCGTCTTGCTTCCGCCCTTAATTTGAGCTGAGTTTTCCGGATCGACTTCGTAAACCGTATTTTCGATATCCTTGCATGGAATGGTTTTCTTGATTTCTTCTTTCAGGTATTTTTCTATGAATCCGGATTTATTATCAGAGTCGGTCCACTGTTTGTGGATCTCATCAACCCGCCTGCCCATGCAAATCAGATAACCGATATAGTGGTACAACTCCATATCGTCGAACCACTCCTGCAAGGTATGGAATATTTCCCGTACTTTCTCCCAAATAGTACGAACGGCCTGTGTCAACGAAATCTCTTTCTGCTTCTGCTTGGTAAGGTAGTGATAGAAATAGCGGAAGGTCTGGAAATCATCGGCCGCGTCAGTCTCTTTCTCATCCTTGCAGTCCAACAAGTCGCAACGGCAGATCATATCGAAAATATAATCGATACGCGTGGGGCGTTCATCGCCGGGAGCATTGAGGAAGAGCCAGAACTCATTGGACTGGAGCGCGTATTCGATGACGTCCCACTCCATGGCTATTTCCTGCTGCCAAAGTCTGATTTTATCATCGTTGCTGCTGCTAAAATTGGATTTGTTCAACAACAGGGCCTTGATCAGCTCGGCATTGGTCAATGAGATTTTTCCGATGTTCAATCGGGCGAATACCTCTTTGGGATCCTCTTCGGTCTCATACCAAATAAACTTCACTCGGTTGAGCAAAACATCCTGAAAGAGCTTCTTTTTCTCTTCATCAATTTCCTTTTTATCGGTTTTCTCCAACCATTCATGGATAACTGTTACAGCCTGGTAAATATGGTAAAAATCGATATTGTTTTTTTCTTTTTCTTCTGCTTTTTTTTCTGTCTTCTCTCCTGCTGCTTCTGCCGCCGTGATTTCATTCAGAAACTTAGCACTATCTTTTCTTGTCTGATAGGTAATATCATAAAAGCGATGATGTCCCAATGCCTCCAAAATCAGGCGTATGGTTGTCAGTCGTTGCTGTCCGTCCACCACTTCCCATTCCCCGTTCAAAATACGTTTTACTTCATCAAGGTCTTTGGCGGCGTGTACTCTGTCCAACAGTAGCTCGTCTGACGATTTTTTGACAACCACCAAAGGTTGCAGGCAGTAGATGCCGGCATTATCCTTTTGGCTGAACTCAAAAATGTCATTCAGCAGATCTTCTACCTGCCGTCGTGTCCAACGGTATCCACGCTGGTAGTCGGGTATGTGAAATGCCAGATTTTTCAATTCGGCTATGGATTTTAGCTCTAATGTATTCATGCCTGTAGTTTTAATAATCCGATTTGACAATATAGTGTTCTTCATTGAGAATAACAATCATTCAGCAATATTTCGACAGCCCGATCTGCATCCTCTTCTTGTAACCCGACCACCCTGTCGGTTCGGACAAAATGAGATTCGTGTTTGGGTAGAATAATCTCCTCATCATCAAGTATCGCATAGGAGGTACATTCGGGATGTTGTCTCAACCATTGCTCGATCTCAAAACCCTTGTGACACATGAAATCGCCCTCACAATGCATTTCCAAAATATCCTGAAAGGTCAGGTTGGGAATTGCTCCGTCAATCCGACCGGGATATTGGCGTGCTTCCCACATTTGTTTCAGGCTGTTCAATACCGTCTCATCCGTCTCTCCTTCGAACGGGATCTTCCAGGAAGAAGAGATGATGATCTGTGCGCCGGTAGCCTCGATGATACGCCCCAGTTGAGCGATACATTCCGGAGCAAACAATACTCCGAACCGGTCTCTCCACACTTGCCCGTGATCAGCCAATTGCTTCGGATAATAAAAGGCATTCAGTACTCCGTCGAAGTCTAAAAAGATAACCCTATTCATCCCTTGTTTTTTAATGTGCTGAAAATATGCATGCTCTCTTAATATCTGTCGACAGACAACTTTATCAGTTTATTCTCCAAATCACTCCAATAGCGAAATAGATCGATGCACGATTGTTGGGTCAGGCCGGACAGTTCCGATAGAGACATGTTCAACAGCATCTCTGCGAAACTTCGACGGATTCCGAATGCTCGTTCCATTTCGTCTTTAACGGCCTCTGTATTACATGCCGTTCTGATAATATTGATTGTTTGTTCAAGCCATTCTGCATGGTCAGCAAAAAGTTTCAAGCAGGTATTGTAGAATAACGCTGTTTTATGGGTCAGACGAATCCATAGATCCCAATTTGCATAGATATATCGGAACACGGACTCATCAGAAATCATCTTTTCCAAACAAAGCGGAATCGAGGCAGAGCTATAAGAATGTCCTATGTCGTCAGAATCTTCATCATCCTCCGGCCATGAGAAAATATCCGTCAGGAGTGTAGTAACTTTCGAAAAAAACACTCGCATGGCAGAATCGGAAATTGTTTCGATTGCTTTGGGGTCTATCCCTTTTATGATCACAGTTTTGGGGTGGCAATAAAAATTTTTCATGGCTATGAATTTTGATCAGGTAATATCTCAATTTTTCATGTAAGATTCTTTCATTGATGTCGTTATGCTTAAAACAGGACCCGTTCGTTTTTCAGGTTGATGAAGAACCATTCGCCGCCCTTGCAGACGGCAATCCGTTCGGGATCGTTGCCCAAAAGGATATCGTCGTATTCGAAAGGCACAAGTTGTTCTCCGGTTAGAGAGAATACCCCGGCACGCAAGATCTCCTCTCGATGCCTGCATATACTTTGTGCAAGGACAATGCATCCATGGCCTTGCGCTTCGGAATCGGGAAGCCAGTGCGGGTACACAAATCGGGCAGGAAGAACCTCTTGTATTTCTTTGTTCGGCCCAATTCTCACTATTCCAGAATTCAGATTTGAACTGCCTTCTGTTTGGAATATAAACATATTCTCATCCTCTTTTATCGGAGTCCAGCTATAGACACCAGAGTCTGCAGGTATAATCGTATTGCCGTCACAATCGGCCAATCCGAAAAAAAACGTTTCTGCATCACCTACGCTGAAATACTTTTCATTCAATCCATGTATCACGAAATAGATTGGAGGTAACAACTCTGTTCCGAAGGTATCAAGCATACCGCACGCCCGATAATCCAATCCACGCAACTTTTTCCAGCACGGGATGTAATAACAGATACGATCACTATATAAATTCACTCCTAATACATCGTCTGGCAGCACTATTTCATGCCAGTCGAACATTTGTGCTCCACAGTTATTCACATAGAACCATTTGTCGGCTTGCCGCACAAGAACTTTCCTGGCGCTGTATGATACACGATCGAATGCAAGAATACATGGGATTACCATTTTCCCCTCCGCCGTCAGAATCCCATATTTTTCAGTTTTGGGATCCTGCACCATAAAATACTCTCCAATGCGGAAGATAGTAGCATATATTTCTGGGATAATCTGATTACCATTATAATCTTGGATTCCGCAGCGATTATGCTGAATATAGGTATAGAAAAGGCCAGGATGTCCCGGTATAGGCATAGGCCTTTTGTTGGAATCTATAGAGACCCATTCATCCGTTGTCGTATCATACAGTCGATAGCTCGGATTGTGGGACGATCCGGTTGTGCAACAACACTGTATATATCTGCCTAATTGCAATGAGAACTCTATGAATGCAGGTCCTGCAATAATCTCCCCGTTGCGATCAATAATACCGTAACGCCTGTCTTTTTCATTTCCAATGGCGAATATGGCATGATTGTTACGCACACCATAAAGTTCCGTGATTTGTTTCGGATCCTGCAACATGGCCGTTACACGTTTTGATGGTTATGGTACAAATCATCTCCGATGACTTTCATGTGCTCACGCAACCATTGGGGTTCCAACACTTCGATGTCCTCTTCCGCATTGACGGCATGCGTCAGCAGTTCCTGCTGAAAATCGAGCGTCGGACGCAGGTGAAACTCGAAGACGGAAGCATCTTCAGTCGTTTCGACCTCTTTTTGCGAGGCGTGCAGCGGCAACGTGCGGATATATTGCCGTTGGATGCCCTGCACCCGGACACGCACCCGCTCGACGGAGCAATCCTCGTCGACGGTCACCCCGAACGAATCGGCAAAATAGGCTTGAGGGTCGAAATCTTCGGGCAGGACAAACAGATGCTCCAGTGTGCGGAGCTCCCGGATGCGGTCCAGCGCGTAGATGCGCAGTTGATCGTCGCTCGTGCTGCCCGCCACGACATACCACCGCTGCCGGAACACCTTGACGCAGTAGGGCGCTACTTCGAACGTACTGGCTGTGTCATTCCAGAAACTTTGGTAGGTCAACTCCAAAGTCAGATTATCCCGCATCGCCTCGATGATCTGCGTCAGGAAGCGCTGTCCGGATGGAATCTCTTCGAAGAGAATGCGTCGCTTGAGGTGGTGGCTCTCGTTGATGAGGTGGTTCACGGCAAAGGTGTTTAGCAGCCACGTCCGCACGCCGCCCCGCTCCATATCCTCGGCATGTTCGATGTAGTAGAGGTATCCGCCACGCCGGTCGCACTCGATGTTGATGTCGAACATCTGCTGGATAGCGTTCTTGTGGTTGTGGAAGGTTTTCAGGGGCAGTTCCTCGCCCGTGTCGTTGAGCGACGACCGCTCCCATTGCGCGTTGATCTCCTCGAACGAGATGCGTCCGGCTCGGTAGATTGTGTCAACCAGCCAGACATAGCGGTTGAACAACACGGCGGTATTGCTCTTCGATGAACTTCGGCTGTTTTGTTTCTGTTGCATGATTATATCGATTAAATTACTCTTTCAATGGAATCTTCGGCAAAGATAATTCAGTTAAATGCCAAATCATGACACATATTGGAGTTTTACCGAAAAACTTTCCAATAAAATATCCTCACTTGTTATGTCACGATTTGGCTCTTACTTATCTGATCTTTGGAGACAAAAGCAAATCTTCATGGAACAAGATACTCTTTTTCGTTCACGTCAGGAACGAATCAGGCAATTGTTGACGCAAATGGCTGCCGGTATTTACGAACGGGACTATGCATTAGCCATGGCTTTTCTTTCGGCGATTGCGGGGGAAAGCATCTTCCTGCTTGGGTTGCCTGGAGTGGGCAAAAGTCTCATTGCCAGACGGCTGAAAATGGCTTTCCGAGATGCACGGTCTTTCGAATATCTGATGAGCCGTTTCAGTACGCCCGATGAAATCTTCGGGCCGGTCTCGATCTCAAAACTCAAAGATGAAGATACCTATGAACGGTTGGTCGAGGGTTATCTGCCGACGGCCGATGTGGTCTTCCTCGATGAGATTTGGAAGGCCGGACCATCGATCCAGAACGCCTTACTGACCGTACTGAACGAAAAACTTTTCCGGAACGGCGATCACGAACTCCGTCTGCCGCTAAAAGGGATTATCGCAGCCTCAAACGAACTTCCGGCCCAAGACGAAGGTTTGGAAGCCTTGTGGGATCGATTTCTCATTCGGATCGTGGTGCCACCATTGATGTCAGAAAAAGCCTTTTATGAAATGATTCTGGGGATTGACAATATGAAAGTAAACCTCCCGGAAAACCTGCAAATCACAGCAAAGGAATATGCCGAATGGCAAATACAGATCGATCGGATTACGGTACCATCTTGTATATTGGAATTAATCTCCAAAATACGAGAATGGTTAAAGCGACCCATTGGCAATGAAAATGATGAGGTGTCGCAACCTGTTTATGTCTCCGACCGTCGGTGGAAAAAAGTCATCCGGTTACTGCGGACGGCAGCCTTTCTTAATGGACGTAATCAAGTTGAACGGATTGATTGTTTGCTGATTACTACCACGTTATGGGACGATTCGGATCAGCTGGATACTGCCATTCCGAAAATGGAGCAGATTATCATCGACAGTATTGTTTCCGATTTTGAGGAAGAATACCAACTCATCCTTTCGAAACGGGAAGAAATTCGGTCCATTGTCATGAAGAAACCCGGAGCGATCAGACGACTCGCACCAAATTATCGCGTTGTCAACGGGAAATATTATAACCTCGTGGGCTATTCAAACGGAGAAACCTTGATTGACATTTCAGAATACGAATCCATCTCTTCGCATCAGATACGACAGGCCGTTCTTATGGAACACGCTGAAAATGTACAGGTGCTTTCGGCTCAACGAGGCACCGTTCATCCCAGAGAAATGTATGTTAATCTAACCAAGGGAGTTAACGGAATCAAAATTAACGATTTTTTTTATCCGCTGGAATTTTCAGACGAGAATCCGTTGAAGAAATTCTATCCAGAGGCTTTCGAATGGCTGCAGGAGTTGGACAAACGGCTCGATGCATTAGTGGCACGGATAGAGGCATATTCCCGTGACAACCTGTCAAGTAGAACCCGATCACCATTTATCAGTGATTCACAGTTCCAGCATCTGAAATCCGAACTTGCTCGACTGATATTGCGTATCCGAAAATTGAAACCACAGCTTTATTATCTTTCCCAAGATGAATAACAAAGAGCAATACAAAACCTATCTGATGTTAAAACTGAAACAGCAAATCTCTGCCGGTAATTTGTCCAGCGAGGGCTCTGTTGTATCCGAAGATTCACAGGACAAGACTATCGTGAAAGAAGAAGCTCAACTTCAGGGAAACTACCGACAGATACTCGATGACATTGCTCAAAATGCCCATATTCTTTACGGAAGCAGGACCATAGAGGGCATGGCGTCTTTGGTAGTTGAAGATATTGCGACTTTTATCGACAGGGCACGTCAATACATCGAACGTCACAATCCCTATCGTTCAGAACAGGAGTTGCTGACTCGTTGCACGGCCTTTGACAACGAAACTTTCGCTGCACATTGGGAGCTATTGTATCCTTATCTTCAAAAACGCTATGCCGTAAAGGAACTGAATCTGCCGTTTTATATTGATGAATTTCGTGTTATTGGCATGGAAGAGTACACATATCTGCGAATGGAGTTTCTGTCCGATTGGGAAAGTGCTTTGTTGCGCAAGGAGATTGCCTATGAATTAGAGATACTGGGCCGTGCGCGAAAACAAATTGAAAGACATATCGTAGAACGTGTCAAAATATTTTATGGATGCAACTATTCGCCTGTGGAATTGGGGCTTTTCTGGGGTATACAACCGGGAATGTGGCAACGAAAAACGTTCAATCTGCTGCAAATGTTGTCGGCGGTTTGCAAAAGGAATCCCACCATTCAAATACTGCTCGATGCACTGGGACGTGGCGATGGTAGACAGCAAGAACGCCAGACTCAACTCGAGGAACAGTCATCCTCCCAGGCGATGAAATTTTCCCATGCCTCACGTTCCGATATTGACGGTATTGGGGAAAGCAACCGTCTCGATGCGCTACTGCCGACAGAGATCGCTCTACTTGGAGATGCCTCTCTTGAGCAGACTTTTTATAAAAAATATGTGGAACGGCGTCTGCAAACTTTCGATTTCCGATCGCAAATACCAGTCAAGGTACAGGCTGAACAATTGGAAACAACACCTTTGGGTCCGGGGCCCTATATCGTTTGCCTCGACACAAGTGGTTCAATGTCAGGATTCCCCGAAGAAGTGGCCAAAGCCATCTGCTACGGATTAATACTACGTTCCCGTGCCGAAAAACGGGCTTGTTATCTTATTTCCTATTCCATTGATATAGAAGTGTTAAACATAGCCGACTGGGAGCAACAGCAGGAACAGATCGTCAATTTTCTGTCTTATTCATTTCATGGAGGGACAGATCTAGAACCAGCCCTGAAAGAAGCATTGCGAATGCTACAATGCGATGAGTATTCTTTAGCCGATGTACTTGTGATTTCCGATTTTGAAGTCAGGGATCTTTCTTTGGAAACCATAACTGCCATTAACGAGGTACGGGAACATAACACGCTGTTCCATTCATTGGAGGTTGGTTGGGGCGGGAACGACGAGGTACTTGCTCTGTTCGACGTCTATTGGTATTACGATCACCATACGAACCGTATCCAGCGAAGAAAATCGGAAAATAGAAGAATTCATTTCGAGAAAGAATGATCTTCAATAACAGATGCTTTGTCGCGTCACGATTTGGCATATCATCTCTTTTATTTTGTGGAAAACGAATAAATCATGACAGAAATGAAAAAATCCTCTACATGGATCGACGCATATGGCGCCGAGTACAGCGCAGACCGACTAACCTTGCTGAAAGGTCCGCAAATACCCGATCTATCAGAATATCGTATTCAGGAAGGAGTTAAGATTATCGGCGAAGGAGCCTTTGAGAACTATACTGCTTTGCAATCTATTGACATTCCGGATTCTGTAACCAAAATTGAGGAGGATGCCTTTCGTGAATGTACTTCTCTGCAGGCCATCAATATCCCAAATTCTGTAACCGAAATAGAAGGTAATGCCTTTTCTGGATGTACTTCTTTGCAGGCTGTCAATATCTCGGATTCTGTAACTAAAATAGCATACGCAGCTTTTTCAAAATGCTATTCTTTACGATCTATAAACATACCCAATTCCGTAACCGAAATAGCAGATCATACTTTTAATGAATGCATCTCCTTACAGTCCATTACTATTTCAAACTCTGTAACTAAAATTGGCAACTGTGCTTTCTTGGTTTGTATTTCATTGACAAATATTAAACTACCTAATTCTATAAAAGAAATAGGGGAAAATGCATTCCACAATAATACTTCATTACAATTCATCGATATTCCTGATTCTGTAACCAAAATTGGAGAAGGAGCATTTTCTTGTTGCAAGGCACTGCAATTTGTTAATATTCCTCAATCTATCAAAGCCATTGAAGCGAGGACTTTTATGGGATGCAAATCGTTGTCTGACATTCAACTCCCCGGATCGTTAGGCTGTATTCTTTCTGCTGCGTTTCTTGGCTGTGTTTCACTGACAACCATTGATATACCAGAAAATACATGGTTTTACTCTGAATATATTTGCAGACTGCACATCACTACAATCTGTCCGTTTTTTTACGCCCCACTACCACTGTTGGTCTCCTGCTTCAGCATTTGCGGGATGTTCGGCTCTGAAAGAAATTGTGATCCCTCGCGGCGATAAAAATGTATATAAATTATTACAAATATTATATAAAGTTAAACTGATAGAAATGTGATTCTATCGACAAAAGAACGGGAAAGAACTCCTTGCCAAGAAGAAGAGACATTTAATAATAAATGCTTTGTTGTGTCACTATTCGATGTTAATGTCGAACATCTGCTGGAATAATCATTCTGTAACAGACTATAAATGAGAGGTAAAATCGAGAATCCGGCTTATTCAGCCGGATTTTTTGATGATTGCAACATGGTTACAATGCTGGAGCGTGCCTGCCCTTTAAAGGGCCATTCGGGTGTCGCGAACAATTGGCCGCGGTCATCGAGGAGATACTACTGAACGATTGCCCGCAGTACTTACAGGTATATCGGCTCTTCTCGCTTCCTTCATAGAGTTTGTGCCTGCCCTTTAATGGGCCGTTAGGATGTCGCGAACAGTTGCTTGCGGTCAAGGACGATACCGAGGAAAACTTTTGTCCACAGTATTCACAATAGAAGTTTGCCATGGGTTAGAGAATTAAATGGGTTAAACAATATAACGTTTCCTGTCAAATGACATTTATTATTATCCTGATATTTTCATAATCTCGCTATTTCACAGAATTATTTTCGCTATTTCAGCACAAGCCAATGCATCGGCCAAGGCGTGATGGTGATTCTTCAGATCGAACCCGATGTGTCCGGCAACCGTATCCAGTCGATGGTCAGGTAGTTCCGGAAATACTTTGCGCGATTGTCGGCACGTACAGAAAAAATCATAATCAGGATAAGGCATTCCGTAATATGCAAAAACACTCCGCAAACAACTTTCATCGAACGGACTGTTATGAGCCACCAGGGGTAAGCCGATGAGTGCAGGTGCTATTTTCTGCCATACCGCAGGAAATGGATCGGCCTGGTCCGTATCGCGATGAGTCAAACCATGAATTTCCGTAGCCCAGTCGCAATAATAATCCGGAACCGGGCGTATCAACTCATAAAACGTGTCCGATACCTTCTGATTTTTTACTATCACAATCCCGACACTGCACACGCTTTCGCGGTGGCTGTTGGCCGTTTCAAAATCTATTGCCGCAAAATCATTCATGTTATTCCGTTATGATGGTGTTACCTCAAAAAGCATGTCTATCGTAATTCGATCGGTTGTATCATCCGACTCGAAACCCCATATCAGATCTTCCGAGCAAAGGTTGCGTATGGTACTTAATGTTTGTTGGATTTCATCCAGTGTAAACCCCGGAGCCGCGGTTATACGCACTGCCATACGCCCACATGGTCTGATTTCATGTTCGGCAAAATGTGTCCGGATTTCAGCACAGAGGGCAGTTCTCGTATCGGCAGACAATCTGCACACGGAGAACAATTTTGTGGTGCTTTCGCCCATCATTGTGAAAATATCCTCCAGATCTAAGGATATAACTGTCTGCTTCATTTCTTTTTTTCTGCAAATCTATCGATCGGATATGCCAAACGACAGCCCAATAAATAAGAAAATAAAATTTTAATCATTCAATTTTGTCTTTTCGAGCCCTGTGTCGCAATTCGGCATAAGCATATTTTATCTTTGACATAGTTAACGAATTCAAAGGAATAAATGAGTCGCAATACGAGCCGTCAATCAACGATCCGGCCGAGAAATTGCCACTGAAGACCTGTCACAAAAACGCCGAATAGGATTCGCATCATAACCATCCAAATATGTAACTACTATGACTATTGACCCCAAACACATTACCGACCTTTATGGAATCCGCAACGGTTATGCTGTATTCGCTACTGGAAAAGGGAAAAATAAACGTTACGGAATCATTGATCGCGATGGGAAGATTGTTGCTGAGCCGGAGTTTTTGGAATCTACATTGAGGTTCAGCAATGAGCGATATATTCAATGCTGCACAACCGCATCGTATAATCCTCGATACTGGCTGTTCGATACCGAAAGCGGAACATGGGTTGCCATCAACCCGAATCGAAGGCCATGGCCCATACCGGGACATGACGGGCTTTTCTACACCCATACCCAACAAAATCGCTGCGGGATTCAAGATCAGACAGGTCGTCAGATTATCCCCGAGAAATACGGACGTATTGGCCACATAGGCGATAATTTCATCGTCGAAAATCCGCATACCGGATATTGTGCGATCTTCACGCCCGATGGAGAACAGGCTGTCCCGTATTCGCTCCGTTTTGAATATGTATGGCATGATTGCGGCCGTACTCTTGCCAGACAGGACGACAAATGGTATTACATAGACGGCCGCGGAGAACGGATTTCCGAGATCGCTTTGCCCGACGGTACGGAATGGGCAGAACTCTACGGCAATCGCATCGTTTACGGATGCGGCGATAAATACGCATCGCCGTGCGGCATGCTCGATGCCGCAGACTGCAGGGAGATACTCCCCCGCCAATATATAGCTATATTCGCCAGTTCAACGGGAAATACTTCCAATATGACTTGGGCAAGGCGAGCGAGCGTCCGAGTCCCGGCCTTGTCGATCGCAACGGCCGTCAGGTTACACCGATGTCGGAATGCGGTGTTGAGCCCGTCGAAACCGATGATGACCTGATCATTGTCCGTGCTCCGAGCCGCACGGACCCGGAATACAGCGACTGCGGCCTGATACATATCGGGATCGACGGAAGTCTTACGGAGATTATCCCGCTTCGATATACCATTCCGATTGTGGACAATCAAGGTCCCGAATGGATCGTTGCGGCTGAACGGGAGTTTGTTCATGGTCGGACAAAGCCCATTTTCCGATATGGAATCTTCTCGTTCGATGGACAACTGCTCGTGCCGTTCGAATACGACGATATTTGTTCGGGTGATGATCCCGAACGGATTGCTGTCTGCAAAGACGATGAATGGTTCTTCATCAACTCAAAAAACGAACGGACGTTATTCTGAATTTCATAAAAACAAACGAATATGATTTACATCAATCTTTTACTTTGCCGACACAAGTATCGGAAGAGGATTATTTGCATGAATTCTACTGCCATACCACTCCGGGAAGTAACTATTATGATACGCCCTATCCATTCACGATCTTTCCTGCAATAAGTCTGCGTAAAATTGATTTTGACCATATCACAATTTTTTATGGAGGCAATGGCAGCGGCAAGTCGACCCTGCTGAATATTTTGTCTCAAAAGGTCAAGGCCAAACGCAGCTCTCCCTACAACACCAGTATCCATATGGATGCGTATGTAAAGAGATGCTCTTTTCAAACGGACATAAGATGGTGCGGTGAAGAATTCAATTTGACGGGCGAACGCTCATCAAGATATGATATCGGGGATATAACCCGCGTCATCACAAGCGACGATATCTTCAAGTCCTTGCTTGCCGGGAGGATCAAGCGCGAACAAATCCAAGTTAAGGCTAATATGTTGATCAAACGTAATATGATACTAAAACACGGCGCTGAAGGCAAGATACCTCGTCATCTGGACTTTGAAACCGGTGAAAATGACGAATACCTCGATTTTGTAGAAGCTCGTAAAAAATCCTATTCTCGCTACATCAAGGATAAATTGGGCAAAGAGGAGCGGGGACTCTCCAATGGAGAGAACAGTTTTCTGCAAATTTCACAATTAATGGAAGACGAAGGTGTTTACATACTGGATGAACCTGAAAACAGTCTGTCCCCGGAAATGCAATATAATTTATCCCAACTCATCCTCTATATGGCCCGCCATAACAATTCGCAGATTATTCTGGCGACACACTCTTCTTTTTTATTGGGCATTGAAGGTGCAAAAATTTATAATCTCGACGAATATCCGGTGAAGGTGAGTAAGTTTGAAGAGTTGACTGCCGTACGGTTTTACTATGATTTTCTGTGCGAACGACTAAACGGGAACATACTTGAAAAAGAAACAGAAGATCAAAGTTTTTCCTAAACCAAAGTGGCAAACATTGGTTGGTACATATACGATAATTTTATTGTACAAGCCATAAAACTAAAATATTGATTACATAATGACCAAGGCTCGTTTTTGTTCCATGGGTATCATAGCAGTCCTTAGAGATAAAAAGTCGGAGGCGCCTTTTATGCTAAAATATTTACAGAAAACTACGCCCGATCCGGTTCCTGGAATAGTCGGAGTCACATACAAACTCTATAAAATTCATTCTTCTATCTTTGAGAAACAAAAAGTCCATAACCTGCGGCAATCTGGTATGGATGTTTCTGCTGAAACCCGGTCAGAAGAAAGAGGTTCATACCCTTGCATATTACCTGCCGGTTTCAGTCACATTCAAGTTGAATAAGGTACTTCCTGGCAGGGATAATTTACCCGTACCATCCTTCTTCAAGTGTTTTCCGATTCGGTTATTCCAACACAAGCATATTGCAGTCATCCAATGCAAGCCGCTGCCCCGGAATAATCGGAACCGCCCGGCCGCTGTCCAACAGATATTCATTTCCGGAGTTCCGTTCTTTCCACTCGGCGAACGACACCGCATAAATACTGCTCTCCCATCCGTCGTAGGAGTACTCGTTATATTCCTGGGCAAAATGCACGGCATACATGGTTCCGCTGACCACGGGACATTGGGCCACGATAACGGATTGGGTCAACACCACCTGCATCCGGCAACGGGCAACCAACCTCGTCGGGTTGGCTTTCACTCCGAAGGGGTGCTCCGACAGGACAGCCCCTCCATTTGCCAAAATTTCGTCCTGCAAGGCTTTATTCGATTTGGGATAAACAATATCCAGACCCGACGCCACGATGGCAACCGTCTGTCCGCCCGCATCAAGGCAGCCGCGATGAGCGGCCGTATCGCATCCCTCGGCCAGTCCGCTGATAACGACATGTCCAGCACCCCCTATTTGCTCGGCCATGCGGCTTGCCGCAACCAGCCCGTCCCTGTCTGCAGCACGGGAGCCTATGATTGTCACATTGTCTTCTCGGTTCAACAGTTCCCTATTTCCCAACACATGGATGAGAGGAGGTGCATCATTTCCCAAACCGCAGAAATGGCGTGGATATTCATCGGCATAATACGGAATGGTCACGACGCCGGCTTTCGCCTGCCTTTCCAATATATATCGGGCCTTGTCCAATTCGCGGCGCGATTTTTGGGCAATCTCCCTCAAATAACCGTTTGTCTGAACATCTCCCGGCATTTGCTTCGGGATAGTTCCCTGCAATTGCAGAGCCAGCAACTCATCTACATGCGGCACGGATGCCAGCCACTCTGCCATTCGTTTCTTATGCTGCTCTTGCAGTTCGTTCATCTTGTTTACCCGTTCATTCATTTTTCCGAATAATTTACGACTTCAAGACAAATGTATTTTTCGCCTCTGCCAAATCAGAACACATCCGGTTATAATTCTATTTAGCCTTGATTTGGCATATCCTGCGGCGAACTTTGTGTCGCCGGTTGTCCTGCAAGGCAACTTTTCATCGAATTCAAATACAGGTATGACATTCCACAAACTACTCATGCAATACGATTTTGCTGAAATTTATCCGATATTTGCCATCTTGTGGCAAAACAATGCGCCAGGATCTGCCGGCCCTATCAACATGGACGGATGGAGAGAGATTTACTATGAGATTCGTGCATTGGACGATAAACCGTCCGGTTATTATATCTGCCTGAATTGCCGTTGGGAAGGGTGCAGCCCGATGGTTGACATGAACTGCCTCGTCTGTGAAAGGAAGAATGGCCGCCCGATCGGCCCTGTGGCGCTTCACACGTCATGGTCCGAAATCTTGGGGATGGAGATTGTCGTGGATGCCGATGTACGGATTTCGCCGCAGGAACTGACGGCCGGGCTTCTATGGGAGATTACCTACTACGGAGGTTCGGAGAAGATGGTAAAAGCAAACATCAAGAAGCGGTTCTCTTGCAACGGATCTTTCCTGTACGATTGAACCTGCGAAAATACAGGAAAATGCAAGAACCGGCTGCTTGTGCTGCAATTCAGCATAAGCAGCTGTTATTTTTGTCGGAAACCAAAATTCAACACCTATGGCAAATAATAAAATCATTACGCTCGAACCTTCCGACCCGGGTTATCCGTGGATATTCCGTGCTATGGGCAAGGAGATGCCGCAGAAAATCTGGGCACAAGGAGATGTCGGGTTGTTGAAACATCCCCGGTTAGTGGCAGTAGCAGCCGCGCGAACGGATGACCAGAATGATTTCGCACGGATGTACGACATGGGCTTCAACTGTGTGGCGTACGACTATGTCATGGTCGGACTGGTTGCCGACATTGCGTTGCTTCGGGGCGCCACACTTCGCGGCAACAAGTGCATTGTCCTTCTTGCGTCCGGGTTGAATCGGATAGGTTCCATGATGAAACGATACCTTTGCGAGGATATTCTGAGCAATGGCGGCCTGTTGCTCTCCGTCCAGCCGCCGGAAGGGAAGGCCTCTCCGTCGCATACGAAAGCCTGTATCCGTCTGCAAGTCGCTTTAGCCAATCCGATTATCGTCATTCAACATACCCCGAGCAACAATACGAGGTATGCAATGAAAATCGCCCGGAAATTCGGAAAAAGGCTTTTTACCTGTGGCAGCAACGATGGCCCGGCCTGCCAATCCCTGCTGACGGGCGGCGGTGCTGACGATATTTTCGATGCAACGGCACCCATGACGGCGGAGAATGAGCGTCGCCTGCTGCAGCTGGAGGAGGAGTGGCAGCGCATGCAGGCAGAGGAGCGGGCCAAAGAGATGGAAGAATGGGCCAGACATCCCGCCAGGGAGGGAATGTCCTATGCCTTCATGGCTGCCAACAATATTCATTGGGATCGGACTGAAAATGCGAACGATATGCGTGACAAGTCTGCCGCCACGGAAGACCGCTCGGCAGAGGTTTTTGAAAAAGAGATGGAAGCCGAATATCAAGAATACAAGCTATGGTGCAGGCACGGCATGTCGAAGGACGACTGGTCGGCATTTCAAAATCTGGTCTATCGCCGGGAGATGGCCGCATGGCAAACTTTCGTTTTTAACGGTGGCCTCGGATCGGACTTCGACGGGGAATTTATTTTCCCCATTCTCCAGTTTAAGATCGACCGGATGGCCGATTACTGGCGCCATTTCTCGCACTGCATGAATGGCGATTATGTCCTTTCCCAGTTGGAACTGGCAAGCCGGCTGCTGCAGATCATTATCAAAGAAGGGAATGAAGGCGAGGATATGGAACGCTTACCGGCCCGTGTCAACCTTCGCAATAAGGAACGTTTCAAAGTCCGACACCACGGAGGAGGGTTCTACTTGGGGGAAGAGCAGGAAGTCCGTTTCAATAAGGCCTTCTGCATCCTGTTCCGACTGCTGCAGGACAATATCCTCTGCTGGTGGGACTGATCCTCAGGAAACACCGGAGCGCATTTTCAGTTAGTTTAAAGCAAAAGCCGCACGACATGGCGGCTTTTGTAACATGGTTCAAGCAATTACCAGCCTGTGCGGCCGATTCCAACCGGCAATATTTAATGCACCCATACTCCGTGCAACTCCCGCTTCAGCCACTCTTTCATTACCGGATCGGGAATTACCACTTGGCGTTTCTCGACCTCGATAAGCTCTTTCTTGACCAACGCCCGCTTTACAATGCTGACATTGGCCGACGAGCCGAGCTGGTATTTCTGCAAAACCTCCTGCGTGGTAAACTCACTGTGAACCCCGTCTATGACAGCTCGCAGGAAATTCATTTGATAGGTAGTAAGGCTCTCGGTTTGTTTCTCGAACAGCGGCGTATTCTGGTCGATAATATCTTGGTACGCTGCCTCGAAATCCTGCTCCGTTGCGACTTTGTCCGTATGAATCCATACCAACCATGCCAACTGCTGTACATAAGACGAATGGTTATCTACTATTTGACATATTTTTTCTGCCAGTTCTCTTGAAATCTGCTTGCCCGTGGCCTCGAAACGGCCACAGATGTAGTCGATCCAATCCGGCGTGGCGATCTTCTGCAAATAGATGGCATCGCCGAACTTGTAAAACGGCAGGCTCTTTTTCTCGAACAGTTCGTTCATCAGATGTTTCTTGCTGCCGAACAAACAATAAGAGACCGATTTTTGCAACTGCCATACGGAACGCAGCCGCTTCTGGAATGTCTTGGAATCCTTGAACTCGGCGATCTGCTGGAATTCGTCGATGCAGATGACGATATTATAGCCTTTTTTCTGCGCTATCTTTTCGGGAAGCTGCAGGATTTCGTCGATGTCGCTGCTCTTGGGATTCAGTTCTAGCGATATGGAGAAGTCCGTCATCGGGTCCGGGCCCATAGAGATTTTGGGGCTGATACGGGAAAGAAACAGTTTGATATTCTCCAGCCATTCATTCACCTTCGAGGAGGTCTGTTTGAGAACGGCGGACGCAAAAGCATCGTAAAAATCCCGGTCGCTGCGACACGAAAAAATGTCGATATAAACTATTTTCAAATTATCGGACTGTGCCAGGCGAGACACCTTCTGCACTAAAGAAGTCTTACCCCAGCGACGAGGCGAAATCAGCACGGTATTGACACCATGCCGGAAATTCAACAGCAAACGTTCCGTTTCCTTCTCCCTGTCGGTAAAATTATCTCCGGAAGTCGCAACACCGAATATGAAAGGTTTATTTCCCATATATCCGCAAGAGTTATACAGCACAAATATAAGTAATATTTTTATTACTAACAACGCTATTACTAATACGGGTATTATAACCGTTTTTAAGACATAACTCGCATTGGCTACCTCATTCGAACTTTCGTGTCATAATAGGATGTCCGATGAAAAAGGATGACGACAGCATTATCGAACGGGAAACCTACTGGAAACGGGTTCTGTTGTCGCATACGCACGGGTACAATAGGAATTGACTTCTGGCATGATACTGTTCGCAAGATTCCGACGTTGAAACGCGAAAGAACTTTGCCGAACCGTACTTTCTATTTAAAGGAAGTTACGCAACTTCGTAACAAACACCCGACACTCTTTTTGTACAATAGCAAAACAACTGTCGGAACAAGTCTTGACCATTATGGCTATTTTTTACGTTGGGAAGCCGGGCTATACTGATAGCCCGGCTTCCACGTTCAGATAAATATTCTTGTTCTCTCAGCTCGCGGTTTGTCCGAATCGTTCCGCCCCGGAATTATATACAAGAATCACGGAGGGTTCTTTGGGTTTGCCTTGACGGTAATGTTCGCTCAGAGTATGCACTACCCATTCCCTGAAAGCCTTTGCCCAGTAGGTTCCGGCGCAGAAG
>URQP01000003.1 GCA_900550025.1 uncultured Porphyromonadaceae bacterium | reverse complement strand
GCGGTGATCGGCAGGCAGATCACCCATTGG
Organism: uncultured Porphyromonadaceae bacterium; assembly: GCA_900550025.1. Classification (GTDB taxonomy): domain Bacteria; phylum Bacteroidota; class Bacteroidia; order Bacteroidales; family Muribaculaceae; genus Limisoma; species Limisoma gallistercoris. Next base: position 66,947 of record URQP01000003.1, on the reverse strand, counting down.
GGCAGGAGATCCAGCGCCGTGGCATAGGCCACGTCCCCGCCGGCCCGCAGAACGCCGGTGACGGCGGAGATGGAATAGGCGTGCAGGGGGATCATCACAAACGACGTCACCGCCAGCGCCGCGGCAATGGCGGCGGACTGGCCCGTCAGCTTGAACAGCGGGAACACCACCGGCACGAACAGCGTGGGCACCAGCGCCAGGGACACCGCCGCCAGCCCCGTTCCCACCAGCAGGGTGAACACCAGCAGCGTCCGGCTCAGGTCCATGACCTCCCGGTGGCTCTGTCCTTCGCCGATGGCCTTGCCGACCATCACTGCCGTGGCTGCACCCAGGCCGAAGCACACCACCAGGAACAGCCGGTTCAGGTTGCCCATCACGGCGTTGGCCGCCAGCATCTCCACGGAGTTGTCCGTATAGCCCAGGATCACCGTCAGCAGACTGTTGCCCAGGCCCCAGGCCGTCTCGTTGAGGATCACCGGGGTGGAGTATTTTACGAAGCGCCGCAGCATCTCCCATCCCGGCCGGAAGAAGGCGGCCAGGTCCAGGGGCAGAATGCGGCTGCGCAGGGCGCACACCAGGCAGATGAGAAACTCCGCCACCCGGGACAGCAGCGTGGCAATGGCCGCCCCCTGAATGCCCAGGGCAGGGAAGCCGCACTTGCCAAAAATGAGGATGTAGTTCATCCCCGTGTTCAGCAGGGTGGACACGCCGAACAGCTTCATGCCGAAGCCTGAATTCTCGGCGCTGCGCATGGCGCTGACATAGACGGACGAGAGCATATTGAACACATAGGAAAACCCGATGAGCTTCAGATACGGCGCGCCCAGCACCGACAGCTCATGCTTGTTGGACAGCAGGTCCATGATCTGCACCGGCCACAGGAACAGCACCACCGCCAGCACCAGGGTGATGCCGGTGCCCAGCATGGCCGCCACGCCGATGGCCCGGCTGATGCTCTCCATGTCCTTTTTGCCCCAGTATTGGCTTACCAGGATGCCCAGGCCGCTCTGGACCCCGAACACGATGGAGATCAGCAGAAACACCGGCACGTTGGCGGTGGTCACGGCGGCCATCTGGGTGTTGCCCAGCCAGCTGACCATCAGCGTGTCGATAAGGCCCAGGGAAAACGTGATCAGATTTTGCAGCGCAATGGGCCCCGTCAGCCGCCACAGATACCCGTAGAAGCCCGGTCCCCGCTTGAGACAACGAAACATATGACACCTCACAGCATAGGAAAACGTTGATTTTTGTGGTTCAGAAGGGCCTGATACAGCCCGTCGATGTCCGCTCTGGAGGTGTCCGGACCGAAGCTGATCCGGATGACCCCTGCGGCGGTCTTTTTGTCCAGGTGCAGGGCCGACACCACATGGCTGGCCCTGCCCCGGTGGCAGGCGGACCCGGCGGAGATGCAGATGCCCTGCGCACCCAGGTCCGTGACGATGTTGGCGCTGGGATACCCCACCAGGGAAACCGCCAGGATGTGGGGCGCGGTCCCTTCGCCCACCGGGACCACCCCGGGGATGGACAGCAGCCGCTCCCGGCAATAGGCCTTGATGTCTGCCATATGCCGCAGCGTTTCATCCAGGTGCTCCTGCCGCAGCTCCACGGCCCTGGCAAAGCCCGCGATCTGGGCCGTGGCCTCGGTGCCGGACCGCAGGCCCCCCTCCTGGCCGCCGCCGGGCAGCAGGGGCCGCAGATTCCGCAGCTCCGGGGCGGTGTACAGCGCGCCCACGCCCTTGGGCCCGCCGATCTTATGGGCGGACAGGCTCATCAGGTCCACACCCCAGCCTACCGGATCGCAGGGGACCTTCAGAAAGCCCTGGACGGCGTCGCAGTGGAGCAGGGCCCGGCTTTTTTTCTCCCGCAGCAGCCGGGCCGTTTCCTCCACCGGAAACACGCAGCCCGTCTCGTTGTTTACCAGCATCATGCTTACCAGCACCGTGTCCTCCCGCAGGGCGTCCGTCACCTGCTGCACGGTGACCTGGCCCGTTTTGTCCGGGGCCAGGTATGTCACCTCATACCCCTGCTGCTGGAGCCATCTGCAAGGCTCCCGCACGGCGCTGTGCTCCACGGCGGTGGTGATGATGTGCCGCCCTGCGTGGCGGCCCTGCCACACGGCGGCGGAGATGGCCCAGTTGTCGGACTCGGTGCCGCAGGAGGTGAAATGCAGGTTCTCCGGCTGGCATCCCAGGGCCCCGGCCACCGTGGCCCGGCATCCCTCCACCAGCTGCTTTGCCTCCCGGCCCAGGGGATACTGGGACGAAGGGTTGCCGAACTGATCCGTCAGCACCTCATACATGGCGTCCGCCACAGGCCGGGGCACCGGCGTGGTGGCCGCATGATCCAGATAAATCATACGCGTTTCCTCACAAATCCTCTGCCGCCGCTTGCCACCGGCGGCAGAATGCATTATAATAAATCACAAGTCCTTATATTATACCGAATTAACTCAGAAAGTGCAAGGAGAATCCCATGCGAGTTGCCATTTACACGTTGGGCTGCAAGGTGAACCAGTACGAGACCCAGGCCATGGAGCAGGAGCTGCGCCGCCGGGGTCATGAGCTGGTGGACTTCGAGGACAGCGCCGACGCTTATATCGTCAATACCTGCTCCGTTACCGCCGTCAGCGACAAAAAATCCCGCCAGATGATCCGCCGGGCCAAGCGCCGCAGCCCCAACGCCGTGGTGGCTGCCTGCGGCTGCTATATCCAGACCCACACCGACGAGGCCAAGGGCCTGGGCATCGACCTGATCGGTGGCACCGGCGGCCGGATGGCCTTTCTGGACCTGCTGGAGCAGGAGGCCCGGGACCGGGCCCCCCGGGTGGCGGTGGACGACTCCCTGCGGCGGCGGGACTTTGAGGTGCTGCCTGCCGGAGGCATGGCGGCCCGCACCCGGGCCATGCTGAAGGTGGAGGACGGCTGCGTGAATTTCTGCACCTACTGCATCATTCCCTATGCCCGGGGGCCGGTGCGGTCCCTGCCCCTGGCCGAGGCCGTGGCCCAGGCCCGGCAGCTCCAGGCGGAGGGATACCGGGAGCTGGTGTTCACCGGCATCGAAATTTCCTCCTGGGGCCGGGATCTTCACGACGGCAGCAGCCTCATCGACCTGGTGGAGGCTGTAGCGGCGGCCGCACCCCGGCTCCGCATCCGGCTGGGGAGCCTGGAGCCCCGGACGGTGACGGAGGATTTCTGCCGCCGGGCGTCGCAGCTTCCCAATCTGTGCCCCCACTTCCATCTGTCCCTGCAATCCGGGTGCGACGCCACCCTGCGCCGCATGAACCGCCGGTACGACACCGCCCGGTTCCGGGAATCCGTCCGCCTGCTGCGGGCATATTTCCCCCGCCCCGCCATCACCACCGACGTGATCTGCGGCTTTCCCCAGGAGACGGAGGAGGAGTTCTCCGCCACCCTGGCGTTTCTGGAGGAGTGCCGCTTTGCGGCCATGCATGTGTTCCCGTACTCCATCCGTCCCGGCACCAGGGCGGCGGACATGCCCCAGGTGCCGGGCCCGGTGAAGGAGGAGCGGGCCGCCCGGGCCGGCGCGCTGGCCGCACGGCTGCACCGGGAGTTTCTGGAGGGCTGCGTGGGAGAGACGTATTCCGTGCTGTTTGAGCAGCCGGTGGCAGGCCGCTACGGCGGCCACGCGCCCAACTATATGGAGGTGGCTGTCCCCGGCGGCGAAAACCTCCACAATCAGGTGCTGCCGGTGAGGATCACCGGCACCGACGGGGAAATTCTATTGGGGGAGGTACAGTGATGCACCACTTTTTCGCCTATATGGCCCGGATGCGGTTCATTGACCGCTGGGCCCTGATGCGCAACAGCTACACCGAGAATATCCAGGAGCACAGCCACCAGGTGGCTATCCTGGCCCACGCCCTGGCGGTGCTGCGCAACGAGTATTTCGGCGGCCAGGTGGACGCCGGAGCCGTGGCCGTGGCGGCCCTGTACCACGACGCCAGCGAGATCCTCACCGGCGATATGCCCACGCCCATCAAGTATTATAACCCCGATATCCGGGACGCCTATAAGCAGGTGGAGGCCATCGCCTGCCGAAAGCTCACGGGGATGCTGCCCCAGAGGCTCCAGGACATCTACGCCGGCCTGCTGACCCCGGCGGACCCGGAGGTGGAGGAGCTGGTGAAGGCGGCGGACAAGCTGTCGGCCCACATCAAGTGTCTGGAGGAGCAGAAGGCCGGAAACGACGAGTTCCGGGCCGCCGCCCACCAGACCCGGCAGGCCCTGGAGGAGATGCACCTGCCGGAGGTGGACCTGTTCCTCCGGGACTTTCTGCCCAGCTTCCGGCTGACCCTGGACGAGCTGAAATAAGCGCAAAACGGCCCTGTGGGAGCACGCTCCCGCAGGGCCGTTTTCATATGGCTTGCTTCAGTCCCACGCCGGGTTATGCTCCGGCGACAGGCACTCGGTGACCCGGGCAAAGGTATCCCGGTCCGTGTAGTAGGAATAGACCTTTCCCTCCGGATTCCGGAACCGCACGAACAGCCCCTGGCTGCGGGCGGACCCGGCGGGCAGCCGGTAGGGCCACAGCTCCATCACCGCGCCGTCGCCGTAGTCCAGGCGGATGCCCCCGTCCTTGGGCACATCCCGGCTGAATACGGCGCCCATGTTGAACAGCTTGCCGTACAGGGCATAGCCGTTTTCCTGGGTAATGCGCAGGCTCTGGCCGTCCACCTGAGCCTGAAGGTTGGTGTGCTTCCGGGCCAGGGCATAGGTGGTGCTGCTGGAGATCTCGCTCATGCACTGGACGAACCGGTCGTGGTCCCGCTGGGGCTTGCTGATGACCAGGCCCAGCACCGTCACCAGCGCCATGGCAAAGACCAGCGCCGCCGCCCACAGGGGGTGGAACCGCCGCCGGGACTTCTCCTTCCGTACCGCGTCGTAAAGACCCATATCGCTCCTCCTATTCTCCGGGCACCCACTTGCCCAGCACCCGCCACTCTACCTGGTCGGTGTCATACATATAGCTGCTCCCGTCCGCCCCCTGGCACCAGACGAACACGCCGGGGACCCATTCGCGGTTGTACCCGTCCCAGACGTCCTGCTCCCACAGGCGCAGGATGCACCCGTTGCCGAACTCCAGCTCCGCATCCGGCACGGACTTGGGGGCGCTGTTCTGGCGCTTGCCCATGCCGGCGGTGTTCAGCTCCAGATATAGCCGGGAGGCGGAGTCCTGGGACCAGAATTGCCGCCCGTCCTGCCGGACGTACAGTCCGCCCTGCTCCTTGGCGTATTGGACGCTTTCTCCCAGCCCGTTTATAAAATGGCGATACTGCCGCTGTAAATGCATGGCCCACGGAATGGGGATAAACGCCGCCAGCACCAGGATCAGCCCAATGGCGATGAGTATGTGCAGCTTCCGGTCCCGTTTCCGGGGCTGCGGGGCGTGAACGACATCGTATAGGGACATGGCGTGGACCTCCTCTTTTCTCCCCATTATACAGATTGCCCTGCCCCTTGTCCAGCAAAACAAAGTTGCGCCGCCCTTTGGGCAGCGCAACTTTTACTTTACAGGTTACTTTTTGAAGCTGTCCTTCAGGGACACGCTGCGGTTGAATACCAGGTGATCTGCCGTGCAGTCCCGGTTGTCCATGCAGAAATAGCCCGTCCGCATAAACTGGAAGGTGGGGGCGTTGACGCCGGTGCGGTTTTCCGCCTGGTCAAAGCGCTTGGCCACGTCCACCATGGCCCGCTCCACCTTGCACCCCTCCAGCACCATCAGGGAGTCGGGGTTCAGGCAGTTCAGGAAATCCTTGTCCGGCCCGTCGGGCTGGGGATCGGAGAACAGATTGTCATACAGGCGCACCTCGGCGTCCACGCAGCTCTCCGCGTCCACCCAGTGCAGCGTGGCGCCCTTGACCTTGCGGCCGTCGGCGGGATCGCCGCCCCGGCTGTCGGGGTCGTAGGTGCACAGGACCTCCACGATCTGGCCGTTTTCATCCTTGACGCAGCCGGTGCACTTCACCAGATACGCGCCCTTCAGGCGGCACTCGGGGCCGTCGGGATACAGGCGCTTATACTTGGGAATGGGCGTCTCCAGAAAGTCCTCATGCTCGATCCACAGGTGGCGGCTGAAGGTGATCTCATGGGTGCCCTGGCTGGGATCGGTGGGGTTGTTCTCCACGGTGAAGGTCTCGCTCTGGCCCTGGGGATAGTTGGTGACGGTGAGCTTCACCGGATGCAGCACCGCCATGGTCCGCTGGGCGGACACGTTCAGATCCTCCCGCAGGCAGTGCTCCAGGAAGCCGTACTCCACGGTGTTGGGGGATTTGGCCACGCCGATGCGCTCGCAGAAGCTGCGGATAGAGGCGGCGGTATAGCCCCGGCGGCGCAGGCCGCACAGGGTGGGCATCCGGGGATCGTCCCAGCCGGAGACATAGTGCTCCTCCACCAGCCTGCGGAGCTTCCGCTTGCTCATGACGGTGTGGTCGATGCCCAGCCGGGCAAATTCGATCTGCCGGGGCTTGTGATAGGGGATGGACACGTTGCTGACCACCCAGTCATACAGGGGCCGGTGGGACTCAAACTCCAGGGAGCACAGGCTGTGGGTAATGCCCTCCAGGGCGTCCTGGATGGGGTGGGCAAAGTCGTACATGGGATAGATGCACCACTTGGTACCCTGGCGGTGGTGATTGATGAAGCGGATGCGGTAGATGATGGGGTCCCGGAGGTTCAGGTTGCCGCTGGCCAGGTCGATCTTGGCCCGCAGGGTCATTTTCCCCTCCTCCACCTGGCCGTTTTTCATCATTTCAAACAGCCGCAGGTTCTCCTCGATGGGCCGGTCCCGGTAGGGGGACGTGGCGGGGATGCCGATGTCGCCGCGGTTGGCCTTGAACTCCTCCGGCGTCAGCTCGCAGACGTAGGCCAGTCCCTTTTTGATGAGCTCCACGGCGTATTCATAGTCCTTTTCAAAATAGTCGGACCCGTAGAAGAACCGGTCGCCCCAGTCAAAGCCCAGCCAGTGGATGTCCTGCTGGATGGCGTCCACATACTCGGTGTCCTCCTTGGCGGGGTTGGTGTCGTCCATGCGGAGGTTGCACAGGCCATGGTATCGCTCGGCGGTGCCGAAGTCGATGCACAGGGCCTTGCAGTGGCCGATGTGCAGATAGCCGTTGGGCTCCGGCGGGAAACGGGTGTGAACGGTCAGTCCCTGGAACCGGCCACCCTCTGCGATGTCCTCGTCGATAAAGTTCAGAATAAAGTTTTTGCTCTCGGCACTCTCCTCGTTCAGAGGGGCCTTCCCTTCCTCGGTCATTGTCTCACACTCCTTGTTCGGTCGTATTTCCGTGCTTGCACACTGAACTTATATTATACGGTCCCCGCCCGCTGATTGCAAGGGCTTTTCTCGCGATGAGGAAACTTTTTTGCTCCGCCCCGCCACAGCCGGGGGACACCCGCCGGACAAAGAAAGCGAGGAGAGCCTCAGGCCCTCCTCGTTTTCGCTATTTTTGCTTGGCCTGCGTCAGCTTGCTGTTGCACTTCTGCAGGAAGCGGTCGTTGGCAATGACGGCCCGGGTGTGGGTTCCCTCGCCGATGGGGCCCCAGTCGTCGCTGGCTTCCACCCGGAAGGTGATGAGCTTCCCGTTTTCCGACACGCCGGTCACGGTGGCCGTGGCCCGGACGGTCATGCCCACAGGGGTGGGCGCCAGGTGGCTGGACTGGATGTCCACACCCACGGTGCCCTTGCCCTCCGGCAGGTCCGGCTGCACGCAGTCCATGGCGGCGTGCTCCATCATGGCCATCATAAACGGGGTGCCGAACACCTCCAGGCCGCCGGAGCCGATGGCCCGTGCGGTCATCTCCGGGGTGACTACCTGTTCGATGGTATAGGATTTTCCGATCTCCAGCATATCCGTTCCTCCATTACACGCCCAGCCTGGTCCACAGGCGGTCATACAGCTTCAGGGTCTCCTTGGGCAGGTTCTCATAGATCTCGCATCGCTCCAGGGTCTCTGCCGGGGGAGCCATGATCTGGAAGATCTCCGGGTCCAGCTCCTCCTCGTTGACCTCCTGGTAGTAGGCCGGGTACTGCTCCAGCGCCTCCCGGTTGGGGGACGCGTACCAGATATAGTCCATGTTGGCCAGGTTGGAGCTGGTGGAGGCGATGAAGTTAATCCACTCCTCCGCCTCGGCCATGTGCTGGGTGTCCTTCAGGACGCACATGGCGTCCACGAACCAGTTGCTGCCCTCCTCCGGGATAACGAAGGCCAGATCCTCGTTGTTCTCCAGCATGGTCAGGTAGTCTCCGGCGTAGTACATGGCGATGGCGGCGTTTCCGCCCTCCATCTTCTGGAACACCTCGTCCATGACGAAGGCCTGATACACGCCGCTGTCCTTGGCGTTTTTCAGCAGGGCAAAGGCCTCCTCCAGCTGGCTCTCGTCGGTGGTATTGATGCTGTAGCCCAGGTCCAGCAGGGCCGCGGCCAGAGCGTCCCGGGAGTTGTTGATCATCAGCACCTGTCCCGCATACTGGGGATCGAACATGGCGTCCCAGCTGGTAATAGGCCCGGACACCATGGTGGTGTTGTAGATAATGCCCAGGGTGCCCCAGGCGTACGGCACGGTGTACTTGTTCTCCGGGTCGTAGCTGAGGTTCTTGTAGGTGTCGTCAATGAGTTGGAAATTGGGAATGTGGCTGTAGTCCAGCTCTGCCAGCATATCCTCCTGAATCAGGCGGGCGATCATATAGTCCGAGGGGACGATGACGTCGAAGTCCGCGCCGCCCATCTTGATGAGGGAGTACAGGGCCTCGTTGCTCTCCGCCGTCTGATAGTTCACGCGGATGCCGGTTTCCTCCTCAAACTGGGTGATCAGCTCCTCGTCGATGTATTCGCCCCGGGAGCACACGTTCCCCCCCCGCTCCGACTGGACGGACCGGCCGGTGACCACCAGCAGCGCCGTCAGCACGCAGGCCATGACCCCGGCCGCCACGCGCCGCAGCACCTTGTTGGGCCGCCGGTGGTGCTTCATAGGCGCGCCGGAGGCAGCAGTCGCCGCTGCGTGGTGCTCCCGGCGGGCGGCGTGGCTGTCCCGCAGGTTGATGATGGCCAGCAGCACCAGCACCGTCACAAACAGCAGGGTGGAAATGGCGTTGATCTCCGGGCTGACGCGCTTTTTGGTCATGCCGTAAATGGTCATGGCCAGGGTGGAGGCACTGGTCCCGGCGGTAAAATAGCTGATGATGAAGTCATCCACAGACATGGTGAAGGCCGTCAGCGCACCGGACACGATGCCGGGCTTGATCTCCGGGATCACCACCCGCCAGAATGCCTGCATCCAGGTGCAGCCCAGGTCCTGGGCCGCGTCGATGAGGTTCCGGTCCATCTGCCGCAGCTTTGGCCCCACGGACAGGATGACATACGGAATGTTGAAGCAGATATGGGCGATAAGCAGGGTGCCGAAGCCCATGGTCAGCCGCTCCGGCAGCACTACCGCCGACTGCCAGGAGTTCACCCACCCGGCAAAGGCGCCCCATCCATTGAAGAACACCACGAACAGCAGGCACAGACTGACGCCGGTGACGATATCCGCGTTCATCATGGGGATGTTGTTGACGGAATTGACGATGGTCCGGCGCCGCCGGCTCATGGCGTACAGTCCAATGGCGGCAAACGTTCCTGCAATGGCCGCCGCAATGGTGGACAGCAGCGACACCATCAGGGTGGTGTACACACTGTTCATGATCAGCCGGTTGGACAGCAGGGACTCGTACCATTTCAGGGAAAAGCCCTTCCACACGCTGGAGCTGGTGCCCGCGTTGAAGGAGAACACGATGAGAATGATGATGGGTGCGTACAAAAACAGGAACACCAGCGCCATAAGCACCCGATCGCCGATGCTGTTCTGTCTGCGCCCGGTCATAGGATCACCGCCTGTTCCTCGCCCTCACCGAAGCGATTCATCACCAGCATGCACACCAGAACGATGACCATCATCACCAGGGAGATGGCCGCGCCCAGCTGGGGGTTATAGGCCCCGCCCAGGAACTGCCGCTCGATCAGGTCGCCCAGCAGCAGCTCCGTGCCGCCGCCCAGCATCCGGCTGATGGCGAAGGTGGACACCGACGGCACAAACACCATGGTGATGCCGGAGATGACCCCCGGCAGGCTCAGAGGCAGGATCACCCGGCGGAATACCGTCATGGAGTTGGCCCCCAGGTCCCGGGCAGCCTCCAGCAGGGAGCCGTCCAGCTTGATGATCACGGAATAGATGGGCAGGATCATAAAGGGCAGATAGTTATATACCATGCCCAGCACCACGGCCCCCTGGGTATTCATCATGGAGAAATACTCCAGCTCCGTGCCGAAAATGTGGTTATACAGGCTGATGAGGCCGATTTTTTCAAACAGCTGGTTCAGCAGCCCGTGGTTTTCCAGGATGGTCATCCAGGAATACGTCCGCAGCAGGAAGTTCATCCACATGGGCAGCATGATCAGCACCATGGCCGTCCGCTGGAAGGCGGGCCCCTCCCGGCTCATGAGATACGATACCGGGTACCCGATGACCAGACAGATCAGCGTGGCGATGATGGCCAGCTTGAATGACCGCAGAAACACCTGGGTATAGCCGCCCATCTGCACAAAATTGTCCAGGGTGAAGCCCCCCTCTGAGGAGGAGAAGGCATAGATCACCATGATGAGGATGGGGGCCACCACGAAAATGGCCATCCACACCTCATAGGGCACGGCGAACCGGGAGAGCTTATTCTTCATCCCCGCTCTCCTCCTCATCCGTCTCCCAGGAGGCGTCCGCCAGCTCCTCATACTCCTCGGAATAGGAGCTGTAGTCGCCGAACTGACCGGAATATTCGCTCTTTTTCATGATATGGAACCCGTCCGGGTCGATCTTCACGCCGATGCGGGCCCCCACCGGGGAGTGGTCCGTGGTCTGGATCAGCCACTTGAAGCCCCGGAAGTCCACGATGATATCGTACTGCATCCCCTTGAAGGTGACGTTGGTGACGGTGCCCACCAGCTGCCCCTGCTCCACGGGGACAATGTCGATGTCCTCGGGGCGGATGACCACGTCCACCGGCTCGTTGGGGGCGAACCCGCCGTCCACGCAGGGGAACTCCTTGCCGTACATTTTCACCACGTTGTCGCGGACCATGGTGCCGTTGAGAATGTTGCTCTCGCCGATAAAGTCCGCCACAAAGGCGTTTTTCGGCTCGTTATAGATGTCCTCGGGGGTGCCGATCTGCTGGATGCGGCCCTTGTCCATCACCACCACGGTGTCGGACATGGTCAGGGCCTCCTCCTGGTCGTGGGTCACATAGATGAAGGTAATGCCCATCTGCTGCTGGATACGCTTCAGCTCGTTCTGCATATCCTTCCGCAGGCGCAGGTCCAGCGCGCCCAGGGGCTCGTCCAGCAGCAGCACCTTGGGCCGGTTCACCAGCGCCCGGGCGATGGCCACCCGCTGCTGCTGGCCGCCGGACAGCTGGGTGATTTTCCGGTGCTCAAAGCCCTTCAGACTCACCACGCCCAGCATTTCCGTCACGCGCTCCTCGATTTCCTCGGCAGGCACCTTGGCGATCCGCAAGCCAAAGGCGATGTTCTCAAACACGTCCAGATGAGGGAACAGCGCATACTTCTGGAACACCGTGTTGATCTGCCGCTTATGCGGCGGGACATCATTAATCCTCACACCGTCAAAGGTGACGTCTCCCGACGTGGGTGTCGTGAAACCGCCGATGATCCTCAGCGTTGTGGTCTTTCCACAGCCGCTGGGGCCCAGAAGTGTGAGGAATTCAGAATCGTTGATATACAGATTGATGTGATCGAGAACCAGCTCGTCGTCAAACGCCATGCAGAGGTCCCGCAGGCGAATCAACTCTTTGGACATTTATCCTCCCCCGTTCGTAAAATATTTTTGACTTACCTCTTTTCTCTGTTCAAAGGGAGGCCTTGCGGATAGGCCTGATATCTCTCGTTGAAATTTGGCAGATACAATATATAAAAATTAAAGACAAATGTCAATCATTATTTTTTCAAATATCCCCGCATTCTGGTCTTATCCGGAAAGAACCGCAAAAGGCCCCGGCTTTGGCCGGGACCTTTTGCGGTTAATCCTTCCAGAAGGTCAGGTTTTTGGAGGCGTCCTGCACCTCCTGCGGCACGGTGATCTCCTGAATATCGTTATAGCCAACGATCTCCAGTCCGATGGCATAGCGGCTGATGGTGCCGTCCTCCTGATTTTTCTGCACGATCTGCTGCATGAGCTGCGTCGCGTCTATCTCATACTTTACCGGTAGGCGGGAGAAAAGCCCTATCCAGACCCGGACAGGGACCTCCGCCGCTGTTTCCTCCGGGGTATCCGAGGTCCCAAACAGAGACTTCAGGCGATCCCAAAGGCCGGTGGTGCTGTTTTTCAGTATTCCCTGCGCGATATGCGGCGGCAGCGTTCCCTCAACGCACAGAGCCAACTGACCCTGGACCCAATTCATCCCCACGACCCGGAAGTCGGTATTGCTCTGTGTGCTGAGCTGCGTTATCTCCCGGATGTCCAGAGACTGGACATTTGCGCGGAAAAGCTCAGCGGACAGGGTGGCCCGGTACCACTTCATGTCCTCTTTATCCGCCATGCCCACATACACCTTTTCCGAATCGCCCTCGGGGACCGCATAGATGTGATACAGGTTCGCTTCCTCCGGTCCGAATCCGCTCATAGTCAGGTCCATTTCCATAGCCACCGGGTCGCTCATGACCATGGAGATATCACCGCTTATCCTGGCGGATGAGGTGGTGGCCAGGGAACTGGAGTCAATATCCATGTAATACATGTAGTGGATGCTGGTGGCCTGCTCCAGCTGTTTCTGCATCCGGGGGACCATATCCGCCGCCGATTTCACCAGCACAAGGCCCGCCGCGCCGACGATCACCACCAGCACCAGCAGAACCACCAATATCCGTTTCCAAACACGCTTTTTCATCGTACTCCCTCTTTCCTCACGGCTGGTCCTTCTGATCTCGCCAAAAAATGGCAATTACACTATACGGACAGCGGGAGCAAATGTCAATCCCTCTTTTACGCAGCAGCTTTGTTCCCGTGGCGATTCCCGAAAACGCGTGACCTGGCGGGGGCCGCTCACACAAAGACGTATTTTTCCAGCCGGTCCATGGCCTCCCGCACCAGGGCATGGGGCAGGGCGGCGTTGATGCGGATGCAGTCGCCGTCGCCGAAGGCTTCGCCGCTCTGCCAGATCACGCCGTGCTCCACACCCCGGCGGCGCAGCTGGTCCGGGGTGATGCCGTGGTCCCGGCACCAGGCCCCGCAGTTGACGAACAGCATATACGTCCCCTGAGGCAGCATCATGGAAACGCCGGGGAACCGGCTTTCCATAAAGTCCCGGATGTACCGCAGGTTCTTGTCCAGCACGGCGCACAGCTGGTCCACCCATTCCATGCCCGCGTGGCTGTAGGCCCCCGTCAGGGCATGCATGGACAGCACGTTGCAGCTGTTATACCCGGACAGGTCCCCCTGCCGCCGGACCCGGCTGCGCAGCCGGTCGTCGTAGATAATGTGGTACGACCCGATGAGCCCCGCCAGGCTGAAGGTCTTGGTGGGGGCATAAAAGGCCGCGGTGCGGCTGCGGGCGTCGGCGGACACGGACTGGGTGGGAATGTGGGTGTGTCCCGGCATGATCAGGTCCGACCAGATCTCGTCGGAGATGACGGTGCAGTCATTGGCGGCGTACACCTCCATGGCCTGCTCCAGCTCCCATCGCTCCCACACCCGGCCGCAGGGATTGTGGGGGGAGCACAGGATGGCCAGGTGGATGTCGTGCTCCTTCAGCTGCCGGTCCATGTCCGCATAGTCCATGCGCCACACGCCCGCCTCATCCCGCTTCAGCGGCGTGTGGACAATGGGCCGCCCCAGCCGCTCCAGGGTGTGGGTAAAGCCCACATAGGTGGGGCTGTGGACCAGGATAGGCTCCCCGGGGCAGGTCAGGGCCTGCACCACGGAGCTGACGCCGCCTAGGACCCCGTTTTCATACCCGATGTGCCGCCGCTCCAGGCCGGATACCCCGTGCCGCGCCTGCTGCCAGCGGATGATGCTGTCATAGTAGGCGTCCGTCAGCCGGTAGTAGCCGAAATTGGGGTGGCTGAGCCGGGCCTGGATGGCCTCCAGCACCGGCGGCGCGGTGGGAAAGCTCATATCCGCCACCCACATAGGGATCCGGGAAAAGCCCGCCTTAGGCTCCACTCCGGCATAGGGGATCACGTCCAGGGCCAGGGCATCCCGTCCCCGCCGGTCCAGAATGGTGTCAAAATCATACTGCATGGTCATCCTCCGTTCTTTATGTCCGGCAGGTGGAACACCCGCCGGGTATTTTCCAGCACAGCCGCCTCCACCGTCTCCGGCGGCAGCCGCTTAAGCCGTGCGATCTCCTCAATGATCCGGGGCAGCAGCAGGGAGGAGTTGCGCACCCTGCCCAGAGATTTTCTGCTGCCCTCCCAGGGAATGTCCGGCAGCACATAGGGACTGTCGGTCTCCACCAGCAGCCGCTCCCGCGGCGCCCCGGCCACTGTCTCCCGCAGGGGGGCCGACTCCCGCCGCAGCAGCGCACCGCCGATGCCCAGACACAGGCCCAGGTCCAGGTACTGCCGGGCCGTTTCCCAGCCGCCCTGGAAGCAGTGCACCACCCCGCCGGGGAGCCACCGCCGCCTGCGGCGCAGCATGGGCAGGGCGTCCCGGTCCGCCATGCGGATGTGCAGCACCAGCGGCAGCCCCGTCCGCCGGGCCAGGTCCAGCTGATACCGGAACCACAGCAGCTGGACCAGCCGGTGATGCCGGGGCCGGTGATAGTCCAGTCCCGTCTCTCCGATGGCTGCCACACCGGGGCCCTGGGCCCAGGTGGCCAGCTGTTTTCGCTGCCGCCAGGGAACCTGGGCCGTCCGGGTGGGATGAACGCCCACCGCCAGGCGGAAAAGGTCCGGATGCTGCCGGTACAGGGCGGCGGTCAGCCGGTTGGAGTCAAAGTCGATGGCGGGCTCGATGCACAGGGCGACACCGCTCTCCCGCAGCCGCTTCAGCAATCCGTCCCGGTTTCCCTCCTCCGCCGTCAACTGGCCGGTCAGGTACCGGAAGGTGCCGTCGTAGCGCTTATGACTGTAGTGGGCATGGCTTTCGATGATCATCTGAGCCCCTCCTTTGCCTGCCGCAGCACCGTTTCCGCCAGCTGCACCCCGCCTACCCGGTAGCCTGCGGCGGCGTATACGGCATGGAGGGGACCGTCCGTCACCAGCACCAGGGGCAGGCACCCCGGCTCCAGGAAAACGCTGCGGGCCAGGGCGTTGGGCCTGCCGCCCAGCAGCACCCGGCACCGGGGCAGGACCCGGCAGACCTCCGCCAGAAGCGGGTCCGCCCGGTCCCGGAGGTCCGGCACCAGAAGGACAATATCCATTCCGGCAAGAGCCGCTGCCCGATCCCGCAGCTCTCCCAGCAGATGCTCCGTTGGCTCCCGGCCCACCTCCAGCCAGGCCAGCAGCGCCGGGGTCCGGGTCAGCTCCCGGCCGGTCAGCTCCCGGCCATCCGGGGAGCGGACGGTGAAGTCCGGCAGGGGACAGGAGACGGTCATCTCCTCCGGAAAAACCGGCACTTTTTCCAGGGAAATCCGCCGTTTTTCTCCATTATCCAGGGAAAAACAGACGGTGCGGGCGTGTATATCCCCACAGGGCAGGCGGCTATCGGTGATAACGGTATAACGTCCGGGCAGCAGGTCCACGGTCATCTGCCCGTTTTTCCAGGAATAGGACGACAGGTCCAGGGCCTGTTCATCCTCCTGCTTTGTCAGGCCAAAATCCGTGCCGAATGCCATGGGATTTTCCAGAATCAGGAAGCTGCCCCGGGCCAGACCCGTTGCGGCGGAACGGAATTGACCGTTCTGCCAGAACTGAGGCTCCCGGTCCGCCGGGTGCAGCCGGGCGGGGACGCCCAGGGCCCGGCACAGGGCCGCGAACAGCGCATCCCGGGATAGGGGGGACCCGGCCCTTGACGCCAGCGCTGCCGCCGGAAGGGTGGTCAGCTGAGGGGATTCCTCCTGGGGGAAAAAGTGAATATTTTCCGTAAGCCAGGCGTATAAAGCCTGGGGATCACGGCGGAAATGTTCCTTTTGTGAGTCCGTCAGGGCATGCAGCAGCTGCCGCCGCTGGGGCCGCAGGGGCTCGTTATCTATCCGGGGACAGGCCACATACCGGAAATACACGTCCTCCGGCAGCTCCGGGCAGGGGCCGGGCACGGACAGTGACTCTGCCAGCACCTCCGGGGTCACATCCTGAAGATCCTTGGGGGAGAGAGCTGCCAAAAGGGCCTGCTTATGGGGCAGGGAAAAGGAAGAATTTTCCAGAAACTCTGCCAGATTTTCCCGGTTGGCGGGAGCCTGAAGCAGGAGTTCTCCTCCGGGAAGGCCCGCTGCCATAGCTTCCGCGTCCTGCTCTGTATGAGCGATACGGCGTTTGCGGACGTCAATTGCGGCGGCAAGCCGCTTTTTTCCTTGGGACAACACCGGGACAGGGGGTGTTTTGTCCCGGGACAACATAGGGACAGGGCCGGGACAGACCGAGATGTCCCGGCTGATTTCCGACTTCTCCGACTCCGGCAGAGTCAGGGTGACGGATTCTTCGTCACCGGAAGACATTAAAGAAGTGTTCCAATGTAGTAAGAAAGACTTTAAGAAAGCTCTTGGATTCCTGTATAAAAGAGGCCGGATAGATATAAATGACGATTCGGTATGTTTGAGGAGGCGTCCGGGACATCAGGGAGATAATTAATTTTGCTTTTGCTCCTGACTTTCTCCATCTTTGAATAAGATAGGGTGCGTCTCGGCATAATCAAATTGAAAACTCCGTTTTCATTTGTTTCTGCTCTTGACTTTCACTATCTTTGCATTGATGTACAATTTAGAATAAATAAAAATATCAGATATGAAATTCACTATTTCGAGCAAGACTCTACTTGCACATTTGTCGGCTGTCAATAAGGTTGTTAGCTCAAAAAATGCTATTGCTATACTTGACAATTTCTTGTTCTCTTTGAAGAATAACATCTTGGTCGTGACTGGAACGGACAAGGAGAATACAGTCATTGCCCGCATAGAACTGCTTGACGCGGAAGGCGAAGGCTCGTTTGCCTTGAATGTAAAACGAATACTTGATTTGTTGAAGGAATTGCCTGATCAAGGCGTGACGTTTGAAATCAACGAGGAAACTTACGAGATACATTTGCAATATCAGAACGGCGATTACAAGTTTGTAGGTGTCGATGGCGATGAGTTCCCGCAGATGGAAGAGTCGGGAGAGGAAAAATACGAAATGCTCATTCCTGCAAGCGAAATTCCGAAAAGCATCGACAAGACGGTGTTTGCTGCCGGCACGGATACGATGCGCCCGATAATGATGGGTATCCTTTGGGACATCAAGCCTGATTCTATCGTATTTGTGGCTTCCGATACCCATAAGTTGGTGCGCTATATCAATAGCAGTGTAAAACCGGGTGTCGAAGGGTCGTTCATACTGCCGACCAAGCCTGCAAGCATATTGTCGAGCATTCTTGCAAAAGAGGATGGAGATGTAAAGGTCGCTTTTGATTCTAAAAGCGTTTCGTTCGAGACGGAAACATATACTTTGATTTGCCGTTTCATAAATGGAAAATATCCGAATTACAATGCCGTTATACCGCAGAACAATCCGTACGAGATAACTGTCGACCGCCAGCTATTGCTGAATGCGATAAAGCGTGTCGGCATATTTGCTACCGACGGCGGTTTGGTTCAATTGCAATTCTCCGATAATAACATATTCATCAAGGCTCAGGATGTGGAATATTCTACATCGGCCGAAGAATGCCTGTCGTGCGAATATTCCGGCGAAAGCCTTTCTATGGGATTTAATAAGGATAAAATCATAGAAGTTCTTAATAATGTTGGTGTCGATAATATTCTTATCAAGATATCCGACCCTGCCCGTCCGGGACTGTTCCTTCCTGTTGAGCAAAAGGAGAATGAGGATTTGCTCGTATTGCTGATGCCAATGATGATTCCTTCTTTGTAGAAATGAAGCTGAATTTGCGTAGGCCGTTGGTATTCTTTGATTTGGAGACCACCGGCATCAATATAACTAAGGACAGGATTGTAGAACTGTCGTATATAAAGGTTTTGCCTGACGGCTCTGATGTCAGGAAGACAATACGTGTGAATCCCGGTATGCATATACCGGAGCAGGCTACGGCTGTGCATCATATTACCGACGAGGATGTGAAAGACAAGCCTTTGTTCAAGGAGATAGCAAAGACGTTGGCCAAGGATTTTGAAGGATGCGACTTCGCGGGATTCAACAGCAACCGGTTCGACATACCGTTGCTGATGGAGGAATTTCTGCGTGCCGGTGTCGATTTTGACATTTCAAAGCGGAAATTCATCGACATACAGACAATCTTCCATAAAATGGAGCAACGCACGCTTACGGCGGCATATAAATTCTATTGCGATAAGGATTTGGACAACGCGCATTCTGCCAATGCCGATACGGAAGCGACGTATGAAGTGCTTCAAGCCCAGCTTGACCGCTATCCGAATCTTGAGAACGACGTTGATTTCCTTTCGAAATTTTCTTCACAGAACCGCAATGTCGACCTTGCCGGGAGAATCATATTGAATGACAATAATGTAGAGGTCTTTAATTTCGGCAAGTACAAAGGGCAGCCTGTCGAGGAAGTTCTAAAGCGCGACAGCGGTTATTTCGGGTGGATGATGCAGGGCGATTTCCCGCAAAACACAAAAAATGTGTTGACAAACATAAAACTTAGAATGAAATAAATGCTTAAAGGCAAGCATATCATATTAGGTATCACGGGCGGAATTGCAGCCTATAAGTCGGTCTCTTTATTGAGACTGTTCGTGAAGGCAGGGGCGGAGGTGCAAGTCGTCATCACACCGTCGGGTAAAGAGTTCATCACACCGGTCACGTTGTCGGCTTTGAGCGGCAAGCCTGTAATCAGTGATTTTTTCACGGCCAATACAGGAGTATGGAACAGCCATGTGGATTTGGGGTTATGGGCGGATGCCATGGTGATAGCTCCTGCGACAGCGTCTTCCATTGCAAAAATGGCCAATGGGGTTGCTGACAATATGCTTATCACCACATATCTGTCGGCAAAAGCTCCGGTGTTTATCGCTCCCGCGATGGATTTGGATATGTTCGCGCATCCTTCGACGGCAAGAAACATAGAGCTTTTGAAGAGTTATGGCAATCATATCATAGAACCTGAGGCCGGGGAGCTTGCAAGCCATCTTATAGGAAAAGGACGGATGGAGGAGCCTGAGGTCATATTCTCGGTTATCGACGATTTTTTCAACTATGATAAGGATTTGACCGGAAAGAAAATCATGGTGACTGCAGGGCCTACATACGAGAAAATAGACCCTGTTAGATTCATTGGAAACTATTCTTCCGGGAAAATGGGTTATGCCATTGCTGAGGAGTGCGCAAGGCGTGGCGCGGATGTGGTGCTGATTAGCGGGCCTGTGGGAATCACGTGCAATCGGCGGGAAGTGGAGATTGTAAAAGTGGAATCAGCTTTGCAGATGCGTGATGCCGCTATTCGTGAATTTGGCAGTTGTGATGTCGCTATTATGTGTGCCGCAGTGGCCGATTACGCCCCTGAACAATACTTTGAGCATAAGATAAAAAGGGAAAAGGAAGAAGTGCCGGTGCTGAAGTTAAAGAAAAATCCCGACATTGCGGCTGAACTGGGAAAAATCAAAAAAAATCAGTTGCTGGTGGGATTTGCGCTTGAGACCGACAATGCGGTAGACAACGCCAAGGACAAAATTATACGGAAAAACCTCGATTATATTGTCCTTAATTCGTTGGCTGATAAAAACGCCGGTTTTGGTGTCGATACAAACAAGGTGACAATAATTGCCCGTGACGGTAGTCAGCATGGTTATGGACTAAAATCAAAAAAAGAGGTGGCGAAGGATATTATCGATTTTCTAAAGCAGCGGATATGACAATACTTAAATGTTTTTTTCGTGTCTTGATAGTATTTTTTGCCGTACAGATGGCATCCGCTCAGGAACTTAATTGTTCTGTCGAGATAAATTCCGATAAAATAACCGGGACTGACAAAAGTGTGTTTACTACTTTGCAAAGCGCTATCATGGAGTATATGAACAACAACCAGTGGGGAAATGCCCAGTTTCTTGCCAATGAGCGTATAGAATGCAAGTTGTTCTTTACGATTAGCAATTATGACGGTACGACTATGTCGGGCGATTTGCAGGTGCAGTCGACTCGTCCTGTCTATAACAGTTCGTATACTACGACACTGATTAATTTCAAGGATTCGAATATAGAGTTTGAATATCAGGAGAATGAGCCTTTGGTGTTTTCAGAAAACACGATGGAAAGCAATCTGACCGCCATTCTGAATTTTTATGCATATTTTATTCTGGCGATGGATTTCGACAGCTTTTCTCCTAATGGAGGCGACTTTTATTATGAAAAGGCCGCTAATGTCGTCACTTTGGCGCAAAGTTCCGGCGAAAGCGGTTGGAAAGCTTTCGAGGACAACAAAAACCGTAGCGCGGTATTGAGCGCATTTACTGATAACGCTACAAAAGAGATGCGTACTTTGGTATATAATTATCACCGCAAGGGGCTTGACGAGATGGTTTTGAGTCCTGACAAGGGCAAGGCGGTGATTACGCAGTCGTTGGATATCCTGAAAAAAGTTTATGAAGTAGCGCCGATGTCGGTAGCTTTGTCTATGTTTAAGGACGCTAAATTGGACGAGTTGGTGAATGTCTATTCGAAATCCAATCAAAGCGAGAGGCAGTCAGTGTATGAATTGCTGTATTCGTTATATCCGACAGAAACTCAACGGCTTAACCAAATAAAAGAAGAGCAAAAGAATAATTAATATGCTGAAGCGTCTTGCTATATCTAATTATGCGTTGATTGACAGCATCGAGATTTCTCTTGATGGCGGTTTGTCCATAATAACTGGAGAGACCGGAGCTGGAAAGTCGATCATAATGGGGGCTTTGTCACTCCTTTTAGGACAGCGCGCGGATATGAAATCCATACGCAATTCGGACAAGAAAACCGTAGTGGAGGCTGTTTTCAATGTTGACGGATATGGTATCGATACGCTTTTGGATGAGAATGATTTGGATTCCGGCGGTGAAGATTGCATATTGCGAAGGGAACTCCTTCCTAACGGCAGGTCAAGGGCTTTCGTCAATGACACTCCGGTAACTTTGTCGGTACTTGCGGAATTTGCTTCCCGCCTAATCGACATACATTCGCAGCATAGCAATGCATTGCTTCTTAGCCCGGCATACCAGTTGGACATTATCGACGGACTTGCTTCAGACGAAGTCTTGAAGAAAGAATATGCGGAAATATATGACAGGTACAACAAACTTGGAAAGCTGATTGAAGCGACAAAGGCGCGGATTGAAAAGAATAAAGCTGACGAGGATTATCTGCGGTTCCAGTTGAGACAGTTCGAATCAGTCAATCTTGACCAGCAAAGTGTCGATGAAATGGAAAAAGAGAGGACTACTCTCGAGAATGTTTCTGAAATAAAAGAACATTTGTGGAATTCTGTTTCCGTTTTGGGAAATGACGACCATTCGATTGTTTCCAGTTTGTCTTATCTGGGGCAGCAGATAGGACGCTTGAACGATGTGTTCGACGAGTCGAAAGGCTTGTCACAGCGCATTGATAATATTTATATCGAGGCGAAAGACATTTTATCTACTCTTAGCGATTATATTGATACACTGAATGACGACCCGGAAGAATTGGAGAGGATAAACGACCAGCTTAACGCCGTATATTCATTGTTGCAGCGTTTCCACGCAAAAGATGTGACGGAATTGGCTGAAATAAAAGCGGGCTTTGAGAAATCGTTGTTTGAAATAGAAAATTCTGACGAGGAAATATCTGGGCTGGAGAAACAGATGGAGGGTGTCAAAGGTGCTCTTGCAATTGCCGCTGATAAGCTGACGTCTGTACGGAAAGCCGCTGCAGAGGAATTCTCCAAGAAACTGATGCATACTGCTATTCCGTTGGGCATGAAGAATCTTTTGTGTAAAGTGGATTTTGTACGGTCAGGCTATGAGAAGAGCGGACAGGATAAAATCCGTTTCCTTTTCTCATTCAATAAGAACCAAGAGTTGATGCCTGTCGAGCGCACGGCTTCAGGCGGCGAAATATCGAGGCTGATGCTTTGCATAAAATCCATAATTGCAGAAAAAATACAATTGCCTTCAATCATTTTCGATGAAGTAGATACAGGTGTTTCCGGGGATATAGCTAATAAAATCGGGCAGATGATGAAGGACATATCTATGCGGATACAAGTGATAACAATCACGCATTTGCCGCAAGTGGCTGCCTTGGGAACGCATCATTATAAGGTGTATAAAGAGGATGTCGGAGATTCGACTGTCACAAATATAAGAGAATTGGACAAGGAAGGACGTATTAGAGAAATCGCGGGAATGCTTAGTGGCTCTAAAATAGACGATGCCGCTATGAATAACGCAAAATCATTACTGAATTTATGATTTACAATAAAAACACTTCTGATTATATTTTTGGAATAAGAGCCGTAATCGAAGCGATAAAGGCTGGAAAGGATATAGATAAAGTCTTGATGAAGAAAGATTTGTCAGGAGAACTTGTCCTTGAATTGCAAGCTGTCATGAGGGAATATGGAGTATTGTGCCAAAAGGTCCCGGTGGAAAGGCTTAACAGAATAACACGGAAAAACCATCAGGGAGTGGTGGCTTTTCTGTCACCTGTGACTTATGCAGAGATTGATAATGTTGTTCCGGAAATATTCGAGAACGGCAAGGTGCCGTTCATCATAGTGTTGGACGGAATAACAGACGTGCGGAATTTCGGCGCGATTGCAAGGACGTGCGAATGTGCGGGTGTCGATGCCATAATCATTCCGGAAACGAACAGCGTATCTGTAAATGCCGATTCTGTGAAAACTTCGGCGGGCGCGTTGTTGCATATTCCTGTCGTGAGGGTGAAAAGTCTGAGAATGGCAATACGTTATTTGAAGAATAGCGGAATCACGGTTGTCGGCGCAACGGAGAAAGGTAGTTCCGTATATACGACGTTCGACTACACTGTGCCGACAGCAATCATAATGGGGTCGGAGGAGTCGGGCATTTCAAACGAGAATTTGCGTGAATGCGACAATTTGGCGGCTATCCCGTTGAAAGGTAAAATCGGCTCTCTGAATGTCTCGGTGGCAGCCGGTGTCTTGATATATGAAGTTGTCAGGCAGCGCGGATTATGACGTATTTGCCAAATCCGATAAAAGAACGTAATTTTGCACCGTAAATTTAAAAGTAGTACAATGATAAACAGAATTCTCATCAGAATAAAGGCCGTGCAGATGGTTTATTCTTATTTGATAAGTAAATCGTCCAAGACTTTATCTGACGCAAAAAAGGAATATGAAAAAAGTTTGGATAAAGCGTATGAGCTTTATTATTATTTGTTGCTTCTTCCTGTAGAACTGACTCGTTTGCAAGAAAAAAGGCTTGATGCCGCAAAAAATAAATATTTACCCACTAAAGAAGATCTTTTCCCTAATACTAAGTTTATAGACAATTCATTTGTAAAGACACTGGAATCTTGTGAGCCGTTGCAGGAATTTGTCAAGGACAACAGCTTGTCGTGGAGTGACTGCGAAGTGTATCTGAGGCTTGTTCTTGATAAAATCTTGAATTCGGAAATATACGAGGAGTATATGTCGAAAGAAAATTCCACATTTGAAGAAGATGCCGAATTTTGGAGACAACTCTTGAAGAAGATTGTATTTCTCGACGACGATTTGACCGATGCTCTTGAAGAAAAGTCTGTTTATTGGAACGACGACTTGAACACGGTAGGCACATTTGTGCTTAAAACTATACGAAAATTCGGTCAGGGCGATTACAAAGACTTGCTTCCGAAGTATAAGGATGATGAGGATAGGGAGTTTGCAGATATATTGTACACCCGCTCTATAGCCAATATGGACGAATATATGAAATGGATTGATATGTTCGTACAGAAAGATTCTTGGGAAACCGACAGGCTTGCGTTTATGGATGTGGTGATTTTGTTGGTCTCCATAACAGAGTTGCTCTATGTGCCGTCGGTGCCTATTGTGGTAACAATCAACGAGTACGTGGAGATTGCCAAGGACTATAGCACTGCCAAGAGCGGACAATTTATTAACGGGATTTTAATCCCTATTATAAATTATCTAAAAAGTGAGGGTAAATTGCAGAAATAAAGAGTAAAATCATATCTTTGCAAAAACAAATTAAAAATCAATAGTTATATGCAACTTAATTCAATTTTATTGGAGCAGGCTGGAGGAACAGGCAGCGCAGGTTTGATGAACATATTGTTCATCGTGTTGTTGATTGTGATTTTTTATTTCTTTTTGATTCGTCCGCAATCAAAGAAGCAGAAAGAAATACGTAAATTCCGCGAGGCTTTGCAGGTTGGCGACAAAGTCATAACAGCCGGTGGTATCTATGGCAAAATCAAAGAGGTTAAAGATACGTACATCGTTCTTGAAATTGCCGATAATGTGAAAATCAGGATTGATAAGGGGTCTGTATACCCTTCTGCGGCTGATGCGTCACAGGCTCAGGCTCAAAAGTAACTGATAAGAAACGGTTAGTTCCGATATAGGGCCATTCATGAACGCCGATGTTCATTGAATGGCTTTTTGATAAAAAGAAATTATGAGGCTAAAGACGGATAAAATCACTGAAATCAGGGATTTCTTTTCTTCTGCAAGAGGGAGGGATGTGTTGTTGTATCTCGTGTTTGTCATAATTTCGTTCGTGTTTTGGGCTATACTTGCATTGAACAATTTCGTGCAGTATAATTACCATGTGAAATTCAGGATTGCCGGGATTCCGGAAAATGTGACCATAATAAATGATTATCCTTCTGAGTTCAATGTGGCGGTAAGGAGCCATGGCTATATGTTGCTTAAGTATTTGGTCGGGGAGATTCCGGAGATAGTGGTTGATTTCAAAAATTATTCTAACGGGAATGATTTATTGAAAATATCAAAGCAGGAATTGGCGGATTTGTTGGTTGATAAATTCGGGACGAATGCCAATATCGTGTCTTTTTCTCCTGAATATTTGTCAATTAAATATACTTCTCTGCCCGGTAAGAAAGTTCCCGTGGCGGTCATTGGCGATTATACGGCAAATTTCCAGTATGTCGTAAACGGCAAGCCTATGGCTACACCGGATTCCGTGACTATCTATTCTGATGCGATGCATTTAAATGGAATTGTTGCTGTCAGTACCGAGAAAATAGTAAGCAGGAACCTGACCGACTCGTTGAACCTCAAGGTGTCGCTGCAAAAGATTCAGGATGTAAAGGTTGTTCCTGATTCTGTCAATGTAGTTCTGCCTGTCGAGCCGCTTGTGATGAAACGCTCTTCAATTCCGGTGTCGGTCAAAAATGTCCCTGATGGTGTTACTGTGATGGTTTTCCCGTCAGTAGTCAGTGCGTCGTATTTATTGCCTATGAGCCTTTATAATGTGTTGGCTGACGAACGGTTCGAGGCTGCTGTCGACTATAAAGACATTGGGGTGTCTGCCAAATTGCCTGTAAGGATTGAATCGGCTCCTGAGGCATATAAGAATATTAAGTTGGAGAACGACAGCGTGGAATACATAATAGAGCGCAGATGAAGAAACTTGTTGCCATATCCGGGGGAATCGGAAGCGGGAAAAGTGTGGTGTCGGATGTCTTGAGAGTTATGGGATTTCCTGTCTATGACTGTGATGCCATGGCTAAATCGCTTATGGACAATTCTCCGGAGATAAAAGCAAAATTGAAAGAGGTTTTCGGAGATAGCGTCGTGCAGGATGGAATAATCGACAGAAAACAACTTGCGTGGTTGGTCTTTGGCAATGGCGCGGCTTTGGAACAGTTGAACGGAATAGTACATCCTGCGGTTGTGAATGATGTGTTGAAGTGGTATTCTGCGCAGAAATCATCCATGTCGTTTGTTGAAACTGCTATCCTTAAGGAAAGCGGACTGGTGGATGTGGTTGATGCCGTATTGGCCGTCTGTGCTGATAAGGAAACAAGGATTTCCCGTGTGGAGCGGAGGAATGGTCTGACGAGGAAAGCGGTATTGGACAGAATGGCTATGCAAAATGATGGCGTGGTGTTCAAAGGATTGCCGGTATACAGTATTGATAATAATGGGGATATGGCAATCATTCCGCAAATTGACTCGTTGCTGCAATTATTTTAATATGTTTAGTGCGCTTTTAACGGAAAAGAAATTGTATCTTTGCCGGAAATTTTGTAATTTATAAATTCAAAAGCTATGATTAAAAATATCTTATCGATATCAGGCAAGCCCGGTCTCTACAGACTTGTTTCGCAAGGCAAGAATATGCTTATTGTAGAGTCGCTGCAGACGAAGAAACGTATGCCGGCATACGCCCATGACAAAGTTGTGTCGTTGGGCGACATTGCAATCTATACCAACAAGGAAGAAGTGCCTTTGAGCAATGTTTTTGACACTATATATAAGAAAGAGGGTAAAACGCTTGATGCTTCATTATATAAAACAAACGAGCAATTGCACGCTTTCTTTGAGGAGGTGCTGCCTGACTATGATCAGGAAAGAGTTTATTTCACAGACATAAAGAAGGTTATTTCTTGGTATAATACATTGGTAAATGCCGGAATAACAGAATTTGTGGCTCAGGAATCAGAGGAAACGGAAGAAAAACAGGAAAATCCGGAGAAATAAATAGTGGAATGGTATGTAAAACGGCGGGACATTTGGTATCCCGCCGTTTTTTTGTGTACCTTTAGGGAAAATTTTAAACTAAAAGTATGCGGGTAAATTATTTATATTTAATGACTTTAGTGATAGTCGTGTGTGCCTTTTCGGGGTGTAAGACTTCCAAAAATGTTAGCAAAGGGGGGCATGGCTATACGACGGAGTTGCATGGAGGAAATGATTATGAATCCCTTTCGGAGAAGCTGAAAATACAAGTCTCAAAATCGGATGACATACTATTGTTCAATCGGTCTGCAGAATGGTTGGGCGTTCCATATAAGTATGGCGGTAATACGAGAAAGGGAGTTGATTGTTCCGGATTGGTCGTGAATATATTTGAAGATGTTTACGGAAAGCGGCTGTACCGCAATTCCGCCCAGATTATGGAAAATAATTGCAAGAAGATTTCTAAGAATGAATTACGGACTGGCGATTTGGTGTTTTTTGCGACTGGCAGTAGTAAAAAACGTATTAACCATGTGGGGATATATTTGAAAGACGGAAAATTCATACATTCATCGTCGAGTAAAGGTGTGATAGTTAGCGATATGGATGAGGCGTACTATGTCCGTACTTATGTATGCAGTGGCCGTGTCATCTGAAATGTATGTGGAGGTTTTGCTCTGACAGCCTTATGTAATCGCTGTTTCCTAATTCGGTGATGAAATGGGCAGGGTCGTATATTTCGTTAGGTATTATTATTTGGGAAAACGTATAGCAGCCATTCAGTGATTTTATGTCATTATAATAATTGTTCGTGATGATGAGATAATCCAACTCGGTCTTTGCCCTTTTGGCTTGTCTCTTGTTTATATTGCCTGTCGCGAATGCGAATCGCTTATCGCGGATGCATATATATGGGTAGTCGGCATAGACGGTATTGTCATGGTACTGGCCGTTTATTTTGATTATGCTGTCTGTCCTGTGTTTGATGAAAAAACGTCTGTTGGCGTTTATGAAGGAGGTGATTTCTGAAGTGTCGTTCTTTGAGTTCATTACGAACGCCCTGTTGTTGCAATAATATACTATGTTGGTTGATGAATAACCGTCCGTTAGGAATATGCCCTCCTCCATGCGGGTCTTGTTCTGGAGAGTCAGGTGCAGACAGCCTGTGAATGCCGCTATTATTGACAGGTATAGCATTGTTTTGCGCTGTTGCCTTTTCTCCGTGTTTAGCCATAGCCCGATTAGTAAAATTGCCGCTGACAGGCATACGGCGGTTGTTCCGTCTATCCATATATTGTCGGTTAATGAATACGGTATGCTGTTCGAATAATCCGATATGCCTATAAAACAATCATATAGGATATCTGTAGCTCTGTCAAGACATCCGACCGTTATTCCAATGTAAGAAAATGCGATGATTATTATGGAAAGTAGCATAAATACCGGGAGTATCGGGACTACTATTGTATTTCCGATTAGGAATGTAAGGGATAGCATGTTGAAGTAGTAGATTGCAACGATGGCTGTTCCTAATTGCGCCGCTATCGACACGGAGATTACGGTGGTTATTTTGTTGACAAATTTGTTGTTTCGGAACAAGGTGAGTTTGTCGGCGAATAATATTATGCCGGCAACTGATAAATAGCTTAGCTGGAAGCCTGCATTATATAGGGAATATGGACTTAAAATGAGGATAAATACGGCAGATGCCGCTAAGGCGTTCATTATGTTATGCTTTTTGTGGAGAATGATTGCGGCCAACAGGAATGTGGTCATGATGGCAGCACGGCAGGCAGATGGCGGCATACCTATTATATAGGTGAAAGCCCATATTGACAGGATTGATAGTGTCAACCTGATGTTCCGGAATCCGGCATAGTCCAACGGCTTCAGGAAAAATGCTATGAGTAGCCCGATAATGCTTATGTGCAGGCCGCTTACGGCAAGTATGTGGGCAAGACCTGATTGCGAGAAAGATTCCCGCGTCTCGTCTGAAATGTAATCATCGTTGCCGGTAAGGATTGCGATTATGAAATTTATGGTTCTATGGTTCAGGTGCGTTTGAAGCAAGTGGCTGATTATGGAATTTTTTATTTCTAATGATTTTGTTTGCAGATTGTCATGATGTCCGATTTTTGAGTAATTGCCTTTATCTACAAATGTGCGGTAGCTGAATCCCTTATGCCTCATATATGAAGCGTAGTCGAACGCTTCCGGGACGGTTGATGATTTGATTCGCTCTATTTCGGAATGGCAGCAGATGCGGTCGCCCGGCCGTAGTTTGTAGTCGTTGCCTCGCAATGTGATGATGAGCGGAAGATATTGCCCCTCGATATTGCATTCGGAGATTACGTCTGTGGTGACATTTTTGTGTTCGATTGATTTTATGTCCGCAACAAGAAAAAGTTTGTGGTTCAGAAGCTCTTTGTTTAATGTTGGCGGGCGGTTGGCATACGCAAGAATCCATCCGGCTGAGACATATAGGCAAAAGAATATGATGGGGTATAGGCCGTTGATTTTGTATCTGATTGACAGGTTTTTGATAGCATTTACCGTTACATACAGCATTATTGCCGGAATCAGCAATATTAAAGCGGGTACCAGTGTCGGTAAATTGGCACAGTTGTAGAGCGCGATTCCGGCTATTAGTGGAACAGCTATTCTGATAAATGGAGATTCTGGTAATGACAAGCGCATCGTATGGTGTTATGTGTTCCAGATTCTCCAAGCTTCCAATGCTTGTAATTCCAGCATTTCCATACCGTTTTTTATGGAAGCGCCATGCTCTTTTGAGTATTTCAGGAATAGTGTTTCTTCGGGATTGTATATCAGGTCGAAACATAAATGTCGCTTCGTTATATATTGGTAAGGAATGGCCGGATAGCCGGTAATGTCAGGATACATTCCCAATGGTGTCGTATTTACAATTAAGGTATGGCTTTTTATAATGTCTTCGGTTAGATCTTGATATGTAATCCTTCCGGTGCCTTTTGTTCTTGAGACATATTCGAATCCGATGCCGAGTTCTTCCAATACGAATGCAACGGCTTTCGAGGCTCCGCCGGTCCCTAATACCAAGGCGTTGCGTTGATGGTCGCTCAATAATGGTCGTAGCGATTCTCTGAAGCCGAATATGTCGCTGTTGTAGCCTTTTGTCTTTGCTTTGCCGTCTTTGTCCCTGATTATTTTTATCACGTTTACTGCTCCTATCTTTGCGGCGGTAGGGTCTGTCTCGTCAAGAATGTGCATGACTTGCTGTTTATAAGGGATTGTGACGTTAAGCCCGCATATTGTCTTGTTTGTTTGCAACAATCCGGGTAAATGAGAAATGTCGTCGATGTCGAAATTCCTGTATTCTGCATTGATTTTTTCTTTTTGAAATTTCGTGTTGAAAAAATCTTTCGAAAAAGAGTGGGTCAGCGGATGTCCTGTCAGTCCGTATATTTTTTTATTGTCCTTCATATCCTGAGTCGATTAGAAATGTTTGGCTTTGTTGGTATGCATTGTTTCTTAATAAATCTTTGACGCTGCCGCCATTGTGGCTGATATATGATTCTACAATCTGTTTCCCTATCCAGCAGCATGCCTGTCCGGGCGAATTTACGGACAAGTATTTTGAGAATGGAGCCGGTTCGAGCAACTCGGACTGCAATACGCGTGATGTAGAATACAAAACGTCCTCTATGAGTAATTGTTCCCATATCTGCTTTTCGTTTTTGACGCACCAGTCATATTTTTCCTTGGTGAATGAAAAGTAAAGTGAATCGGTATATTCAGGCACTATCTTTTCAGAAGCAGAAGCGACGAGCCCTTCATATATCATTTTTTCGATAAGTGTCGATGTTTTTGGGACATATTCAAAATGTGTTTTTAGAACGGCTTCGGCAAAGTCATATTTGATTTTATCCCTGATTTTAAAATGCCGTTTATATTCCGGGAAATATTCGTATGGTTTATAACCGGCCCCTAAATAATGGTTTAATCCGATGATTGCGACAGTGTCGTTAAGTATTATTGATTGGTTATAAGGAATGATGGCTGAATAGATTGTGGGGAAATCTATTGAAAAACAGTCGGATAGGGCTGATTTCTCTTTGGCCAGCTCTTTTTCGATGTCGTTTAAATCGGGGAATTGACGTTTCGTTTCCGGATAAAAGAAATTTATGGCGTCAGAGTTGGCAAATGTATCCAATTTGGCGGTTTCATCAGTCAATGAATCTGGGTAGATGTTGTTGACATATAGCTGTATCACGTCCTTGTATTTATTCGACAGAGCTTGCTTTTCGTCAGCGCTTTTTGTTGGGTAGCCGAAAGTCTCGATGTCGAACCTGTGTATCTTAACTTTCTTTGTATCATTCGGTTTGCATGATGCAACCACGGCGGCTATTAATATTAAAGTGTATGTGTAATTGCAGATTTTTAGTTTCATATGTCTTGAATTAAAAACGATTTAAATTTAGTATGAATATTTGGTTGCGTCAACTTTTTGCCGCTTATTTTTATCCTTTTGTTACGGGCTTATTATTCATAATTTTGTGCTAATTTTGTGGCATAATTTAAAGTAATGAGATTAAATCTTTTAAATATACTGTTGACTCTGTCTTTTGTATTCAGTCCGATAGCTGCTTTCCCGAAGGATTTCGTTGTCGTCATTGATCCGGGACATGGTGGAAAGGATGTCGGTGCTGTCGGTGTTAAGGCCAACGAGAAGACTATCAATCTTGGGGTGGCATTGAAATTGGGGGATATGATTGAGGAGGAGTATGGAGATGTGAAAGTGGTATATACGAGGGATGATGATACTTTTATTTCTTTGCAGGACAGGGCGGAAATAGCTAATAAGGCGCATGGTGATTTGTTCATTTCCATTCATACGAATTCTGTCGACCGGAGGTCGAAAAATCGTAAGACCGTGCATGGGGCAGCGACTTATACCTTGGGATTGCATCGTTCTGACGAGAATCTTGAGGTGGCGAAGCGCGAGAACTCGGTTATTGAATTGGAAGACGATTATACCGCAAAATATCAGGGATTTGACCCGAATTCAACAGAGTCATATATTATTTTTGAGCTGAATCAGAACAAGCATCTTGAGCAGAGTGTCGATTTCGCTTCTTACGTGCAGACTCATTTTGCGGAAGCGGGCAGGAAGGACAATGGCGTGCGTCAGGCCGGTTTTTGGGTGTTGGCCAAAACAAGTATGCCGGCTGTGTTGGTGGAATTGGATTTTATTTGCAATCCTACGCAGGAAAAATATCTGGCGTCTGATTCCGGACAGGAAGAATTGGCCGGCGCGATATTCAAGGCCTTTAAGGATTTTAAGGAGGCAAGCGATTATTATAGCGGTAATTTTAATAATAAGAAGGGCGTAAAAGAGGCAAAACCCATTGCGAAAAAAGAATTGAAAAAAAAGGCCGGTGATTTGAACGCGGGGAGTGACGGCGTTGTTTATAAGGTACAGTTCCTTACGAGCGCAAAGAAGCTCTCAATGAAGAGCCGGTTTTTTAAGGGGCTTGACGGCGGATTGATTTCCTCTTATAAGGAAGGCGGCATTTATAAATATACATACGGTGCCACATCCGAAAAGAGCGCTGCGGATAAGTTGCTTAAATGCGTGAAGGATAAATATCCCGACGCGTTTATTATCGAGTTTAATAATGGAAAAAGAATTAAATAAACAGTTTGAGATATGAAAAGGCTTTTCACAAGAGAGATTCTGATAGGTTTGATATTATTTTTAGGTCTGGCTGTCTTGTTTGTCGGGATTAATTATCTGAAAGGAATAAATGTGTTCAAGTCCGCCAACCTTTATAATGTTTCATTTACAAATGTGTCGGGGCTTAATGTGGCTTCTCCAGTTACGCTTAATGGAATGAAGGTGGGACAAGTCACGGAGCTTCAGTATCAATATGACAATCCGGGACACGTTTTGGTTGTTATAAATCTTGATGAATCTGTGAAAATAACAAAAGGAAGTAAGTTCTTGTTGTCAACGAGTCTGCTCGGCACTGCTGAGTTGAAGATAGATATGGCGTCAGGAAATGATTTTTACACGAATGACGATATTCTTGAAGGCGGGCTTGCTCCTGATTTGATGGCCGATATTTCTGTTAAGATATTGCCTGAAGTGATGAAATTGCTGCCTCAACTCACAAGCATAGCGGCTCACATCGATACATTGGTGGCTGACCCTGCTTTGAATAGGACAATACATCGTTTGGACGGAATTTCTAAAAATCTTGAAGTAATGTCAGGAAGATTGGCAGCTGCCTCCGGACAGATTGACCCGGTATTGTCGAACACAAAGGATATAACCGATAATCTTAACGAAATATCGGCAGATTTGAAGACGGTAAGTGCTGAATTGAAGAAATTGCCGATAAAAGAGACTATGGACAATGTGAAATCTACGACCGATAATCTTTCGCAGATTACAGCGCAGGTGAATAGTAAGGATTCTTCATTAGGGATGTTGCTTTATGATAAGGGGCTTTATAATCATCTTGATTCTACGATTATGAGTCTTGATTCTATTTTGATAGACTTGAGGCATAATCCTAAAAAATATGTCAATTTCAAATTGTTTTAATTATCGGTAAATTTGATACGGTCCTGATGTTATTTGGAATCGTTCCAAATAACATCAGGACCGTGTTTTTTCTCTGACTTGTGTCGGATATTCTTATTACATCGGTGTTTACGGTTGTAGCCTCGATGCGGATTGCTTTAAAATGGTATTCTTTAATATATTGATATGCCGATAGTTGGCTGATT
Organism: uncultured Porphyromonadaceae bacterium; assembly: GCA_900550025.1. GTDB lineage: Bacteria > Bacteroidota > Bacteroidia > Bacteroidales > Muribaculaceae > Limisoma > Limisoma gallistercoris. Next base: position 33,351 of record URQP01000003.1, on the reverse strand, counting down.
TTATTCGGATTTTTTGTAATATTTTTGTAACTTATTGATTTTAAGACACGTTATAGAAAGCATATAAAAAACAAAAAAATGGCGGTTGTTTTTCTGCAAAATAATGGCAAAATTTGCATTGTAAATTTGAGGAGGAAATGAACGAAGAAAAGAACCGTTTGTGGAACGAGTGTCTACAGGTGATAAAGGACAACCTGCCGGTCGAACACTACGAATCGTGGTTTGCACCTATTACGGTGCAAAACTATGACAATGGGGTGTTGACTCTCAGGGTGCCTTCCGCTTTTTATGTAGAGCAGCTTGAGGGGAGATTCCGCAGTCTGTTGTCCCTGACCTTAAGAAGGGTTTATGGGAATGGTTTGTCGCAGTTGAAATATTCTTATGATGTTGTAAAAGGCGATAACGAGACCAATATAACAGAAGAACCGAGAAAAATGCATCCGGTAGCATCCGTTGAGATGCATAATCCTTTTGACAACCGGGAGTATGTCGAATTCGACTCGCAATTAAACGAACTGTATACGTTCGACAATTATTGTGAAAGCAATAGTAACAAGCTGGCATATACAATTGCCGACGCAATAGCATCGAATCCTAAGTGCCAGACGTTCAACCCGATGTTCATCTTCGGGCCTACCGGTGTCGGAAAGACACATCTGATACAGGCGATAGGCAATAAAATGAAAGTCGTTGTTCCTGACAGTAGGGTGCTGTATTTGACGGCACGTACTTTTGAGTCGCAATATACAACGGCTGTGCGTAAAAATCAGGTGAATGACTTCATCAATTTCTACAAGAGCATAGATATGCTTATAATAGACGATGTGCAGGAATTTGCCGGAAAGACTGCTACGCAGAACACTTTTTTCCACATATTTAATTACTTGCATAATCGGCAGAAACATTTGATATTGTCGTGCGATTGTCCGCCGTCGGAGCTTGACGGTATGGAGCCTCGTCTTTTGTCTCGTTTCAAATGGGGGATGACGGTTGAATTGTCGCGGCCTGATTATGAGCTTCGTAAAAACGTGTTCCTGATGAAAGCGGCAGAGGCGTGTGTCGATATTCCGTTGGAAATTACGGAGTTTGTTGCCGAAAATGTCAAGGACAATGTGCGTGAGTTGGAAGGAGTGTTTGTGTCGTTATTGGCTTATTCGACGGCTCTTAACCAACCCTTTACAATCGAGCTTGCTAAGAATGTGCTTTCAAATTCCATAAAGACTGTCAAAAAGCAGGTTACATTCGACACTATTGTGGAAACTGTTTGCAGCCAATTCTCTATTGATACTAATGCTTTGTTTAGCAAGTCAAGGAAAAGGGAAATTGCCGATTCACGGCAGTTGATTATGTCGTTGGCAAAAAAGTATACGAAATTGTCATATACGATTATCGGCGCGAAGTTGAACCGTAACCATGCCACTGTGCTTCATGCCTGTAAAATGGTTGAAGAGAGGCTGTCTGTAGATAAGGATTTCCGTCAGGCTGTCGCGAAAGTGGAGGATGCCATTATGGCGTAATTTCTTTATCTTCTTCCTTTTCTTGTTCGTGGGCTTGATTGGCTGTTTCTTGGTGCAACACGTAGCGGTTGTAGTAAGAAAGACATAGTGTTGTTAATGGCAAGGCTATGATTAAGCCTAAGAATCCGAGCAAAGTGCCCCATATCGACAGTGATAGAAGTATTATGGCCGGATTGAGCCCCATTGCTTTTCCCATAATTTTAGGTGTCAGGTATAAGTCTTGAATGCATTGTACTACGCCGTACACAATCATTGCGAGCAGGAATATTTGCCAAAAGCTCGTTCCCGTCTCTGCGGCGTAGATTATGCATAGTATGGTTGTGGGTGCAAGAGAAATTAGTTGCAGGTAGGGAACCATATTCAACAGTCCTATGAACATTCCTAATACGATGGCCATTGGCATGTCGATTATTAAAAAGCCTATGCAGAACAAGATGCCTACCGTGAAGGCAATCAGGGCCTGGCCTCTGAAATAGCGGTTCATGCTATTTTTTATGTCATCGATTATGTGGAATACAGGTTTCTTGTATTTTTCGGGGACAAGATTGCGTATTCCGTTCATAAATGCTTCATAATCGAGTAATATGAATATGAAATAAAGCAGTACTATGAACCAACTGCAGATTGTCAGTATTATAGAGATGCTTCCGCTTACAACGACCCATGTGCCTGATAGCGTGTTTTTGATTAGTTCAATCCATTGCTCTTTTGTAAGTAGTGAGGAAATGTATTTCAGGTCGATATATTCCCTTATGAACGCATGTATCTCTTTCGGAAGATAAGGGCTTTCGGACGATGTCGCATACCCCTTTAGCAAATTGGCTACAGTGACTAATTCGTCGATTATCATTGGCACCATAATGTAAATGAACAAAGCTATGAATCCGCATAGTTCCAATAAAAACATGATTATTGGCACAACGTTGTTTTTGGTGTGCAGTATGCGTTTGTTGAATGCGACGAACGGTTCGAATATATATGCAAGAAGGCAGGCCACAAAAAACGGTAGCAGAGCCCCGCTCAGCTTGTCGAGAAGCCATAGTGTCGCAATCACGATGGCCAATGTGAAAACTATTCTTATTACGCGGTCGAAAGTGTATGGTCGTGATGATGTAAGCATTTGTTTGTTATTAATATGCAGTCGTTTAAAAAAACATTAGCAAACATAGGTAAATTTTCTCTGAAAATGAAATTATATTATGCTAAATGCGGAAAATCTATGCTTTTTGTTTGTCTTATGTGTAGATAAGGATTATATTTGTAGTTAATTGGTATTGTGCTATGGAAAGAAAGGAAACTGATAAAGTTGGTAGGAGGTCGGTGTGGTCGTGGCTCATATTTGTCTTGGCTGTGATTTATGGTGCCAGTCCGGTAGACATAGTTCCTGATGTTCCGTTTATAGGGTGGGTGGACGATTTTTTCATCATTCTGTTTGCTGCGCTTAATTTGTTGCAGTTTTCAGCCGAAGGGAAAAATCCTGTTTTGTCTAAGCTGGCCAAATGGATAAAATGGCTTGTAGTTTTGTTGGGAGTTGTTGCCGTGCTTCTGTTGCTCGTTTTTGGAGCGTCGATTGCCCGCCTGCTAAGTTAGACTAAGTTAGATGTGATTTTTAAAGATTCATTTTTCTATTCTATGCAAACGTGTTAACTTTGCAGCCAATGAAAAGGTGTGTCTTTTATATTTTCTCAATAATAATTCCGTTTATCGCTTTTCCTGCGAAGAAACAGGCTCTGGAGCCGTCGTATGCATGGACTGCCATTCCGCCATTGGGACTGCATGCGCCCGCCACTATCGACACTTTGCTTTATAATTATCAAAAGTTGTCTGTGCCGTCATTGGTAAGCGATGCTTATGCTTCGACTGGTAACCTTGGGGCTTCGGGTATTAATTCCATTTATTTTGACAGGAAAGACCGTTCGGAATTTTTCTTTACCGATGTGCTGCAGCCGTGGCTTTACAATGCCGAGGACCAAGTGTATTACAATACGCGCATACCTATGACTTTGCTTTCCTATAATTGGGGCGGAGGCAGGGACTCCAATCAGGACAGGCTGAAGGGAATATTTTCCGGGAATGCCGGAAAGCGCATTCAAGTAGGAGCTTTGCTTGATTATTTGTATTCGAAAGGCGGCTACGACCGTCAGGCGGCAAAGAACTTCACGTGGGGCTTGTCCGGCTCGTATATGGGCGACCGTTATGAGGCTCAGGCTTCTTTCAACAGTTTTAATTCCGTGAATATGGAAAATGGCGGAATTGCCGACGATTTGTATATTACGGATCCTGCGGTTTTGCAGGGAGGTGTGTCGTCCATCGACGCAAAAGCAATTCCTGTTAATCTTTCCGACGCGTTTTCCCGCGTGAAAGGCGCGCATTTTTTGATGAACCACCGTTATAAGGTCGGCTATTACCATGAGGAGGAAATAAATGATACTACTGTAAAACGGACATACATACCTGTTTCAAGTTTTATTTGGACATTCGATTATAAAAAGAACAGCCATAAATTCATAAACGGCTCGGCCAGCGAGGATGCCGACTTTTTCGAGAATTCATATCTGTCATTGACCGGGACTGAAGATGAGACACGGTATTGGCGGATTCGCAACACGTTGGGGGTTTCTTTGTTGGAAGGCTTCAACAAATACGCTAAATTCGGGCTTTCGGCATTTGCTACCCATGAAGTGAGGCGCTATACCCAAACTACTGATTCAATGCTTACTTCAGCATACAAGCCGGAAGGGTTGACTCCGTTTCCGGATGTGTCGGTGGCTCCGTCAACCACACAGAATCTGATTTGGGTAGGCGGGCAGTTGACCAAGCAGCGAGGCTCTTTGTTGACATATTCTGCAACTGCAAAGTTTGGATTGATAGGTCCTGTGGCCGGCGATATGGATATTTCTGGAAAGATTTCCACGAAATTTAAGTTGTTCGGCGATTCTGTGACTATTACAGGCGAGGGCTTCTTTAAAAATACCGAGACTCCTTTTTTGTTTAAAAATTATATTTCCAATCATTTCGTGTGGCAAAATGATTTTGGGAAGGAGCGCCGTTTCAGGGTTGGCGGCAGTATTGACATACCCCATACTGGTACCAATTTGTATGCGGGTATGGAGAATGTACAGAATCTTGTGTATTTTGACTCGAATGCTCTTCCTGTGCAGAACGGGGGAAGTGTGCAGATTGTGACGGCCCGGTTGCAGCAGAATTTAAGTTTTGGCGCATTCAATTGGAACAATTCCTTGACTTATCAGACTTCGACTAACGAATCTGTTCTTTCGCTGCCGAAATTTGCGGTTTATTCCAATATGTTCGTGCTGTTCAGGATAGCCAAAGTGCTTCAGGTGCAGCTTGGGGTGGATTGCAATTATTATACAAAGTATTATGCTCCGGCTTATCAGCCGGCTACTATGGCGTTTTATAACCAAAGGGAGTTGAAGTTGGGTAATTATCCCTTTATGAACGCATACGTCAATATGAAGTTGTATAAGACACGCTTTTATGTGATGTACTCGCATGCCAATCAAGGATTGTTCGGCGGAAGCTCGTATTTTGGGGCATTGCATTATCCTATGAACCCGAGCCGTTTGCAGTTTGGCATTTCTGTAGATTTTGCTAATTGATTAAAAACGGCCTGTATGGGAAATCCTGTTCTTCTTAAACCGAATATGAAAGTTTATATAGCTTTGTTGATAGTGGCGGTGGCTGCTATGGTGGCTTTATACAGGTGTGCAGGACGCGGTGGAAATGTCGGGCATATTGCAGGCAGTGGGGGTGATACTATCGATGTGGCTATTGAATACGCCCCTTTGTCGCTTTATATGTACGATGACACACTGGGCGGATTTAACTATGATTTGTTGAGGCTTTTGGAACGCGTGGAAGGATTGTGCGTGAAGATGCATCCGGTTGTGAATCTGAAAGAAAGCCTTGAGAAGCTGGATAATGGGGTTTATGACATTGTGGTAGCACAAGTTCCTGCTACTGTGGAATTCAAGCAAAGATATTTGTTCTCCGATTCCATTTATCTTGACCGTCAGATATTGGTGCAATTGAAGGATTCGGTGGGGAATACGAAGGTGAAGACGCAACTTGATTTGGCAGGGAAGACGCTGTATGCGGTTGGTGGCTCGCCGGCAATTTCACGGATTCATAATTTGTCACGTGAATTGGGCGACACGATAAATGTAATGCCCGAAACCCGGTATGGACAGGAGCAATTGTTTCTTATGGTTGCTTCCGGTGAAATAGATTATGCCGTTATTAATTACAGGATTGCGGAATCTTTGTCTGCGCAATATCCACAAGTCGACATTTCCACGGATATAAGTTTCAATCAATTGCAGTCGTGGATTATGCGCAAGGATGATGTCGTGCTGTGCGATAGCTTGAATGTTTGGCTGCGGCGTATACGCAAGGAACCTTCTTATCAGGAAACGTATTCGCGGTATTTTTGACTTATAGTATCGTTAATGCTATCTTGGCGCAGGCTTGTGCGTCGGCAAGGGCGTTGTGGTGCAGTTTTAAATCGTATCCGCATATCGAGGCCACTGTTTGCAGTTGGTGGTTGGGTATTCTTTTTCCGAAAGTCCTGCGTGACGCGCGGCAGGTGCAATAGAATTTATATCCGGGGTAATCCATATTGTATTTCTCGAATGCGGCTTTCAGGCAGCTTTCATCGAATGGGCTGTTGTGTGCCACCAACGGTAGCCCTTCGATGGCAGGCGCTATCTCTTGCCACACTTCCGGAAAATCAGGGGCATTTGCAGTGTCGTCTTTGCTTAGTCCGTGTATCCCGGTATTGAACGGATTATAGTAGTTGGGATTGGGCCGTATCAGTTTGTATATTTCTTGGCAGATGATGCCTTTGCGTACGATTACAATTCCTATACTGCATACACTTGACCTGTGACGGTTGGCTGTTTCAAAATCGATGGCTGCGAAATTCTCCATAGAAATATAAAGTTGTTGCAAAGGTAACGAATTTATTACATTATTATGGCGTTCAATGCTGTTTGGCTAATTTAAGCTAAATTAATCATAACGTATGGAGAGTATGGCTTCTAATGTTTATTTATAGTTAATAAGAATGAGTTTCGATTGTATGTTTTGCGGACAGGCCTTATTTTTGCATAGCTAATGAACGGAAAAAGCGGAAAATTGTTTATTTGAAAAGTAATACATTAAAAATATGTCAGAAGTAACTAAGGAAATGGCGCTGGAATACCATAAAGGTAACAGGCCGGGTAAAATTGAGACGGTTCCAACAAAACCATATTCTTCGCAGAACGATTTGTCGCTCGCATATTCGCCGGGTGTGGCTTATCCGTGTCTGGAAATAGAACAGAATGCGCAGGATGCATACGAGTATACCAATAAGGGTAATCTTGTCGCTGTCATATCCAATGGTACCGCTGTGCTTGGTCTCGGCGATATAGGGGCGCAGGCGGGAAAACCTGTCATGGAGGGAAAGGCTCTTTTGTTCAAGATATTTGCAGGATTGGATTGCTTCGATATTGAAGTTAATGAAAAAGACCCTGCCAAGTTCGTCGAGATTGTCAAGGCTATTTCTCCGACATTCGGCGGAATCAACCTTGAGGATATAAAAGCTCCTGAGTGCTTTGAAATAGAGAAACGCCTGAAAGAGGAGTGCGACATTCCGGTAATGCACGATGACCAGCATGGCACGGCGATAATTTCTGCCGCCGGGTTGCTTAACGCGCTGGAAATTCAAGGGAAGAAGATAGAGGATATTCGATTGGTTGTCAATGGGGCGGGTGCCGCTGCTATTTCTTGTACGAAGCTGTATATCAGTTTAGGTGTCAGAAAGGAAAATATCGTGATGTGCGACAGCCATGGGGTGATAAACCGCAAACGCACGAATCTGAATCCGCAGAAGCGGGAATTCATAACCGACCGTGATATTTCAACTCTTGAAGAGGCTATGGTTGGCGCGGATGTTTTCCTCGGTCTTTCTGTAAAGGATGTTGTAACTCCGGAGATGATACGGTCGATGGCCGCGCGTCCTATTGTTTTTGCGCTTGCCAATCCTGATCCTGAAATTGAATATGATAAGGCCGTCAATGCGGTTCCTGATATAATTTTTGCTACAGGGCGTTCCGATTATCCGAACCAGATAAATAATGTGCTTGGATTCCCGTATATATTCCGTGGCGCGCTCGATTGCAGCGCTACGGCGATTAACGAGGAGATGAAACTTGCCGCTGTGCGCGCTATTGCCGGACTGGCAAAGTTGCCTGTCCCTTCGGTTGTAAATGCGGCCTACAATATGAGCGGAATAACATTCGGCAGAGAATACATATTGCCGAAGCCGCTCGACCCGCGTTTGCTGACGACCGTTGCGCCCGCTGTGGCTAAGGCCGCAATAGATTCGGGAGTTGCCCGCAAGTCGATAACGGATTGGGAACAGTATAATGAGAAACTCAACGGGCTGATGGGCTACGACAGCAAGCTGATGCGTCGCCTGACAGAGTTGGCAAAGAGCAATCCACGCCGTGTGGTGTTCGGTGAGGGTAATACCGACAATATGTTGCTTGCCGCTGTCGATGCTTTACGCGAAGGTGTATGCAGGCCTGTGCTGCTCGGCAATGAGGAAATGATTGAGAAGCGTGCGGCACGTTTGGGCGTAAGTCTTGACGGTATTGAGATTGTCAATCTTCGTCACGACCGTGAGGCTGACCGGCGTGAGAGGTATGCGGTCATGCTTTCCGATAAGCGTGCGCGTGAGGGATTCACCCGGCGGGAGGCTTTGGAAAAGATGTACGACCGCAATTATTTCGGTATGATGATGGTGGAGGCCGGCGATGCAGACGCATTCATTGCGGGCACATATTCGAATAGCAGCGAGGTGGCGGCGATTGCGAAGGAGGTCATTGGCGTACGTCAGAGTTACGACCATTTTGCCACTATGCACATAATGAACACGAAGAAAGGTGTTTATTTCCTTGCTGATACGATGATTAACAAGAATATGGATATGGACACTCTTGTCGACGTCGCCCGTTTGGCTAGAACTGCTGTTGAGTATTTTGCAAAAGAGCCTGTGATGGCAATGGTCTCTTATAGCAACTTCGGTGCAGACAAGGCCAATTCTCCGCGTATGGTCCATGATGCTGTCGCAGTTTTGCATGAGCGTTATCCTGACTTGCTGGTCGATGGCGAAATGCAGATTAACTATGCGCTCAACAAGGCTATCCGCGATAAGAACTATCCGTTTAACAAGCTCAACGGTAAGGATGTCAATACATTGATATTCCCTAATCTTAGCGCGGCTTCTTCTGCTTACCGGATAATGCTTGAAATGGGACTTGCGGAATTCATCGGCCCTATACAGATAGGCCTGAATAAGCCTGTGCATTTCATATCTGTAGAATCGTCGGTAAGGGATATTGTAAATCTTGCCACGATTGCCACTATCGATGCGGCGGCTTGCGAGAAGGGCAATGCGATTCTTGACAAGTGATGCGGATTGTTGATTTGAAAGATGCTGGTATGCCGTTGCGGTTTTGTCTGCAATGGCATACGCTGTAATATGGCGTATTTTGATGTTTGTGGCTATTTTCGTACTTTTGTATGGTTTAAATCGGAATATATGGAATTGATAGACGGAAAAAAGATAGCTGACGCTATTAAGCAGGAGATTGCTGCCGAGGTGGCACAGATGATGGCTGCCGGTGGGAAGAAGCCGCATTTGGCGGCGGTGCTGGTTGGCCATGACGGCGGTAGCGAGACTTATGTCTCGCATAAGGTGAAAGCGTGTGAGCAATGCGGTTTTAATTCTACGGTCGTGCGTTTTGAGGATACCGTGACAGAGGAGGAACTGCTCGCTACGATTGACAAGCTCAACAATGATGCCGACATTGACGGATTTATCGTGCAGCTTCCGTTGCCTAAGCATATCGACGAGCAGAAAATCATCGAGGCAATCGACTACCGTAAGGATGTCGACGGTTTCCATCCTGTCAACGTCGGCCGTATGTCCATCGGTCTGCCGTGCTTCGTGTCGGCAACCCCGCAGGGTATTATGGAACTTTTGAGCCGTTATAAGATAAACACAAAAGGAGCGGATTGCGTAGTTTTGGGACGTAGCAACATTGTAGGCAAGCCGGTGGCTTCTTTGATGATGCAGAAGGCTGTGCCGGGAGATGCCACGGTGACGGTATGCCATAGCCGCACTAAGGACATAAAGGAATATTGTCGCCGTGCCGATATTATAATAGCCGCCCTCGGCTCGCCGGGATTTGTTACGGAAGATATGGTAAAGGAAGGCGCTGTGATAATTGATGTGGGCACAACTCGTGTGCCTTCTACGGAAACTAAGAGCGGTTTCCGATTGAAAGGCGATGTCGATTTCGAGCATGTGGCTCACAAGTGTTCTTTCATTACTCCCGTTCCGGGAGGAGTAGGGCCGATGACTATCGTCTCGTTGATGAAGAACACGCTTCTTGCGGCGCAACACAAGATTTATAACTAGTGACTGCGATGCACGCCTTGTTCTGTCTGTTGTCGTTGTTGCAGTATCTGGCGGCTGCCGGCGATGTTACGCTGGTGTTTGCCGGCGATGCCATGCAGCACGACAGGCAGATTGCGGCGGCGCGCAGAGGTGGTGTGTATGATTATTCCGCGTGTTTCGCCAATGTGGCGGATTACGTGGAAAGTGCCGATTATGCTGTCGTTAATCTGGAATGCTCGCTTGGCGGTAAGCCCTACACCGGCTATCCGTGTTTCAGCGCGCCCGACAGTTTTGCCATGGCGTTGAGAAATGCCGGGTTCGATTTGTTTCTCCATGCCAACAACCATTGCCTTGACCGGCGTGATGCCGGGTTGGTGAGGACGCTCGATGTGCTCGACGAAATGCGTATTCCACATATAGGCACATATCGCTGTCAGGCGGAGCGCGATTCGTTGTCGCCGTATATAGTTACGGTTAAAGGTATGAAAATAGCGTTCCTTAATTATACGTATGGTACGAATGGCATAAAGCCTCAAAAAGAAGTGATTGTAGATTATATCGACAAGGCAAAAATCAGTGCCGACATCCGGAAAGCTAAAAAACGTGGCGCGGAACTGATAGTTGCCTGTATGCATTGGGGCGTTGAATATAAGTTAGTACAAAATAAAGAACAGGAGCAATTGGCTGTTTTTCTTGAGAAAGAAGGCGTCGATTTGATTATAGGAGGGCATCCGCATGTGGTACAGCCGATGGAGCTGCGTGATAATGATTACCACGATAAGAAGGTGCTTGTAGCCTATTCGTTGGGCAATTTCATATCCGCTATGCGCACGGCTGACACTCGTGGCGGGGTGATGCTGCGTGTGGTGGTTGGCCGTTCAGGAAATAAGCCTTATGTAAAAGGGGCAGATTATAAATTGGTGTTTGTCAATCCTCCGTCTGCGGAGAACGCCAACTACCGGCTTGTTACTGCGGATGATAGGGAATCACTGGCTACGTCTGTACGGAAACTTTTCGATACATTTATGGAGCGTGCGAGAGGCATATTCCGCAAATACAACATCGGCATAAGCGAGGAGGTCGAAATCCCCGGTCTCGACATTGCTTCATAGCAGTGTCGTTTTTGAAGATTTGTTTCGGAGATTTGTTTCGGAAAAGTTTTGTGGATATGCGGTTGTGGGATTTTGCGGATTGCGGAAAAATTGTTACCTTTGCCACGCTTTTTTAAGATTCCGTGTGATGGGAAATTAGGAAGCAAAACGCTTAATTTTGAGTAACACAAAAATTTTACAAAATGAAGACTTTTGAATTGTCAGCACAACCGAGAACTTTGGTTGGCAAAAAAGCGACTAAAGAGTTGCGTAAGGCAGGTTTGATACCTGTAGTTATGAATGGCGGCGAAATTGTTGATTTGCCTTACACCGGCAAGTTGAACGAGGGCGAGACTGTCGTTGAGATTGCGAATAATAGAGGTATCATCACGACTAACTTGCAAGTTAAGGAAGATGATGTCCGCAAATTGATTTATACTCCGGATATTTTTGCAATCAATTTGGACGTGAACGGTGTGAAGAAAAATGCCGTTTTGAAAGAGATCCAGTTCCACCCGGTAACTGACAATATCCTTCATATTGATTTGCTTGAAGTTTCCGACAAGAAGCCGGTGGTAATGGAAGTGCCGGTTAAGCTTGAAGGTCACGCCGAAGGTGTCAAGGCCGGTGGTAAGCTTACTTTGTCGATGAAGAAAATCAAAGTTAAGGCTTTGTATACAAGCATTCCGGAAAGAGTTGTCATCAATGTCGACAATCTCGGTCTTGGCAAGACAATGCAAATCGGTGACTTGCATTTCGACGGCTTGGAATTGATGAACGCGAAGAACGCAGTGGTTTGCGCCGTTCAATTGACACGTGCCGCACGTGGTGCGCAGGCTGCCGCTGAAGCCGCTGCTAAATAATGGCTGATGAAGTATTTAATTGTCGGATTAGGTAACATCGGTCCTGAATACCGAGATACCCGCCACAATATAGGTTTTATGATATTGGATGCCTTGGCCGAGGCATCCAATATCACTTTTACAACCCAGCGTTATGGCGATGTGGCGGAAATGCGCCTCAAGAACAAGCAATTGCTTCTTCTTAAGCCATCCACTTATATGAATCTTAGCGGTAATGCGGTGAGATATTGGATGGACAAGGAGAAAATCGAGTTGGAAAACATATTGATAGTGGTCGACGACTTGGCATTGCCGTTGGGTGCCATACGCCTGAAAGGCAAGGGCAGCGATGCCGGGCATAATGGGCTTAAAAGCATTGCGGCGATGATTGGCACGCAGGCATATCCGCGGTTGCGTTTCGGCATTGGCAATGATTTTCCGAAAGGAGGGCAGGTAGATTTTGTGCTTGGCGAATTCCCGGAGGAAGACAGGCCCCTGCTGAAGGAGCGGATAGCTTTGGCTGTCGATGCCATAAAAAGTTTTTGTCTTGCCGGTTTGGAGATTACTATGAATCAATTCAATAACAAATAACGATGGATAAGGATGTCAGGGTCGACAAATGGCTGTGGGCCACACGTATTTTCAAGACCCGCACTATCGCAACAGAGGCTTGTAAGAAAGGGCGTGTGTCGATTGGCGGAATAAATGTCAAGCCGTCACGTCCGTTGAAGGTAGGGGAAATAGTGGATGTCAGGAAACCACCTGTCACTTATTCTTTCCGCGTGAAAGCTTTGGCGGAGAACAGGATGGGAGCAAAGCTCGTTCCTGAATATTTGGAGAACGTCACTCCGGCGAGCCAGATGGAATTGCTTGAAATGGTTAGAATCAGCGGATTCATCAACCGGCAGAAAGGGTTGGGAAGACCGACAAAAAAGGAAGGCCGCGAATTGTCGCGGTTCACCGACGACGCATATTCTTACAGCGAAACGGATTTTGATTTTGACGACGATTTCTTCGACGATGAAGAATAATTGTCTTTCTTAAAAATGATTAATACATCCGTGATTGCAACAAAGTTACATTTTTTGATTTGTATTTTTGTAGTGCAATCGGATGATGATGGGCAAGTTGTTTAGAATATTACAGCATCTATTTGTTATTGCGATACTTTTGTCGAGTATCGTCCAATACCATCATCATATTTCATACGGAAAAGATACGGCATTATGTCTGTTGCATCTTCATGGCGAATCGGATAAGGGATGCGGTGAAGGCAATTCTGACGATTTAGGGGATGACGGCTGCCCGTTGCATCTGGCAAAAGTATGCCGGCTTCAGGGTGATTCGGATTCGCATTTTGATAAAGTGTCTGTTCACTGGGCGGACGCTTCCGTTACTGATGATTTTCAGATGCCGGTATCCCGGCCGGTGATTACTTGCGAATGTTTTTATGTCGCTGTTGCCTGTGATAGCGGCTGCTTGTCGTATGATTCTTTAAGAGCGCCTCCCGCGTTTTTCATCTGTTGAGCATCTTGTGTTGAATTTTTTTATTATAGGCAGGATTGTGTCCTGTCGTAATCATCAATTGTATAAATTATGAAAAAACGTGATAAATTTTTAATCGTGCTATTGCCGGCACTGTTGTGGAGTTGCGGCAATGGTGGAGAGGCGGTAGAGGAACATAAGGAAGAAGCCGCGCACCATGAGAATGAAATTGTTATCGACAAGCACCATGTTGACGAGTTGGGGATAAAAACGTCGAAAATTGCTTTGTCGGTTTTCCGGGAAGTCATTAATGTTTCCGGAGAGGTCGCTCCCGCACAAGGAGCGATGAAATCGGTAGTGGCCAAATCATCAGGAATAGTAACATTCTCGAATAATATAACCGAAGGAACCGCAGTCGGAAAAGGGGCGTCGGTTTGCACTGTCAATTCCGATGGAATCTTAGGCGGTGACCCTAACAAATCGGCGAAGATTGCATACGAGTCGGCAAAAGCTGAGTATGAGCGAATCAAGCCGTTGTATGAGAGTAAGATTGTAACGGCCAGTGAGTATAAGGCGGCAAAAGAAGCATACGAATTGGCCGAAAACGCATATCTTGGCGGTAAAGGGTGTACTGTGGCGGCAAGTCCGTTGGAAGGTGTCGTCACACAGCTGCTTGTGGCAAACGGTTCGTATGTCGATGCCGGAACTGCGGTAGCTGTCGTTTCGGAAAACCGCAGGTTGACTTTGCGCGCATATCTTCCGAAAAAATATTATGGCAAATTGCCGTATATAGAAACTGCTAATTTCAGGTTGCCTTATTCTGATGAAATATATAGTATAGAAGAGATGCGCGGCAGGAAAATCACGTCAGACAATGCGGCCACACCCGGCGGTTATGTCGATGTGGCTTTCGATTTTGACAATGCCGGCGGTATTGTTCCGGGAACTTTTGCGGAAGTTTATCTGCTGGGTGCGGAGCGGGCAAATGCGCTGGTATTGCCGGAAGCGGCTGTCACGGAAGAAATGGGATATTTCTATGTGTATGTCGAACATGAAAAAGGTTGTTACGAAAAGCGCCGGGTAGGCATCGGGGGAAGCGACGGAAAATCGGTAGAGATAATATCCGGGCTTAAAGCCGGTGAATCGGTCGTTACCGAAGGTGCGGTGCTTGTGAAAATTGCGGCTAATTCAACTGCTGTTCCGGAAGGACATCACCATCATTAATCTTTTAAAGCAGGAATGGCATGTTAAACAGGATTATTCATTTTTCGTTGCACAACAAGATGCTCATTCTCATTGTGACTGTCTTGTTGCTTATTGTGGGCGTATATTTTACGACAAAGACGGAGGTCGACGTATTTCCGGACTTGAATGCTCCCACTGTCACGATTATGACGGAAGCTCCGGGACTTGCGCCTGAAGAAGTGGAAAAATTGGTATCCTATCCTATTGAATCGGCATTGAACGGAGCGACAGGAGTGCGCCGTGTCAGGTCGTCGTCGGATACGGGCTTTTCGGTCGTTACGGTTGAGTTCGACTGGGGAACGGACATTTATATTGCCCGGCAGATAGTTTCGGAAAAGCTTACAACTGTCATGGAGTCATTGCCTCCGAATGTCAATAAGCCGGTGCTTGGCCCTCAGACTTCAATAATGGGGGAAGTGATGATAATCGGCCTTACGTCTACCAAGACCTCGATGCAGGATTTGCGTACGATTGCCGACAGGCTTATCTCCCCGCAGCTCTTGTCGATAAGCGGCGTTGCTCAGGTCACGGTGATGGGCGGTGACATTAAGGAGTACCAAATAGTGCTCAGTACGGAAAAAATGAAATACTACAATGTCACGCTCGACGAAGTGATGCAGGCTACTGATGGGCTTACCACCAACACTAACGGCGGGATAATGTATGAACATGGAAACGAGTATGTGATAAAAGGCAATATCAATACGACTGATGCGGATAAAATAGGGCAGGCTGTTGTCGTAAACAAGCCGGATACATTGGTGCATCTTAGCGATATTGCGGATGTACGCATCGGAGCAAAGACTCCGGTTCTTGGCGTAGCTTCCGAAAAAGGCAAGCCGGCGGTGCTTGTCACGGTATCGAAGCAGTATAATACAGGCACGATTGAGCTGATTGACAAGATAGAGGATGAATTGGCGCAGTTGCAGAAGAATATCCCTTCCGATATCCATATCTCTACCGATATTTTCCGTCAGAGCGATTTTATCGAAAGTTCGATTAACAATACTCAAAGCGCATTGCTTGAGGGGGCGTTGTTTGTCGTGATTGTGTTGTTTTTCTTCCTGATGGATGTGAGGGCTACGATAATCTCGTTGGTGGCATTGCCATTGTCCGTGCTTATCACGATGATAGCTCTGCATGCTATGGGATATACGATTAATACTATGTCGCTCGGAGGTATTGCAATTGCCATCGGCTCGCTTGTCGATGATGCCATTGTCGATGTGGAGAATGTATACAGGAAATTGCGGCGTAATGCCTCGTTGCCGGTTGGTGAGCGGCAGAAGATACTTGATGTTATATTCAATGCCTCCACCGAGGTGAGGATGCCGATATTCAATTCATCGCTTATAATAATAGCAAGTTTCTTGCCCTTATTTTTCCTTTCAGGGATGGAGGGCCGGCTGTTGATACCGCTTGGTGTGGCTTTCATTATTTCGCTTATTGCCTCCACTGTCGTGGCATTGACATTGACACCTGTTTTGTGTAGTGTGCTGTTGAAGAATGATAAGCATATAGAAAAACAGACTAAAGAGGCATGGACTTCCGTAAAGTTGCGTAATGCCTATAACAAGGTGCTGGGTTGGAGTCTTTCCCATAAAAAACTTGTGTTAGGCTCTACCGGGGTTTTGTTAGTGGTTGCGCTTTGCTTGTTTTTTACTTTCGGGCGCAGTTTCTTGCCGTCGTTCAACGAGGGCTCATTTACTATCAATGTGGCTACGTTGCCGGGAATCTCGTTGGAGGAGTCGGACAATATCGGTAAGAAAGTCGATGAGATATTGCTTAGCATTCCGGAAATAAAAACTATTGCAAGGAAGACAGGACGTGCCGAGCTCGACGAGCATTCGCGCGGAAGCAATGCTTCGGAGATAGAGGCTCCTTATGAAATAATCGACCGTCCGAGGGAGGAGATTATGCACGAGATTAGGGAACGCCTGTCGTCTATTCCGGGAATAAGCATAGAAATAGGCCAGCCGATATCCCACCGTATCGACGCTATGCTTTCTGGAACGGAGGCGCAGATTGCCATAAAAGTGTTCGGCGACAATCTTAACCAGCTTTATACGATAGGGAAACAGATTAAGCAGGAAATCGGAGAAGTTCCGGGAATTGTGGATATAAATATAGAGCAGCAAATAGAACGTCCGGAGGTTATAATTACTCCTCGCCGCGAACTGCTTGTGAAATATGGGATAACTATTCCGGAATTTTCGAATCTTGTCAATATTGCGGCTTCTGGGATTGTCGTCTCGCAGGTGTATGAGGACGGATTGCCGTATGATTTGACGTTGCGTTTTACGTCGGAAAATTCGCTTTCGATGGAAGAAATCGGCAATTTGATGATTGATAGCAATGTGGGCAAGATTCCGCTTTCGGATGTGGCCGACATAAAATCGTTGTCAGGACCGAGTACCATCAACAGGGAAAACGCCCGGCGCCGTATTGTCGTTTCGGCTAATGTGTCTGACCGTGATTTGCGTGGAGCGGTAAATGATATACAGCACAAGATAGAGTCGACTGTAAAATTGCCTGAAGGCTATCAGGTCTCTTACGGCGGACAGTTTGAAAGTGAGGCGGAAGCCTCTCGCACACTGAGCATAGCATCTTGTCTGGCGATATTGTGTATTTTTATGCTGCTTTATCAGGAATTCAAGAATTTCACGCAGGCGTCAATAATATTGGTAAATATTCCTTTGGCAATGATTGGCGGTGTGATAATCATATTTTTCACGTCGGGCGAGCTGAATATTCCGGCTATTATCGGATTCATATCGCTGCTTGGTATCTCGACGCGCAACGGCATGCTCCTGATGTCGCATTATAACCAGTTGGAGAAAGAGGGGATGCCGCTGATGCAGCGTATCTATCAAGGTTCAGTGGACAGATTGTTGCCTATTGTCATGACAGCATTGTCGTCGGCGTTGGCTCTGATTCCGATTGTGGCAAGAGGCGGTGAGCCGGGAAATGAGATACAGGCTCCGTTGGCGATTGTGATTTTGGGTGGATTGTTCTCTTCCACAATCCTTAATTTGCTGGTAGTGCCGGTTATTTATTATTTGTGTAATCTGAAAAAAAGTAGAGTATGAGATATGGATTGTTGCTTTCTGCATTGATGTTGCCATTGTCGGCAATGGCAGATGGCGGGATAATGGAGCAGGTATTTGCCAATAACCCTGATTTACAATCGGCAAAAATGACCTACGAGGCGGATGCCTTGAATTTCAGGGCGGAAAACAATCTTGCAGACCCGGAGGTGGAACTGGCTTATCTCTTCGACCGTCCCGGTAAAAGTATAGAATTGTCGGTGACTGAAGGCATAGACTGGCCGGGTGTCTACGGAGCTCGTAAAAAGTATATTAAGCATCAGATAACGGCTCTTGAGTATGTCTATCAGACAAAGTGCGTCGAAATCTCTTCTCAAGTGAGATTGGCGTTGGCCGATTTGGTGAATGTCAACCGCAGGATTGCTCTGCAGAAGCGGGTGCTTGCCGAGGAGGAGGATTTGTTGGATTTATTGTCGGAAAAATATGCAGACCGTGAGATTTCAATAATTGAGATGAATAAATTGCGGCTTGAACTTTTCGACAATAAGGTTGCCTTGAAAGATTTGAATGTCCAGAAAAATGTAATCATTGAAAGTCTGAAGGCGTTGAATGGCGGGAAAGAGCTTTCCGGCTTGGACACCGACGCGGTGGAATATTCTGGTGGAATATTGGAGCCGGTGGATTTCTATATTTCCGACTTCCGCCAGTATAGTCCGGAATATAAGGTTGCAATCCAGCAGCAGATTGTTGGCGCTCAGGCTGAAAAGGTGGCCAAATTATCGAACTTTCCCGGCTTTACTGTAGGTTATAAATACAAGGATGAAGGGGGAGAGCAGGCTCATGGATTTATTGTGGGGATGAGCATCCCTATTTTTTCCGGACGCCATAAATTGAGTGCTGCAAAAAGCCGGTCGCTTGCTGATTCGTATGCTGCTGACAACACCGGATTGCAGGAGGAATTGAGAGTACGTAGCGGTTATGCCGCATTGTTGTCGCAGGAGGAGATGATAGGAAAATATAAGCCTCTTGTCGAGAACGAGGATTATTACCGTATCCTTTCCGAGGCATTGAATGGCGGGCAAATATCATTACGCGACTATATAATTGAGATAAGGGATATCGCTGAGGCTACGCAAAAGCTGTACGATATGGAATATTCTTTCCAGACAGGATATGTGGACTTGACCAAATATGATGTTCTGAAAGATGCAGGCAACTTATTTTAGGGTGAATATCTCACCGTTGTAAGTTATTTTGCCTTCGTCGCACAGAAAGCGTAACTGGTTGATTATTGCTTCCTTGCTGAATGACAATGTCCCGGTGAAATCATTTAGTTTACGTGGCTTTAAGGACAACATATAAAGGATTCCTTCTTGGACTTCTTTTATGTTGTCCTTCTTTTTCTTTTTATGTTCTACGCAAATGTCGCATTTGCCGCAATCCGAGGCTTTCTCGTCGAAGTATTCAAGAATCATGCGTTCACGGCAGTTGTTGTCGTTTTCCGCGTATGCGATGATGGAATTGATTCGTTTTTCAAGCCGTTCTTTCCCTTTCTCATATACTTCTTTCGTGATTTCGAGGTGGCGCGGCTCCACCCTCGAGCAAGGGAAATATATATACGAAGTGCGGCGGCGTGGTATGTAATGTATGACGTGTTGTCTGTTCAAGAATATCAGAGTGTCGTATATGTCCTGAAGAGGTATGTTGAATTTATAGGCTATCGAAAATTCGTCGATGGTCACATAGTCGGCATAAAGGCCTGTATAGTTTCGTAATATAAGCTCAAGTATTTTGTCGTTTTGGGCTGTGCTTCCTTTTATTTCGTACAAATCGCGCTTGTCGGCCAGTATCATTATTTTCGACAGGGTGTCCACTTCTTCGATGTATTCTATGTATTGTGCTTGTGTCAGTATCTTCAGTGCATTGGAAGCGATGGCTGCAGGATATTTGAATGTAGTGCAGAAAAGATTGAAATTGAAGTCGTATAGCTTGTCGAATCCTCCGCCAAGGCCTATCTCAAGAAAATTGCACAGGCGTACATAGATTTCCTTTATCGTTTCTTTGGGCGGGAATGTCTCGGATATCCGTTTTCGTAATACGGCTTTGTCTCTGGGGGATGTGAGCATAATGGCGTAGGCCCGCTTTGAATCCCTGCCGGCCCGTCCGGCTTCTTGATAGTATTCTTCAATGGAGTTCGGTACATCAAGATGCGCAACGACTCTTACGTCCGGCTTGTCTATGCCCATCCCGAATGCGTTGGTGGCTACTATGACTTGTGTGATGCCGTCTTTCCATTTGTCCTGTTTGTCCTGCTTTTCTTCATTCGACAATCCCGCATGGTAGTAATCGGCTGTTATCCTATGGGTTGTGAGATATTCGGCTATCTGTTTCGTCTTTTGTCTGCTTCTTACATATACGATGCAGCTTCCTGTCGTTTTGTTTATTATGTCTAAAAGTTTTTCTTGCTTGTTTTCTGTGCGGCGTACTATATACGACAGGTTTTCCCGTCGGAAACTTTTGCGTATCACTCTTTTTCCGCGGAATTCCAGCTTGTCGATAATGTCGGCTATGACCTCTTTGGTCGCCGAGGCGGTAAGTGCCAGCACCGGTATGTCAGGGAATATTTTCCTTACGGATGCTATGTTCAGGTATGACGGCCGGAAATCATATCCCCATTGGGATATGCAATGGGCTTCGTCGACAACAAGGAGCGACACTTTCATCAGCCGCAGGCTGTCCATAAACGCCGCCGACGAAAGCCTTTCCGGAGAAACGTACAGGAATTTGTAATCGCCGTAGATGCATTTGTCTATGGTGTTGCGTATTTCGCTGTAGCGTAGCCCGGAATGGATGTAAAGGGCTTTTATGTGTCGCCGCCTTAGGTTGTCGACCTGATCTTTCATTAAGGAAATCAAAGGTGTGACGACAAGCGTTATTCCGTCGAACAGCATCGCCGGGACTTGGAATGTAATTGATTTTCCGCCTCCTGTAGGCAACAGCCCGAGCGTATCGGTGCCTTCGAGTACCGATGTGATTATTTCTTCTTGTTTCTCTCTGAATTGCCGGTATCCCCAATACTTGTACAGTATGTCATGGATGCCGGTTTTCATTGATTGTTATCTGTTTGGTCGCCTATGCGTATTTCCTTTACAGCCAATTGGTGCTTGTTGGAGCTGTTAGGATGCTTGTTGCTCTCTATTGTATAGCAAATGTCGAACGGTTTGCCCGACTTTATGTAATCGAAATATTGTGCCATATTGAATGCTATGCCGTTGAGCACTTTGCCTGAGGTGTTGTCTACAAGCTCCAATTTTATGTGTTCCAGATTTTTGCCGACAAGTTTGCTTGTGCCATAGTCAAGTACATTCTTTGAGCAGAATGTAGGTTTCTGGTTGCCGGGACCGAACGGATTGAACAGCCTTAAATACGAGAGGAACTCCGGCGTTATTTCATCGAATTTCAGATATGCGTCGATGTCGATCTGTGGGGTCAGCTGGGTTGGGCTGATTGTTTCCGCTACATATTTTTCGAATCGCCGTGTGAATTCGGGGATGTTCTCTTCCTTTAAGGATAATCCTACTGCGTATGTGTGCCCTCCGAAATTCTCGAGCAAGTCGCGCGTGCTCTCTACGGCTTTGTAGATGTCATACCCTTGGACAGAGCGCGAAGAGCCTGTGGCCAGTCCGTTGGAATATGTCAGCACCACCGCCGGCTTATAATACAATTCTGTAAGCCGTGATGCCACAATGCCGATTATGCCTTTATGCCAGTTCTTATTATATATGACTATCGTCTTATGGTCGGAATCGATTTCTCCGCGTTCTTCGAGAATCTTGTTTGCTTCTTCGGTGATGCGTTTGTCGAGTTCCTTACGGTCTTTGTTGTATTGGTCTATATTCTTGCTCTTGGCGTATGCGTCGTTGAAGTTTTTTGTAGTGAGCAAATCCACGGCTTCCATTCCGGATTGCATCCGGCCGGATGCGTTGATTCTCGGCCCTATTTTGAAAATCACGTCGCTTATCGTGATTTCTCTGTTCGACAGGTTGCAGACTTTTATTATGCCTTTCAGTCCGGTATTCGGGTTGGAGTTCAGACCGAAGTAGGTCATCACTCTGTTCTCTCCTGTCATCGGTACAATGTCGGCTGCTATGCTTACAGCCACTAAGTCGAGAAGCCCGTATAAATCGTTTTTGTTGCTAAGTCCGTTGCTCTCGGCAAATGCCTGCATGAATTTGAATCCTACTCCGCAGCCCGACAGATGGGGATAGGGGTAGGTGTTGTTGTCCATTTTCGGATTGAGTATGGCGTATGCCTCGGGCAACGCGTCGTCCGGCACGTGGTGGTCGCAAATGATAAAATCTATGCCGTGCTGTTTTGCATAGGCAATTTCGTCGATTGCCTTTATTCCGCAATCGAGCACGATTATCAGTTTGATATTATTGGCTACGGCATGGTCGATGCTTTTTATAGATATGCCATAGCCTTCTTCATCGCGTGTCGGAATATAGTATTCAATGTGTGAATAAAAATTCCGCAAATATTTGTACACGAGAGATACTGCTGTTGTACCGTCAACGTCGTAATCCCCATATACCAATATGTTCTCTTTAGCCCCGATGGCTTTGTTAAGCCTCTTTACAGCCTTGTCCATATCCCTCATCAGGAATGGATTGTGCAAATCGGATAGAGAAGGATTGAAAAAGTGTTCAGCTTCCTCGACAGTCGTGATGCCTCGCTGAACCAATAGCTCAGCTATCGCTGGACTGTCGGCAAATTTCTTTGCCAACTCTATCTCTAATTCTTGTTCTTCGGATGTAAGAGGTAAGTAATTCCATTTACTTATCATTTATATTGTTTTTTATTTATCTTGTTTAGTGCACGTTAAGTGCTGTCGGCAATTGTCTCCCGCAATTTGCCGGGAGTGTGTTTGCCGGGCTCGCCTTTATAACAATCCGGACGGTGTTTCCGTTTAAATCAGGATTGTTAAAAAAGTAAATAATGAGCTACGCAAAATTACTCATTGTTTTTCTTAAAACCTTGGTGCGGCAATGTGTTTTTTTATAAAATAATATAAAAGAAAGTTGAGGGTATGTCTTGTGGCTGCATCTTTATTCTTTTGGGAATTTATAGCCTTGCTGTTCCACAAACTTATAGAATTTCCCGGAAAAAGTTTCGCAGTCGGCTTTTGTGTAACGCACGTCGGTGAATACTTGCGCCAATGTCTTTTTGCCGTTTTCTTTTATGTACCCTTTGTTTACTTCGAGGCTTTCCTTCTCTTGATGTATTTTCTTTATCCTTTCCTTGTCGTAGTCGTGGTATGTTTCAAGGTGGATTATTCCCTCGGTTGGCAGACGTTCCACTTGTGCCGGTTCTCCGTCGGGATAGCCTACGGTGATGGTTATTATCGGAACAACCATTTCAGGCAGATTGAGCACTGCCGCGATTTCTTCGGCATTGTAGGTGGTTGTCCCGAGATAGCAGCATCCTAATCCGTTCAGCTCGGCTATTGTGTTGAATTGTTGCGCGAATATTGCGGCATCAAGCGTGGCTGTCATGAATGATTGGAAGTTGTTGTATCCGGGAACTGCCTCGCTTGCCTCGCACCATTTAATGAATCGGTTATAGTCTGCGCAGAATGTTATTACAGCAGCGGCCGACATCACTTGCGGCTGGTTGAAATGGCACGGCGACAGGCGGTGCTTGACTTCCTCGTCGGTGGTGACTACTGCGCTGTAGAGTTGCATGTTGCCGGTAGTTGGCGCGCGCATCGCGCTTTCGAGCATAGTACGTAATAATTCTGCCGGGATTTTTTTATCTGAATATTTTCTTATCGTTCTGCGTTGGTTGAAATATTGTGTATCCATTGTCAATAGTTTTATCGTAATGCAAATTTAACAAAACGCCGGCATATAAGCAAATATATTACAACCTCTACGAATAGCCTTCTCAATCGCCATTTCGTAGAGGTTGCAATTATTTAGGGTTTTATATGTGTCGGCTTATTTTGTCAGCGGTGAGTATTTTTCCGAGTAGCGGAGCATCTGGTCGATATATCCTTCCGTGTAATCCACTTTGACGTCGGTTATGTTGCCGTTTTCATCAAGTACGGGTGTGTAAACCGGATTGACAAATCCCTTGTAAGGAGCGATGTTGAGTTTGGCGTAGCGGTCAAGTACTTCTTTGTGGAGGTTTTGGTCCACTTTTACGCCATAGTCCTCTACCAACTTGCGTCCGGCTTCATAATCGCCTTCCGATTTGATGCGCTGTACTTCGGCCAACAGCTCTCCGAACAATCCGCGCAATTTTTCGTAATCATTGATTTTTATGAATGTCTTGCCGTCTTTCTTTATCATTTCAATTACGTTCTCAGCCTTTCCTTTTTCGTATACCCATTTTGAGATAAGCTGGCGGTTGCGCATATGTGCTTCCTCAATGTTTTTGCCAAGCTCGATACGCATCAATTGCGTCATCAATCCGTTGAGGATATATTTGTAGTATTCGGCTTTATACGCGTCTTTATTGTCGAGCAGTCCCAGTTCGAGCAATTTCGGGTCTGCGAGATAATAAAGGGCGAACAAGTCGGCGCGCGTCTCTTCGAGTGTGGAGCCGTGTTCTTTCAATGCGTCGTCGTGAACGCCCGGCAGCAATTTTCCTGAAGCGTGGCCGAGGCACTCGTGCAAATCAGTGTGCATATTGTCGACAATGAACAGGTACTTGTCCATCAGGTCGCTCGTTTCCTTGTCGATTACGAACTCTTCGTTGAAGCCGTCGCCATGGGAAGCCTGATCATAGGCTTCTGTTATATTTTCCAAAGTCACTGATTTCGAGCCGTGGGAAGCGCGTATCCAGTTGGCGTTCGGCAAATTGATGCCAATAGGGGTGGCAGGGTAGGCGTCGCCGGCGAGCATGGCGGCTGTGATTACCTTGGCTGTGACACCTTTTACGTTCTCTTTCTTGAACCGCGGGTCGACCGGTGAGTTTTGTTCGAACCATTGGGCATTCTGGCTGATAACTTCCGTGCGGTGGGATGCTTTCTCATTTTTGAAGTTGACGATTGATTCCCAAGCTCCTTTATATCCGAGCGGGTCGCCATAGCTTTCAATGAAACCGTTCACAAAATCTACCTTGCTTGCCGTGTCGTCTACCCAAAGGATTGAATATTCGTCGAAAGTCTTTAAATCGCCTGTCGTGTAGTATTCAATCAGTTTTGCGATGGTCTGTTTCTGTGCGTCATTCTCAGCTACTGCCTCTGCCTTTTTCAGGTTTTCAACGATTTTTTCAATGGCTGCGCTGTAGCGTCCTCCGATTTTGTATGTCTCTTCTACAAGTTTGCCGTCTTTTTTTACAAGTCGGGAGTTGAGTCCGTAGGAAATCGGTGTAGTGTCGCCCGGCACTTTCATCGCGTTGTAGAATGTTTCAACTTCCGCTTGTGTCACGCCTTCTCCATAATAGTTGTTGGCAGATGTGGCTATCAAGTCCTGTCCGGCAACCTGATTGACACGCTTGGGCAGTACTGTCGGGTCAAAAATCACAGGTGTGATTTCCGAGAGGAAAGCCTCCTTTGTCTGCCCGTCGGCAAGCGGTAGTTTCTCTGCCGGCAGTTTGCCGACTTCGCTCACGAAAAACTCCTTTGAGAATTTCGGGGTAAATTTGTCGGTAGAATAATGGTGATAGATTCCGTTGGCAAACCATACCTGTTTCAGGTATTCAACGAATCCCTTGTAATCGGCGCTTTCTTTGTCGCCTTTATAATTTTTGTAGATTTCCTCAAGCGTGGTGCGGATAGCCAGATTGTAGCGTCCGTTTTGGTCAGTGAGGATGTCGCGCCCATAGATTGCGGCTTCTGTCAAATAATATACAAGCTCCTTCTGTTTTGGAGTCAGTTGTTCGAAGTCCGTCACCTTGTAACGTAAAACTTCAATATCAGCAAATCTGTCCACTTTGTAGTTAAAATCTTCTGTACCTGTATTCTTGTCGGATGAGCAAGAACCCAACGCAAGGGCAACTGCCGCGAGCGATGAAGCGATAAATGTTTTGTTCATAGATATTGATGTTATAATAGTTAGTTATTCTACATAAAGCACTAATCCTTTAAGGTATTCCCCTTCAGGATGGTATATGCTGACAGGATGGTCGGCCGGTTGAGTGAGCTGGTGCAAGATGCGTACTTTTCTACCCGACTGTGCAGCAGCGCTGAATACAGCCAGTCTGAATTGCTCTTTGCTGACAGCCTGTGAGCAAGAGAAGGTGAACAATATGCCTCCCGGACGAATCTTGTCGAATGCTTTCGCGTTCAGCTTGCGGTAGCCTACAAGCGCGTTTTTCAATGCGCTCTTATGCTTGGCGAAAGCCGGAGGGTCGAGCACGATAAGGTCGTATTTGCCGTCTATGCCGTTGAGGAATTTGAAAGCGTCTTCCTCAAATGCCTGATGCCGCTTGTCGCCCGGAAAATTAAGTTCCACATTTTCGTTTGTGAGTTGTATCGCTTTTGCCGAGCTGTCGACCGAGTGCACCAGCTTTGCGTTCCCGCGCAGCGCGTAGAAAGAGAATCCGCCTGTGTAGCAGAACATATTCAGAACCGACCGTCCTTGTGAATAATGTTCGAGCAGCGAACGGTTGTCGCGTTGGTCGACAAAGAAACCGGTTTTTTGCCCACGTAGCCAGTCTACGCGGAATTTCAGCCCATTTTCCATTGCTATGTTGGAGTCGTAGCTGCCTATTATATAGTCGTTCTGAGGGTCAAGTTCCGCTTTGTAGGGTAGGGTTGTCTCCGATTTGTAGTACACATTGCATAGCACGCCTCCGGTTATGTCGACGAGCGCTGACGCTATTATGTCTCTTGCGAAATGCATGCCCGGCGAATGTGCCTGTACTACGGCGGTCTTGTCATATACGTCGATTACAAGTCCGGGCAGAAAATCACCTTCGCCATGGACGAGGCGGAAAGCATTGTTGTCCGGACGGATAAGCCCGATACTTTTGCGTAATTCCAATGCTTTTTGCAGGCGTTCCGCGAAAAAAGCTTTATCGATGGTGCGTTGTGCAAAATCAAGCACGCGCACGGCTATGCTTCCTATCTGATAGTGCCCGACTGCGATAAAATTGCCGTCATTAGAATATACATCTACAATGTCGCCTTCTTCTATGCCGTTGTCAATATGGGCAATAGCACCGGAAAACACCCATGGGTGAAACCGTTGCAGCGATTCTTCTTTCCCTCTTTTCAGTATGATTTTTTTGTATGCCATGTCAATTGATTATTTGAAGAAGAACCGGTATATGTCGTTGCCGTTTGCATAAAGCAGCAGAGCCACTAACAGGATGAGGCCTGTCATTTGCGCATATTCCAGCACTTTTTGGCTGGGTTGTTTCCCGGTTATCATTTCATAAATGAGGAATATCACGTGTCCGCCGTCCAAAGCTGGAATAGGCAGTATGTTCATAAAGGCCAACGCTACCGATATGAAAGCGGTGATTACCCAGAATTGATACCAGTTCCATTGGTCGGGGAACATATCGCCTATGGCACCGAACCCGCCGAGACTCTGGGCTCCTTCCTTTGTAAACACATATTTCATCTGGTCTATATAGGAAGTAAGCTTGTCTACTCCTATTTCTATGCCGCGCGGCACAGAACCCAATAAGGAATATTTAACTACTTTAGTTTCGTAAATTTCAGTTATCGGTGTAAGTAATATGCCTATTTTTCCGGAATCGGTGGTTTTCAAAGTGGTAGAAGCCTCCGAGCCGTCGGGCCTTATGTATTGCAGGGTTATTTCTTGCCCTTTTTTCTTGGCGAGTTCGGCTGTGAACAAATCCCAAGTCTCGGTCGGGACGCTGTCAACTCCGGTTATGCGGTCGCCGGCTTTCAGCCCTGCTTTTTCTGCTGCCTCACCCTTGACTGGCTCTTTCACTACGGCAGGGAAACGGTATGTCATAAATCCGAAACCGTTGTCGCTGTCTTTCAATTCGTTGTTGACGGCCATGACCATATTGTCCGGCAGGTTTATGCTTACCGTGTCTTTCCCATTGCGCAATACTGTTATTGTCTTTGCTTCAAGCATATTCAGCAGGTCGAAATTTGCCGCATTGAGTTTCTCTCTGTCGGCGTACAATGGGATGTCGCCGTCCTTGAAACCTGCTTTATGGGCTGTCTCGCAGTATTGCATTCCGTATGTGGCGTTTTCGTAGGGGATATAGGCATCGCCCCATGTATAGGCAATTCCGGCATAAATCACTATGGCCAATATGAAATTGAAAACTACTCCGGCAACCATTACCAACAGTCGTTGCCATGCGGGTTTGGCGCGGAACTCCCATGGTTGTACGGGCTGTTTCATTTGTTCGGTATCCATTGACTCGTCAATCATGCCTGAAATTTTGCAGTATCCGCCGAGCGGTAGCCAGCCTATACCGTATTCTGTATCTCTCCATGAAGCTTTATCTTCTGTCCCGGGTTTCTTTTTGGGCTTGAATTTGAAAAGGCTGAACCAAGGATCGAAAAATATATAGAACTTTTCTACCCTGATGCCGAATATCCTTGCAAACAGATAATGTCCGAATTCATGCACTATGACGAGCAGGCCGAATGCTATTATCAGTTGCGCCGCTTTAATAAAAAAAGATGCTTCCATTTAAATATATATGTTCTTATTTAATCAACGATGAGGTTATTTCTCTTATCTCTTTGTTTGTGCAAATCAGGTCGTTGTACGACGGATTTGCGATGAATTTATTCATTGTCACAGCTTTCTCGACAATCCCCGGCATGTCGATGAATCGTATTTTTTCATCAAGGAAGGCGGCTACGGCAATCTCGTTGGCGGCATTGAGAGCGCATGGCGTGTTTCCCCCTGTCTTTATTGCTTCGAATGCCATTTCAAGCAGAGGAAATTTCTTCATATCCGGTTTCTCGAATGTCAGGGATGAATACCGTTCAACCGACAACCGTTCTGCTTTCGACGGCAACCGTTCGGGATAATTGAGCGCATAGCGTATCGGAAGCCGCATGTCGGGCATGCCTAATTGTGCTTTTATGGAGCCGTCTGTGAATTCCACCATAGAATGTATGATGGATTGTGGGTGTACTACGATTTCGATACGCTCCGGCTCGATGTCGAAAAGCCATCGGGCTTCAATCATTTCAAAACCTTTGTTCATCATCGAGGCCGAATCGATTGTGACTTTCGCTCCCATTTTCCAATTAGGATGGTTGAGTGCGTCCGCTTTTGTCACATTTTCCATATCCGCAGGCGACTTGGTGCGGAACGGCCCTCCCGACGCTGTGAGTATCAGTTGCTCTACCGATTTTTTGTCTTCGCCTATAAGGCATTGGAAAATAGCGGAGTGTTCTGAGTCAACGGGAATCACTTCCGATTCCGAGTCCTTCAACATCGTCGTTATAAGTTCTCCGGCTACGACAAGAGTCTCTTTATTGGCCAACGCTATTTTCTTCCCGGCGTTGATTGCGCTTATTGTAGGAGCCAGTCCGCTGTAGCCTACGAGTGCGGTGACTACGATTTCGATATTCGTATCGGTCACTGCCTCGGTTATGGCATCCATACCTGACGCGACTTCTATTCCCGTGCCTGACAGTGCGTCTCTCACTTCCGTGTAGAGTGAGGGGTCGGCAATGACAACCTTGTGCGGCTTGTATCTCAAAGCCTGGGATATTAGCAGCCCGGAATTGCGGTTTGCCGTCAACAGATATGGATATAATCTGTCCGGATATTCCGAAATTACATCCAAAGTCTGTGTGCCGATAGAGCCGGTGCTGCCCAAAATGGCTATATTTTTTCTTTTTTGCACGTTATTCCAAAGTTAATTGTGCAAAAATATAAGAATTATCCCTGATACGGAAATCAATGGTTATAAAAAAACATTAATGCCGGTTTGCTTTGATTGCTTTGCTTTTCTTAACGTCAATTAGTTTCGTTTCAAAAAATATATCGCTAACTTGCAACAAATTTTAAAATTGCCTGTTTGATATGACAAAAGAAGAGCGCCATTCCATAATATTAGATATGCTGCTGAAAAGCAACTCTATATTAGTCACTGATTTAGCAGAACAATTGAATGTCTCGTCAGTGACTATAAGAAAAGACTTGACAGAGTTGGAGAATGCAAAGAAACTTTACCGGAATCATGGCAAGGCCATATTGATAGATCCTTATATCGACAACCGCAATGTTTCCGAGAAAGAAAAACTTTGCGTGGAAGAGAAACGGTTGATAGGGATAAAGGCGGCAAGTCTCATTACGCCTAAGGATTCCATATTGATAGCGTCAGGGACTACCGTGCACTACTTGGCCCGCAATATACATGCGACAGACAAGTTGACCGTAATAACAGCTTCGTTGGAGGTCGCCAGCATTTTGTCGAAAGATAAAAATATAGATATTATTCAGTTGGGAGGGCTGTTGCGCCATAGCAGCAAGTCTGTGGTCGGGAAATATGCAGAACAGGCGTTGTCGGATTTTTCGTGCAGTAAATTGTTTATTGGCGTTGACGGAATCGACCTTGATTTTGGCATAACGACTACCAATATGATGGAGGCGAGTCTTAACAGGGTGATGATGCACACGGCCCAGAAGACAATAGTGCTTGCGGATTCTACGAAATTCGGGCGGCGGGGATTCAGTAAAATTTCAGACCTTGAGGATGTCGATCAGATAATAACCGACTCTAAGGTCTCTCAGGCTACGCGTTCCCGGCTTGAGGAGATGGGGATTGCATTGACAATCGTTTGACGAAATTGCCGGTTTATATGATTTTTGTCAGATAAAATTTCTTTTTTTCAAAAAAACAGCATAGCTTTGCCGTCAAATCAAATAAAACCTATTAGTAATTAAAAACATTTTGTCTATTGAATCTACATTACGCTATAATTGAAAAATAGTTTGATTAATGGAAGATTTGAATACTTTGCAAGATGAGCAACTTGTGAGTCTGTATGCAAATGGTGAGAATGGCGCTTTTGATGTGTTGTTGCAAAGGCATCAAGGTCGGGTGTTTTCATACATAATGAACATTGTGAAAGACAAGGATCTTGCAGATGATTTGTTTCAAGAAACTTTCGTGAAAGCAATAGTTACAATCAATCAGGGAAGATACACGGAGAATGGTAAATTCCCTGCGTGGATTACGCGTATTGCCCACAATTTGATTATAGATTATTTCCGGCAAGAAAAATCGTTGGCGCAATTGTCGTGCGACGACGGGAATGTCAATATTCTGAACAGAAAGGAGCTGAGCGACGAGACTATAGAGGACAGCATTGTCAGGGAGCAGATTCTTAACGATGTCAGGTTGCTTGTCGGGCAGCTTCCTCCGTTGCAGAGGGAAGTTCTTGAAATGAGGTATTATCAGGATATGAGTTTCAAGGAAATTGCCGAGAATACGGGGGTGAGTATTAATACCGCCCTTGGCAGGATGCGTTATGCGATATTGAATCTGCGCAAAATAGCTGACGAGCGGAATATCATTCTTTTATAGTAGACCTGTGATATGTCTTTAAACTGTCGAGGATTAAACTTCCTGTAATTAAAAATGTCTAATTAATAAAGAGAGTTACTGCAATTATTTATATAACAAATATCAGCATTGTAATTTTAATTATTTAATACTCTCTTTATATTGCCCTATAGTATAATGGTTTATTACGTCAGATTTTGGTTCTGAAAATAATAGTTCGATTCTATTTAGGACAACTAACCCAAAAAAACAATGAAATTAATACCTAAGTACAACAATGGAAAACCGATAGCTTATTATGCTGATGCAGATCCTAATTATCAAGGTAAATATACTGATAGTAAAGGAAATAAGTCATTATCAGCTAAGTATATTTATGTAGATGAGAATGGAACACCGATTCTAACAAAAGATTTAGATAAGTATGATACTTCAAATCCTAAATACTTAAAGAAGAAAGTGCTTCCAGAAGTAAAGATAGAAGAAACCAAAACAAGAACATTTCCTGAATGGTTTAACGACGAGATAATGTTAAATCCAGATAATATCAGAGTAAAGAATTATCGTAAGGCGGAAGCAAGAAATCCCGACTTCTCACAGAATTGGGATATGCTTAGTAATATCTATGATTTTACTAATATTGCTACTGCTGGTGCAATTAATAGATTTAGTCCTACTCAAAATATACGCTTGACATTAGATGCCGTCAGAGGAAATAACGTAGTAGATAGCTGGATGGGTAATAACGGAATAGTTACTGATAAGTTTGCTGAAAATCATCCTTATTGGTCTATGGCTATTAATGGAGTTGGCGATGCCGCTCTATGGTTTAGCCCTAAAAGATTTAAAACAAATAAACCTAAATTAAAAACTAAAAAATTTTCTTTTAAATATGAAGGTAATAAAAAAGATAATTTACCTATTTCTTTAAATTCTTCTAAGAGAGAGTTTAAAACTTATCCTCTTTCTAAATCTCTTGATATTCAATGGGAAAGGTGGAGAAATGGTGGAGCAAAAGAAAGAATAAAAGAAAATATAAATAATCTTCCAAATCTATCCCAAGATGATAAGAAATTACTTGATATGTTAAGAAAGATGCAATATACTTTCAAAGGAAATATTGACGAGTTTCAAAGATATTATAATTTTACATTATCAAATAAGGAAAAAGATAGATTAGAAGAATTATCTAATTTAGGTTATATGAATGGACTAAATAATCCTACTTATAATACCGTTATAATAGACTATTCAATTTCTCCAGATAATGCTTATGTAGATAATATAGCAAGAGGTTTTGGAGAAGGAATTAATAGAAGCTTTACTAACGACATTGCAACAAGGGCTCATGAACTTAGTCATATGGCTTATATTCCGACAGAACCAATTCCAAAGAATGTTTATAAGATAGACTCTCCTTATACTGATTACCTTTTTCAAATTGGAAATGGAACGGAATCTTCAGCTAGGCTAACTCAATTAAAGAATTATTTTGGTCTTACGAAAGATGAACCGCTAACACGTGAAATGTTCGAATATGCAAAGAAAAATTACGTTAAAGATACAGGATTCGACAATAATATGACAGAATGGTTCGACAGTATTACTGATATTAATAAATTCTTGGAATGGGCAAATAAACACTCCTGGATAATTACAGTTCCTTTCATTGGTAAAACAATTATAGATAGAAATGGCAAAGATGATTAACTTTAACGACTTGTCAAAAGGTATATACACTGATATAGATGAGTCTAATGAACAATTACTTGATATTAGTCCAAAAAGACTAAATTTCATAGAGAAAGAAAAAGAAGAATTGCGATTGA
This sequence comes from uncultured Porphyromonadaceae bacterium, assembly GCA_900550025.1. Taxonomy (GTDB): domain Bacteria; phylum Bacteroidota; class Bacteroidia; order Bacteroidales; family Muribaculaceae; genus Limisoma; species Limisoma gallistercoris. Next base: position 352 of record URQP01000003.1, on the reverse strand, counting down.
AACTAAAATCTAAATATAAAACCGTAAATAAAATAGATTGTGTTTCATATGACTGTTTTTGGGGATATATTCAAGAAATAATATTAACCTCACATAGTAGTTTATTTACTAAAATGTTAGAAAGTATTATCAATTATCAAGTTAATTGTTGTGGAAAAGCTACAAGCTATAATTATATTAAGTTATATAATAACTATGAGCTAATTGACAAAGTTAAAATATATGGTGCGCCATTAATATAACTTAAAGAGTGACATAGAATATAAAGTAACACCTGCACAATAAAAATAGAGATTATAGATAGAAGCTATAATCTCCGAATAATCTTAAAAATTATATGAATCTAATAAAT
>URQP01000002.1 GCA_900550025.1 uncultured Porphyromonadaceae bacterium | reverse complement strand
CCGCCGGTCGACATTGACGCTGACACGGTTGAGACCGATGATGTAATTAACCAGAATGATGTGCGCGATGAGCTTACAGGGCAGATGCGTCTCTTTGATACGGATGAATTGGATTAAAGGGTTGGGCGGCATCAGATTGATACGTGTGGTTGTTGTCGTGATGGTTGCCGTGTTTGCTGTCGGTGCGGATGCTTCTGAGCCTGCCGATTCTGCCGTGTCGCGTCCGGCCGATATTTCCGTGATGTTTAATTTCGGAAAGAACAGGAGTGCCGATACTTACCTTAGCCAATTATGGTATGAAGGCAAGCGGATGGAAATACGCACGGAGTTCGTGCGGGCGGCGAAATTCTCTCCGGAGAAATGGATAGGCCGGGTAGAAGCTGCCATATCATACGATAATATCCAGAATCTTTCAGGAAATAATACTCGGCACACTTTGCTTGCCGATGTCGGCTATGGACTGATGCGCAGACTTGACGCGCATCCGTTGCCGGGATTGGATTTCTATGCGGGAGGCGTGGCCGGATTCAATGGCGGCGTGACCTACGACCCCCGCAATTCGAACAACGTATGCTCTCCGCAGATATATTTTAATGTGGGCGTTACAGGGATGGCTGTCTACTCGTTTAAAATCGGCAAACTGCCGGTTACGGCGCGCTACCAGCCTGAGATTCCTGTGTTAGGAGCGTTTTATCTGCCTGATTACGACCAGTCGTTTTTCGAGATGTATTTGGGCAATTATAAAGATGCCGTGAATTTCGGATGGTGGAAAAACCGTTTCGATATGGATAATATGGTGACCGTGGATTTGCACATCGGGACGGCATCGTTGCGGTTGGGTTACCGCAATGAGTTTACCACGGTTTGGGAAAACAATATCAGCGTGCGCCATTCGGTGCATAGCTTTGTGTTCGGGATAGCTTGGGAGGCATTGCGGGTCAATCTTCGTAAGGGCATCCCTGCAAAAGCGAAGATGGTTCAGGCATTATATTGAAACGGTTATGAAGAAAATAGGCATTCTATCGGATACTCACGGATATTGGGACGACCGCTATGCGGAGCATTTTGCCGGTTGCGACGAGATTTGGCATGCCGGCGACATTGGCTCCGACGAGATAATCGACCGCCTTGAATCGGTAGCGCCGGTCGTGCGTGCCGTTGCCGGAAATATCGACGGCGCAGGTTTCCGTCTGCGTTTCGGTACCATGCAGGAGTGGACAACAGAGGATGTCCGCGTGATGATGACCCATATAGGCGGCTATCCGGGGAAATATGCGCCCAGAATAAAATTCAGACTGGAGACACGCCGCCCGAAAATTTTTGTTGCCGGTCACAGCCATATTCTGAAAGTGATTTACGACCGCCAGCTGCAGTTGCTGCATATCAATCCCGGCGCGGCTGGTGTCTACGGATGGCAGGCTGTCCGCACGCTTGTCCGCCTGAAAATCGACGGCAGCGACATACGCGACCTTGAAATAATAGAGCTTGCCAAACAGCGTTGATTGTATTCGACGCGAGTTCTGATTCACGTTATTTCGGGCAATGTTTGCCGTATGTTTGCTGAAATTAAATATTTTGTGAAAATCTTTTGTCAAAACTTGCTATTAGAAAAAAGATTGTTTATATTTAACGTGTAATTTTGTCCGTTCATTAGAACGAATTTTGTTGCCATAATAAAATTATGGGTACAATGTGCCGCTTGTGAATGGTTCAAGCCTTGTGCTTTCTTGCTCGAAGAACCGCTGTATGACGATTCTATGAATTAATTTGTAACACTGAAAAGACGTTGTGAGAAAATTTCGATCTGGAAAAAGGATCTATGTTAAACTTAAACTACGAATAATATGAAAGAGAGTGCGCTTATTTTTGTAATCGTAGGCTGCGTGTTCGGAGTGATGGCGCAGCAACGGGTGGAGACGGCAGCGGAAGAGCCAGAAGGCTATGAATACGTGCCGATAGTGCGCGAGGGCGTGGAATGGGGCTACGAATGGAGCATACCGACGATTTATGGGAAAACATCCTCTTATTATATCCAATTTAAAGGTGAGACTATCATAGATGGAAAGACATATAAAAAATGCTACCGTTATAATTCCATGCAATTCAGCAAAGAGAATGGAAGATTGGCGGGTTTTGCAAGAGAGGAAGATAAGAAAGTGTATGCGATAATAAAATTGAATGCAGAAGGAGAACCATACGGTTCTGATAAAGAACAGTTGATTTATGATTTTAATGCGCCAAAAGGGACAGATGTCATAATCAACGGTTTATATTGTGGCACAGTATCACGCATTGAGTATGTTAAAATAGGGAATCAATGGCGCAAGGCTGTTTATCTGTCGATGGGGGAAGATAGTCCGAATGATTTTCTTTATGCGGTCGAGGGTTTGGGCATAGTACATCCGTCTGAAAGTTATTTACTATATCCTTTTCCGGACAGGCAATCTTGTACATTATGCTTCACGGCGCATTTGAATTATGTGTCGAATTACCCGCAATGTGAGGGATATGAATATAATGCTGATTTTGAATATCGTTATGACGAAGATTATGACAACTTGGAGATGGGTGGTGTCGAGACTGTAAACACTATATCTGATGGCGTACAGATGACGCAGGGCGACGGTTGGCTGCGTGTCGGCGTTGACTGCGACTGCTACCGTCGTGCGGAACTGGCAGATGCCAAGGGTGCGGTGGTAGACGCAGTGGAACTGTCGGGAGAGAGTGAGGCGGTGCTTTCGACGGCTGGTCTGTCGCCGGGTGTCTATGTGGTGTCATTGGTTTCCGACACTGCTGTACGTTCTGCAAAAGTGTTGATTAAATAGGGCGGGCGAGGGCGTAGCGGTTGCCGGGAAGGGATTGGATTATTCCGCGGAATTCCATATCTACGAGGATGCTCAGCAGCTTGTGTACCGGGATTTTAACTGTCAGGCTCAATTCGTTTACGCTTGCCGTTCCGTTGGCAGACAGCCGGTCGTAAATCATTTGCTCGTTACTGTCGAGCTTTATGAAAAGTTCTTGCTGCACAGGCTTGCTGTTTATCCGTTCCCAGCACATCAGGTCTATCAGATCGTCGGCGGATGTGATTAGTGCCGCTACGTTTTTTGTTATCAGTGTGTTGCATCCCTCGGAGTATTCGTCGTTAGTGCGTCCCGGGAATGCGAAAACGTCGCGGCCGTAGCTTGCCGCAATGTTGGCCGTGACCAATGCGCCGCCTTTCCGTGCCGATTCTACGACCACGGTGCAGTCGGAAAGTGCTGCGATGATGCGGTTGCGCGCAAGAAAATTCGACCGGTGAATGCGTGTGCGTGACGGATATTCGGTGATTACGGCTCCGCCTTCTTTTATGATGTCGGCGGCTGTCTGGCGGTGTTGCGCTGGATAAACCATGTCTAATCCGTGCGCCATTACAGCAACTGTCCGCAGCCCGGCATCCAGTGATGCAAGATGGGCTGTGACATCTATGCCGTAAGCTAATCCGCTGACAATGATAATGTCGCTCCCGATTTTGTCTTTAAGACTGGAGACTAAATCCCGGCATAGGTTTGCCCCGTAGATTGTGGCATGGCGTGTCCCGACGATGCTCACCATCTTTTTAGCGTTGAGGTCGCATCGGCCTGCGGAATAGATTAGCAGGGGCGCATCGGGAGCGTTTTGCAGTCTGACCGGGAAATTTTCGTCTCTGAAATAGTAAGTACCTATGTTTTTATTGGTGATGAATTCTTGCTCTTTCCGGGCATTTTCCAAAAGTCCCGAGCGGTAGGTGTCGTCAAAGATTCTGTTGTTTGTCCCTGAAAGTTTCTGCAAGTCGATGTCGCTCATCCGGAAGAAATTTTCTTCCGTGCCGACGTCGGAAAGTATTTCGTTGGCGGTTTCGATTGAAATGCCTTTCAACGAAGAAAATGCTATTTGATATATCGACGGCAGTCCGGACATGGCGTGTTATAAGAATTTCTTGAAAATATCTGCAAGCATATCCCCCCGGTCGAGTTTCCCTCCCGACAGACATACGCAACTCACTACCGCTTTGACGACCATAGTTCCGTCAGGCTTGAATATGTCTTGGTAGAACACGAATCTCGCTCCTTTCCGCTCGAGGTTGAGTTTGCTGACGAACGAGTCGCCGCTTCGGAGAGGTGTCTTGTATTCTATCTCTACTTTGTTGAGTACGGGAATGATGCCTCGTTCTTGCATCTCGGCGAACGATATTCCGTTTTGCGTGCAGAATTGATGGCGGGTATGTTCCAAATAGTGCAAGTAGTTGGCGTTGTTGACTATTCCTTCAGCGTCAAGTTCGTAATCGCGTACTTGCATTTCTATCGAAAATATATAATTATCCATTGTGGTGTGACGTTATGTGGGGCAAAGATAGTGCAAATTGGCATAACAATTTCAAACAAGTTTGATTGTTCTGCACTCGATTTGCTGTATCTTTGCAAAAAATAAGAAGCGATGAAAGGATATGCCATATTCAGGTTTGTATGCCTTATTCTATTGTGGATAGGTTTGTGCATAGTGCTGTTGATGAGCAGAAAGGTCGATTTTATGGTAGTGTTTTCCATAATCGCTTCTGGAATAATCGTTTTTGTGCCGTTATATAAGAAATATAAGCAAGGACGATACGACAAATAATGAAAGGAGATTTGGTTTTGGAACAGGATAATAAAATCAATTCGCAGGACTATCCTCTTTTATCTAAAATCGACAGTCCGGATGACTTACGGAAGCTTGATGTAAGCCAGTTGCCGCAGGTGTGCGCGGAGTTGAGAAAATATATGATTGATGTGCTTTCGGAAAATCCCGGTCATTTTGCGTCGAGTATGGGCGCTGTGGAGCTTACGGTAGCATTGCATTATGTTTTCAACACTCCTTACGACCGTATAGTGTGGGATGTAGGGCATCAGGCCTACGGACATAAGATTCTTACCGGACGGAGGGACAAGTTCCCTACAATAAGAAAATTGAATGGATTGAGCGGATTCCCTAACCCGGAAGAAAGCGAGTATGACAATTTCATAGCAGGGCACGCCTCTAATTCCATTTCCGCGGCTCTTGGCATGGCGACAGCCTCTATTATCAATGGTGACATTCCGAGACGTAATGTCATTGCTGTTATCGGCGACGCTTCGATTGCCGGCGGATTGGCTTTTGAAGGCTTGAACAATGCGGCGGCTAATAAGAGCAATTTGCTGATTGTGCTTAACGACAATGATATGTCGATAGACCATAATGTGGGCGCGCTTAATAAGTCGTTGGTTAATCTTACCACTTCGAAGAGCTATAATACATTCCGCTACCGTGCTTACAAGCTGTTGAAAAAGTTGCATCTTATCGATGAACGCCACAGGGGAGTGATACTGAGGTTCAACAACAGTCTTAAATCGCTTATCTCAAAACAGCAAAACATATTCGAAGGCCTGAATATCCGTTATTTCGGGCCGTATGACGGACATGATATAGAGCGTATTGTGCGCGTATTCAGCGACATTAAGGATATGGAAGGGCCGCGTATCCTCCATTTCCGTACTGTGAAAGGAAAAGGGTATGCTCCGGCGGAGAAAGATCCGTGTACGTGGCATGCTCCGGGAAAATTCAATAAGGAGACTGGAGAAATAGTTAAGTCGCCCGATGACGGACGGTTGAAATATCAGGATGTTTTCGGCAAGACATTGGTGGAACTTGCTGAAGCCAATCCTAAAATCGTAGGCATTACGGCGGCTATGCCGACAGGCTGCTCGATGACGTTCATGCAGCAAGCTTTTCCGGAAAGGACTTTTGATGTTGGTATCTCGGAAGGGCATGCAGTCACTTTTGCAGGCGGGCTGGCAAAGGACGGTGCCAAGCCTTTCTGTTGCATCTATTCCTCCTTTTTGCAAAGAGGGTATGATGAGATAATTCATGATGTGGCGTTGCAACAGTTGCCAGTGACTTTTTGTATTGACCGTGCAGGATTGGTCGGTGAGGACGGGGCGACGCACCATGGCGTGTTCGATTTGTGCTATTTGCGTAGCATTCCTAATATGATAGTGTCGGCTCCGATTGACGAGCATTGTCTGCGGAATCTGATGTATACGTCGCAATTGCATGATTATGGGCCTTTTGCCATACGTTATCCTCGCGGCAAATGTGAAAATGTTGATTGGCGTAACAGTATGTGTGAAATGCCAGTCGGCAAAGGAAGAATGCTTAGGGGCGGCGAGTCGCTTGCCGTCCTTTCGATAGGCACTATAGGCAATGTTGCCGCAAAAGCTATAGACGAAGTGGAAAAAACTGCCGGTTTGAGCATCGCCCACTATGATATGGTGTTTCTTAAACCTCTCGATGCTGATTTGCTCGCTGAAATAGGAAAGAAATTCGATAAGATAATTACAGTGGAAGACGGGGCTGTCAATGGCGGATTCGGGTCGGCGATTGTGGATTGGATGAGTGACCACGGATTTTCGCCTAAGGTAGAGCGGATTGGTATCCCCGACAATTTCGTGAAACAGGGTACAGTCGCGCAATTGGCAGCTATATGCGGGATTGATAAGGACAGTATAAAGGACAGGATTTTAAAAATGCTGAAATGAAAATTGTAATAGCTGGAGCCGGTGAAGTAGGCACACACCTTGCAAAGTTGTTGTCGGCCGAAGGGCAGGACGTGATTCTGATTGATCCGGATGAGTCAAAATTGCAGGCTCTCGACTCGAATTATAATTTGATGACAATGACAGGGCGTACTACTGCTTTCAAGATTCTGAAAGAAGCCAATATAAGTAGTGCTGATTTGTATATAGCGGTGACTCCGTTCGAGACACGCAACATCGTTTCATGCTCGATGGCTAAGAATCTTGGGGCAAGGAAGACTGTGGCGCGAATCGACAACTATGAGTTCATGAAAACGGATTATAAGCCGTATTTTAGAAGTATCGGGGTCGATGACTTGATTTATCCTGAGTATTTTGCTTCTATGGAAATCATGTCGGCCATGCGTCATTCTTGGGCACGTAACTGGTTTGAACTTTATAACGGAGAGTTGTTGCTTACAGGCGTTAAACTGCGCGAGAATGCAAAAATCATCAATCTGCAACTGAAGGATCTCGCTCAAAGCGGGCATCCATTCCATGTCTCGGCCATACGGCGCAGGCATGAGACCATAATCCCACGCGGTAGCGACCATCTTGAAGCCGGTGATATTGTGTATTTCACCACGCAGAAAGAAAATATCGGGAAAATAATAGATTTGTGCGGCAAGCGTCCGGTTAATATAAAGAAGATACTTATAATGGGCGGAAGTAGAATTGCCGTGCGTTTGGTCAATATGCTCGACGACTCATACGATATAAAGATAATAGAGACAGACAGGGAGAAGTGCCTGAAGCTTGTGACACAGTTGCCGTCAAATTGTTCTGTTGTCAATGGCGATGCCCGCGACCTTGATTTGCTTAAGGAGGAGGGTATAGCCAATTATGATACCTTTATAGCACTTACCGACAGCTCAGAGACTAACATTCTTGCATGCCTTACGGCTAAAGAATCGGGGGTGTCGAAGACGATAGCGGAAGTTGAGAACATACAGTTCATAGCCGCCGCAGAGAACTTGAACATCGGAACGGTAATTAATAAAAAGTTGCTTGCTTCGAGCCAAATATTCCAGATTCTGCTTGATTTTGACTCATCTAATGCGAAATGCCTCGCCTTGACAGATGCAGAGGTGGCAGAAATGGTGGTGAAGGAAGGTGCTAAAGTCACGAGGGCTTGCGTGAAGGATTTAAAGCTTTCAAAAGACATGACAATCGGCGGACTTATACGTGACGGCAAGGGCATGCTTGTCGACGGGCATACGCAGATAATGGCCGGCGACCATGTGCTTGTATTTTGTCTTTCCGGAGCAATCCATAAAATAGAAAAAATATTCAATTAGCAGAAACTATGCTTTTTCCACGCAAAGGAAATATTAACTTCAATGTGATATTCCGTATACTCGGACTTTTGCTGCTGATAGAGTCGGGGTTCATGCTGATACCGTTGGCTGTATGTTATTTCTATTCGGAGTTTGACGAGGCCGTCAGCTTTTGGCTGTCCATAGCGGTGACAGCAGGTTGCGGGTTGCTTCTTATGGCGTTGACAAAATCGCGCGACAACGATATGGGCAAGCGCGAGGGTATATTGCTGACGGCTTTGGTATGGGTGCTGTTTTCTCTGTTCGGGATGTTGCCGTTTGTTTTTGGAAGCGCTAATCTCGATGTTGCGTCCGCCTATTTCGAGACGATGTCGGGTTTCACTACGACAGGTGTGTCGGCGATAGCGTCGGTTGAAGATGTGTCGCACGGCATTTTGATGTGGCGGGCAATTACTCATTTCGTGGGTGGAATGGGTATCATCCTTTTTACGCTTGCGGTTATACCGATGCTTAATAAGAAAAGCGGTATCCAGCTTTTTAACGCCGAGGTTACCGGTATAACACATGACAAGGTGCGTCCCCGTATAAGCCATACGGCAAAGAGTTTATGGGGAATCTATTTCTTACTGAATACGATTCTTATCGTGTTGCTATGGATGGGACCGATGAATCTGTTCGATTCTGTCTGCCATGCTTTCTCGGCGATAGCAACCGGTGGATTTTCCACTAAGAATGCGAGCATAGAGGCTTACAATTCCGATTATGTGAAAATCGTATTGTCAATTTTCATGTTTTTATCAGGTGCTAATTTCGGACTGTTGTATTATGTGGTGATAGGCAGGCCAAAGGCATTGTTCCGGAATGACACTTTCAGGTGGTATGCTTACATTGTCGTAGGGGCTGTCGTTATAATTGCTGTCAGGCTTTGGCTGACCGGCAACTATCCGGATTTGCAAAGCCTTGTGATAGATACGGTGTTTCAAGTGGTAACCACTATTACTACTACGGGATTTGTCGGTTCTGATTATCTGGACTGGCAGGGGCTTGCTATAATTGTCATATTGGCGATAATGGTTGTGGGTTCGTGTGCCGGCTCTACAGCGGGCGGTTTCAAAATCGACAGGCTGGTGGTATCGGTAAGGCATTTCAGGAATGAGCTGTATAAGATAATCCATCCGAATACGGTTAAGACAGTGAGGGTAAACGGAAAAGTTTTGCAACCGGAACTGGTGTCTAAAACCAATACATTTTTGCTTGTTTATGTTGTGCTGATATTTATCGGCACGGCCATTCTTGCGGAGACGGGCGTGTCGTTTTTCGACTCGTTGTTCATGTCGGTTTCCGCTTTGAGCAACATCGGGCTTGGGTATGGTGTGTCCGGCAGCTCTTTTGCTGCTATTTCCGATGTGGGAAAATGGACGATGTCCGCACTGATGCTCTTGGGACGTTTGGAACTGTTCACCGTTTTGATTATCTTTACAAAACATTTTTGGAATAAAAAATGATAATAAGAATTTGAAAAATAGATAGAAGTGGGATTAAAATTTAACAATCAATTCATACCGACTTACGGCAATAAAGAAGATGAGATTACCGATACCGGTGATGCTGGAATCGTGAATGAGAAGAGTGTCGTTGCCGATAGCAAGGATAAAAAGCAGTCATCTATAAAGATACTTTCTTTTTTTAAGGATGAGAGGGTTAAGGGGGTCGCCGGCATCGGTTGCTTGCTTTTTGCCGCATTGCTGTTGTTGTCGAGCATTTCATATTTTGTGAATGGCGCGGCCGACCAAAGTTTGGTGGATGCTAATGGCATAATAGAAAATGCGAGGAATAGCGGGATACGCAATGATGGAGGACCGTTCGGTGCTTCGATAGCTGATTTGCTGTTTAACAGAGGATTCGGAGTAGGGGCTTTTTTCCTGATTTATCTTATTGCTGTTATCGGATTGCACCTTATCGGCAAATACCGGCTGAGAATGTCGTCGACAATCGTTATATGCCTTGTCGCTACTGTGACTGTTTCGAGTGTCGTGGGCTTGGTCACTCTTTACGGCGGTTCGTTTTTTCCGCTTGGGGGTGAGCACGGCAAGTATCTCAATGAGTTTATGATAAGTGTAGCGGGTATATATGGCGCTATATTTTTCAATATATTTCTTATATCTATACTTGTGGCTTTGTGCATAAATTCATTGAAGCGGATTTATCGCGGATACTGTGAATTTGTGGAGAAACGGCGTGCTGTCCAGATGGAAGCCAAGCGCAGGGAAGAAGAGGAAGCCCGCCATACTTTTGGCGGAAAAGTGATGGCTGCCGCCGCTCCTAAGCCGGTTAGCGAAAAGATCCGTGTGGAGGACATACAGTTTGGCGGTCAGGAGAGTGATGAGGAATTTGCGCAGGATAATGATGTGGATGACGATGCGGCCGATATTGTGCCGGAATCAAGCGGCGTCAGGGTTGAAGACGTAGAAGAAACGTCGTCTGAATCAGAGGATGTGACGCTGAAGCCGATTGAGAAAGCCGATTCCGTAATGGAAAAGCCTTTCGACCCGACGGCGGAATTGTCGCGGTTTAAATTCCCGCCTTCGACTTTGCTGCATGAGGCGAAAAACAATACGATAAGTGTCGATATTCAGGAGCAGGAGGAAAACAAGGCAAGAATCACTAAGACTCTTGGCGATTATGGAATAGAGATAAAAAGTATTAAAGTAAGCGTGGGGCCTACGGTGACTCTTTATGAGATAATACCTGCGGAAGGGGTAAGAATCTCAAAAATCAAAGTACTGGAGGATGACATAGCCCTTTCGCTTGCCGCGCTTGGAATCCGTATAATTGCACCTATCCCCGGTAAGGGCACAATTGGTATAGAAGTGCCTAATAAGGAAAAACAGACGGTTTCGATGCGGTCGATTATCGAGTCGAAAAAGTTTCAGGAATGCAATTATAAATTGCCTATAGCGATGGGATGCACCATCTCGAATGATGTGTTCATCGCCGACCTTGCCAAGATGCCGCATATCTTGGTGGCGGGTGCCACAGGTATGGGTAAATCGGTAGGGTTGAATGCAATCATTACATCGTTGCTTTATAAGAAACATCCGTCGGAGCTGAAATTTGTGATGATTGACCCTAAAATGGTGGAATTCAGTATGTATGCTCCGCTCGAATATCACTATATCGCGCAAATGGAAGGCGAGGAGGATGCCATCATCACGAATATGAACAAGGCGGTGGCCACATTGAATTCGCTTGTTCAGGAAATGGAAGACCGTTTGTTGCTGCTCAACGACGCGCATGAGCGTAATATCGAGGATTATAATAAAAAGTTTGTAGCACGTCGGTTGAATCCGGAGAAAGGGCATAAGTTCTTGCCTTATATAGTGGTCGTAATCGACGAGCTTGCCGACTTGATAATGAATATAGGGCGCAAGGAGGTGGAAATGCCTATCGCGCGCATAACGCAGAAGGCACGTGCCGTAGGCATACACATGATTCTTGCAACACAGCGTCCGTCGACCGACATCATTACCGGTGTGATTAAGGCGAATTGTCCGGGACGTATTGCGTTCCGTGTGACGCAGATGGTCGACAGCCGCACTATTCTCGACCGGTCAGGGGCACAGCAGTTAATCGGAAGGGGTGACATGCTGATTACATACGATAACCAATTGACACGTGTGCAGTGTGCTTTTGTAGATACACCTGAAGTCGAGGCTATCGTGGATTATATCAGTAATCAGGTCGGTTTCGACCATCCTTATGAGTTGCCTAAATTCGTGCCTGAACAGGCGGAAGGCGGCAGCGGTAATGGTGGCGGATTCGGAAGTTTCACCGACCGTGACCCATTGTTCGACGAGGCGGCCGAGTTTGTCGTCAGTTCGGGAAATACGGCATCGACATCATCATTGCAGCGGCGTTATTCTATCGGCTATAACCGTGCCGGAAAATTGATGGACCAGATGGAGGCGGCGGGGATTGTCGGGCCGGCTGTCGGGGGTAAGCCGCGTCAGGTACTTGTCGACGCTTACGGATTGGAAAATATTCTAAATCAGAACAAGTGAGTATGTATAGGAAAATAACGCTATTGTGCCTTTTATTGATTTTGCCGGCAGTAAATATTATTGCTGCCGACAATTCACAGAAAATAATAGATAAAGTAATCGCTACGTATAAGGCGGTGAAAGGATTGTCGGCTCATTATGCCATAACGACCGACCAAGGGGTGACGGAAGGCTCGATTATCATGCAGGGCGAGAAATTCCGTATGGTTTCCAATGATTTGCGCTGTTGGTATGACGGCAAAATCCTTTGGAGCTATTCGCCTATGAGCGGGGAGGTGAATATTACTGAGCCTACGGCGGAGGAATTGCAGATGGTCAATCCGTATGCCATCATAAGCGGTTTCCGCAGCACTTTTACCTCGCGGCAGGTGAAGTCGGCAACTGCGGGTAACCATGAAGTTGACCTTTTCCCGAAAGAAAGCGGTTCGGATATTAAATCCGTACGGCTTACAATAAGCCGCCGCACGTATTTGCCTGTAAAGATTGTGTTTTCGCTTTCCGACGGTACGGCGGTCATAATTGTACTTAGCCATACCAAAGGCGGGGCGAATTATCCGGCTTCTACATTTATGTTCGAGAAAAATCTTGTTCCGGCCGGTACTCCGGTCATTGACTTACGATAATAATAAAACCAAGATGGATACAATAAAGACGAAATGCCTGATAATAGGTTCCGGCCCTGCCGGATATACGGCGGCCATATATGCGTCGCGAGCGAATCTTAATCCCGTCGTTTGCGAGGGTATGCAGCCCGGAGGCCAATTGACTATAACTACGGAAGTGGAGAATTTTCCCGGTTATCCGGAAGGCGTGTCGGGCCCGGACATGATGGAAGACCTGAAGAAACAGGCTTTACGGTTCGGCACCGAGGTTATGAATGACGAAATAGTCAAGGTCGACTTCAGTGGAAAGCCGTTGATGGCGGTGACCGACAATGGCAACACGATAGAAGCCGATACCGTAATTATTGCTACCGGTGCTTCTGCTAAATATCTTGGACTTGCCGACGAAAAGAAATATGCCGGGATGGGCGTTTCGGCGTGCGCCACATGCGACGGCTTTTTCTACCGCAAAAAGACGGTGGCCGTAGTCGGTGGTGGCGACACTGCGTGTGAGGAGGCAATCTATCTTAGCAATCTTGCCTCGAAAGTGTATATGATTGTTCGCAAGGACTATCTGCGGGCATCGAAAGTGATGCAAAAGCGTGTTTTCGACAATGAAAAGATAGAGGTGCTGTTCAATACAAATACCGTAGGATTGTTCGGCGACAATGGTGTTGAAGGGGCAAAATTGGTGCGCTATAAAGGGACTGACAAAGAAGAATTGTTCGACATAAAAATCGACGGATTCTTCCTCGCTATCGGGCATAAGCCGAATACTGACGTATTCAAGGATTTTATCGAGCTTGACGAACAAGGATATGTAAAAACGCAGGGGGCTACGACGGCAACCAACGTGCCCGGAGTGTTCGCCGCCGGCGACGTGGCCGATCCTATCTACCGGCAGGCAATCACATCCGCCGGTATGGGGTGCAAGGCTGCCATAGATGCCGAACGCTACCTTGCGTCACTATAAAATCTATTTGGATACTTTTGTTGTTCCCTATGGCTTTGGTGAATTATGAAAGTGGTGGTGGCTTCTGATAAGTTCAAGGGGTCGCTTTCTTCTTCGGAAGTGGCCGGGGCGGTCAGGCAGGGTATATTGGATGCTGTGCCCGGTTGTGATGTGGTGTGCGTACCGGTTGCCGACGGTGGCGATGGTACGGCAGATGCATTGGTAAAAGCGCGGCGCGGTTTTTGGGTGGAAACGACGGTTTCCGGACCTCTTGGCAAGCCTGTCGCAGCACGGTATGGAGTGATAAACGGCGATACTGTAGTTCTCGACGTAGCGTCCGCTTCAGGATTGGCATTGCTCGATGAGCATGATAGGAATCCGTTGGAAACCACTTCTATAGGGACTGGGGAACTGATTAGATGTGCCATTGGATTCGGGTATCGTAAATTTATGATAGGGCTTGGAGGAAGTGCCACTAACGATGCCGCCGCGGGGATTCTTGCAGGCTTGGGATACCGTTTCTTCGACAGGGATGGGAAGGTGTTGTTTCCTTCCGGTAAAAATCTTGCTGCCGTTAGCCGGATAGATGATTCTTTAGCCGTTTCCGGCTTGCCGGAGTGCCGTTTCTCGTTGTTGTGCGATGTCGATGCGGCGTTTTATGGAGAGAATGGCGCCGCGTATGTCTTTGCCCCGCAGAAAGGGGCTGATGCCGATGATGTGCATAGTCTTGACGCTGGTTTACGTTCTTTTGCCGCGGTATTGCAAGATGTGTCCGGCGTGGATGTTCGGGCCTTGAAATACGCCGGGGCTGCCGGTGGAATTGCCGGCGGACTGTGTGCCGTGCTTGGCGCAAAAGCTGTCTGTGGAGTTGATGCGGTGCTGGATGCTATCGGTTTTGACGGCATTATTGCCGGTTCCGATTATGTGGTGACGGGCGAGGGGCGTATGGATAAAACCACATTGCTGGGAAAAACGCCGTATGGCATTTGCAATGCCGCGCGCAGGCAGGGTGTCCCGGTAGTGGCCTTTACGGCTGATGTCTCTGATTGTGACGCTCTTAATGCGGCCGGTTTCTTGTCGGTTTTCCCGATAGTGCCGGGTGTGGTTTCCAAAGAAGAATCTATGCTTCCTGAAAATGCCCGCTCCAATCTCCGTAGAGTTGCGTCGCAAGTCTTCCGTTTGATTTCTGAGAAGCGATTTGACGGCGTTAAATAATTATTAACGTCCGCACCGCTCTCATTCTTCGTTTTTTTGACTACCTTTATAAATCTAAAATAATACTGACGGTATGGAAAGAAAGATAGCTCCTTCGGAATTGATTATCAATGATGATAATTCGATATTCCATCTGCATATAAAGCCGGAGATGCTTTGTGACAACATTATTCTTGTCGGTGACCCGGCGAGGGTGGATATGGTGGCCTCGTTTTTCGATGAAAAAACGGCAGAAGTGAGCAACCGTGAGTTCCATACGATTTGCGGCATTTATCGCGGAAAGCCTATAATGTGCGTTTCCCATGGGATAGGTGCGGACAATATAGATATTGTTGTCAATGAGTTGGATGCCCTTGCCAATATTGATTTTGCCGCCCGCTCTGTGCGGAAAGACTTCCGCCGGCTTACGATGGTGCGTCTCGGGTCTTCGGGAAGCATACAGGAGGATATTCCGGTAGGCTCTATGGTGGTAGCGGAAAAGGCGCTTGGCATTGACGGGGCTTTCCATTTCTATCGTGATTCCGAGAAATTCCGCGACATTGAGTTCGAAGATGAATTTATCCGCCAATGCGAGTGGAAGCCGCTATGGAATCATCCGTATGTGGTGGATGCCGATGCGGAGCTCGTCGGCAGGCTCGCCACTCCGGAAATGCATCTTGGCGTGACTATTACGGCCAACGGTTTCTATGGCCCGCAGGGGCGCGAATTGCGGCTACACCTTGCTGAAAGCCGCTATAAGGAGTTGCTGCACCGGTTTGAGTACGAAGGTAGGAAACTGACCAACTTCGAGATGGAGAGCGCTATGCTTCAGGGGCTGGCAAAGCTGATGGGGCATAAGGCGGTTACGATATGCGCCATAATCGCCGGACGCATTTCCAATACGGCGGAGACGGACTACCACGGCTCTATGGAGCATTTGGTCGAGACGGTATTGAACAGGTTATAATTCTAAAAATTAATATTACTATGGCTACTAAAAGAGATTTAAAAAAGTACATGAAGAATATGGCAGCCGACGTTGCCGGTGA
Organism: uncultured Porphyromonadaceae bacterium; assembly: GCA_900550025.1. GTDB lineage: Bacteria > Bacteroidota > Bacteroidia > Bacteroidales > Muribaculaceae > Limisoma > Limisoma gallistercoris. The sequence continues at coordinate 54,183 of URQP01000002.1, read as the reverse complement.
GACGGTTTTCATCCTCAATTATTATGATAATATCGACGAGGACAAGGCAAATAAGGTGCTCGACGATTTGATTGTGCTGCTTACCGAGAAAATCGACAATGTGTCTGTCGGTTTCGACAAGACTTGCGTTGTGTCGTTCGGCGGCGACCGTAAGGCATACCGCAAGGCTCATACCGCCTATTTCAAGAATTGCTACAAGGAATTGCTCAAGGAATTCAACGAAGGAATACAGGCGGTAGTGAAGGAGATGAACTCCCTTCTCAGCAAGGAGCAGCTCGCCGAGAACAAGAAAATGGCCAACGAGGCATAAATTGCCAATAATTGCATAAATGCTTTGATTTGTTAACATAGAGAATACATATGACTATATATTGTTGTTATAAAAATTCTTTGCCTATGGAATGATGATGTTGATTTAGTATTTCGCTATAAATTGAAAAAAGCATTTTAGCTTTATTCTTCTCCTTTGTAAAGTTTGGCGACTTATATGATCTGGAAGGGTAATGTATAAGATGCTCACGTATATGCGTGGGCTTTATTGTTGTCTCATAGATCAAAGGTTTCGCCAACGCCTTCAAAGGATGGGATAAGCATGAGCACCACGCTTTTTTTGCGGTTTACTTTTGTTTTGGGTGCTATAGATCACTTTTGTAAATTAAAAAAATGAGTTATGAAAAAAATTTTGATGTTGGCGGTATGTATGCTTCTTTCTGTTGCTGCATATGCAAAAAGAAATTACGTTGTGAATGTTACTTACGAAATCGTCAATACGTATTATGACGCTTCATCTCCAACTGTTTGTGTGGGGTCTGAGTCTGTGGGTACCAAAGTAGAACAATTTACCATCTATGCCGATACCCAGGATGAAGCAGAGTCTCAGGCTAAATCACAATGTAGTACGGTGTGTACCGTGTCTTCGATCCAGTTAGCTGATGCGTTTTATAATAACGTGCTGTGTAATGTATATCAATCACGTCGAGTGCTTAATGCAAGGGCATTCTGATAAGGATAAGTAGTGACAATAAAAAAACCGTGCAGCGGCCGGCTGCACGGTTTTTTGTATCAAGATTTTTGACGATTAGTTCAATCCTTGGAGCTTGAAGCGGACCGGAAGCGTGTACCACACGTTCACTGCCTGTCCGTTCATCTTACCCGGGATGAATTTCGGGAGCGACTTGCAGACGCGTACTGCCTCGCGGTCGAGGTCTTTGTCCACGCTGCGTACCACCTTAACCTCGCCAACGGCACCGGTCTTCGTTACAACGAATTGTACTACGACCTGTCCTTGGATGTTGTTCTCCATTGCCATTGTCGGGTATTTGATGTTCTTGTTAAGCCACTTCATCAACTCTGCGTCGCCACCGGGGAATTGCGGCATCTGTTCAACGGCGGTAAACACCTTCTCAGGTTCCGGTTTCTTCTCCTCGACGATTACCTCGTCTTTGAGAGTACGTACGACGTTCAAGTCGTCGGTACCTTTGTCGACATTTGCCTGACCGAATGCAGTCTGTGTCTCTTGCAATTCGTCCTGTGATTTGATTTCGTCTTCAGCGGTTACTTCGTCATCGTCGGCAATCTTAAGCTCCGTAACTTTGATGGTGTTGAGGATTTCCTCCGGAAGTACTTCCGGCTTTTCTTCCTCGATTTTTACCATCTCTTCTTCCGGTTCTTCCTCTTCCTGCTCACCCATATCCACTGTGACAAGCTCTTGGCTCGCCTCGTCGGTGATTTGGGCGGCAGCGCGTTCCAATGCGAAGTTGACTGCGCTCAGAATCAGTCCGATTGCGATGACACCGATTATCACATAAAGCATCGCTTTATTGTGGCGTCCGTCGGAATGCTTGCGGAGCTGGTATGCGCCGAAGTCCTTATTCTTACCTTCAAATATAAGGTCACACCATTCTTTTGATGAAAGATCTACATCTTTTGCCATATCTGATTTTTCTTTTTAGCGTTAATAAATATTGATCAATTCATCTTTATTTGCGAGGATGTGTCTTAAGGTAGTCAAGCAAAAGGGCAGAGTCACTTGCGTTCAAGTTGTCAATCTGGTATTTGCTTATACTGTTAATCTGCATCTCGTCAAGGGCGTTGACCAAAGCTTCATACGATGCGGCTGCCGTGGCTTTGATGATTACGGTCGGGCGTTTCAATGTAGAGTCATTTCTATATTGCTTAGCCGTCTCCTGATATTGTTCATCAGTGATTTTCTTGGCGCGCCATTCTTCTTTCAGCTTGTCGACTTTCTCTACAACCTGTTTGTTGCGATCGCGGAGGATTGCGCGGATGCCTTGTGCCTTGCCGTTGGCATTGCCAAGGAATTCGATTTCTTTCAGGTTGTTGTTGTCGAGTATGCCGTTGCCGTCATTGTCCACGATACCGATTTCACCGCCCGGCTTGCCTTCGTAGTAGTAGACATAGTCTTTCTTTACTCGGCCCGGCTTCGTTCCGTCCGGTTCGTCGCGTTCTGAATCGACGATAATCGTAATAGCTTCGGACTGCTTAACTTTGTTTTGTTCAGCCTGATCCACTTTCTCGTTGGTCGGAAGACTTATTTGCAAAGTCTGGGACTTAATCATAGTGGTACAGAGCATGAAGAACGTAATCAGCAACATGTTCATGTCAACCATCGGAGTGAAGTCGACATGGATTTGCATCTTTTTCTGGCGGCCCTTGCCTTTCTTGCCGTCACCGCCACCTGTTTCTATCTGTGCCATATAATTATTCCTCTTCCGACTTTAATGCGGTCATTAAACTAAATCTATTCATCTTCAATGTCTGCAGGTTGTCCATTACAACGTGAACCACCTCATAAGGCGTTTCCTTATCGGCTTTGATGGCAATACCTTCACCTTTCTTGATTGCAGATTCGAAAGATTTGCCGTCTTTGTCGGTAACGTCACGCGAAACATTGTAAATTGCGTTCATCCAAATCTGGAATTCGTTCGGCTTTGTCAAGTCTTTGTTGCTGTCGATAGGAATTCCCGCATTGGGGTTCTTCGATGGGTCGACAAGCTCGTCCTGCTTCGATTGCGGTTGGTCGAGGAACTCGCCAAGGCTTGCGAGAGGATAGCCGAACATATTGATTTTTGCAAACGTGTTTACTTGTTGCTGCGTAAATTCGATTTTGTTCTTATGAGTCTCGTTGTAAAGGTTCGCTGCGCGAATCAACACATCTTTGCGTACACGCTCACTTGACCATGTACTGTCCTGAGAACCTGCGATGGATATGAATACACGGCGTTCCTGGTCAACAAGGATTGTTACCAATTCTGATGTCGGAACCTTGATCTCCGATACTGAAGACGGTGTATTCACAATCACCGGTTCTTTCTGCAAGAAGGTAGATGTCAACATGAAGAATGTAAGCAAAAGTACAGTAACGTCACTCATCGCCGTCATGTCGATGAGGGTACTCTTCCTTTTGATTTTTACTCTTCCCATATTATTAAATTTACCTTGTTACAGAATTAGTGAGTTGCAGAGAATGTTTGTACGATTGAGAAACCGATTTCGTCGATTGCGTAAGTAAGGTTATCAATCTTGTTAGTGAAGAAGTTGTAAGAAATTACAGCGAATGCACCAGTACAGATACCGAATGCTGTGTTGACAAGTGCCTCGGAAATACCGGCAGAAAGTTCTGTCGAGTCAGGAGCACCTGATGCGGACAATGCCTGGAATGAACGGATCATACCAATCACAGTACCGAGAAGTCCGACAAGTGTACCAAGAGTGGTCATTGTAGCGACAATCGGCAGGTTCTGTTGCAATGAAGGCATTTCCAACGCCGTAGCCTCTTCGATTGACTGCTGGAGAGAAGTAAGTTTCTGCTCTTTAGTCAAAACTGTGTTCTGGTCCATTTCTTTGTATTTAACCAATGCTGCTGAAACAACGGCTGCAACGCTGCCTTTCTGCTTTGCGCAGAGTTTCTGTGCGCCTTCGATGTCGTTCTTCTGAAGAGCGACTTTCACGTTGGCAACGAATTTGCTGATGCTGCCAGTACCCTTTGCGCTGTGCATTGCGATGCTGCGCTCTACGGAGAGTACGATAACGGTCAAGAGCAATGTTTGGATGATAGGCACGATTACACCGCCTTTGTAGATTGTACCTACGAGGTCAATCGGGTGTCCGTTTTCAAAGTGAGATGCGTCACCGAACCAGAAAATGAACAGCAATACTGCAATTACAAAACAGCATAAGATCACCAAGAAGGCGTTCTTAATACCGCGCACTTTGTGCGTAGCTTCAGTTTTCGACTTTGCTGCCACAGGTTTTTGTGGAGTGTTAGGCTTTTGAGCTTCCATAATTAAATTTTGAAAATTTTGTTATTAAAAAAATAGTTAGTTATTAGTTAATAATTTATCGTTCCATTATATGCGGGTTTGCTTCTATTATTTGTGCTTGAATGTGGTTGGACGCGGCAACAACATTTTACGCAACTACTACTGTAGAAGAAATCTTCCTATAAAATGTAGGGCAAAAATATCATATTAATTTTACATATCCAAAACACGTTATATCTTTTTTACTGTTTTATCACCTTTTTTATAGCTTTGCAGATGAATTTTAACCAATGGCGGAAACTTTGTTCTGAAAAGCTGTCGTATAACATAAATTTATAGTAATTTTGGGGGTGTTTTATAAATGGATTTTAAACATAGCCATACTATGACGAATGTTGTCAAAATAAGGAAGGGCCTTGATTTGCGTCTTATCGGGGAAGTGCCGGACGGCATTCCCGGAACGCTACTCGCCGCGGGGCGTTATGCTGTCTTTCCGGATGATTATTATGGTATAGTGCCTAAGCTTGCAAAAAAAGAGGGAGAGGTTGTCCGTGCCGGAGAAATGGTGTTATACGATAAGAATAATGAGAATGTCGCTATCGTTTCTCCCGTGGCTGGTACGGTGGCGAAGGTGGTGCGTGGCGAGCGCAGAAAAATCTTGCGGGTGGAAATCGAGGCCGACGGTTCCGGCGGGCATTTTATGCTTGATGTAGATGCTGGCGATACTGATGCTGTAAGGCGCACGTTGCAACGCTCGGGCTTGTGGGCATATATGCGCCAGCGTCCTTATGACATTGTTCCGGATACGGATGCAGTGCCGCGTGATGTCTTTATTACGGCGTTCGACAGCGCGCCGCTTGCTTCGCCTTATACCTTATTAAATAATAATGCTCCTTTCTTTGAAAAAGGTGTCGCTATTCTTGCTAAGCTGACTCAGGGAAAGGTGTATGTGTGTTGCAGGGAAGATTCGGTTGTGGAAACGCCATATTCGGAGACTTTTATTGTCAAGGGACCGCATCCCGCCGGGAATGCCGGTGTGCAGATTGCCAATATAAAGCCTGTAAATAAGGGCGAGGTGGTCTGGACGCTCGATGCCGATACGGTGGTCAGGATAGGGCATTTGTTCACGAAAGGATTTGTCGATTTCTCGTGCGTCACGGCGGTGACAGGGGAGTGTGTCAAGTCTCCGGTGTCGTTTAACGCGGTGGCGGGTATGCCTTTGGAAGCCTTGCTTGAGGATAATCTTACGCTGCCGTCGGAGAAGTGCCGCATAATATCGGGCAATGTGCTTACCGGAGTGAAGGAAAATATCGACGGATATTTGCATTTCCCGTTCAGGCAGGTGACCGTGATTCCTGAAAATTCGCATGAGTCGGAATTTATGGGATGGGCTTCTTTGAGTCCAAAGAAATACAGCTTCAGCCATTGCTTCTTTTCTTGGCTTGAGGGGAAGGCTAAAAAGTACCATTTCGACGCTAAAATCAACGGTTCGGAACGGTCAATAATAATGGCCGGAGAATACGACAAGGTGCTTCCGATGGACATATATTCGGAATATCTGATAAAAGCCATATTGGCAAAGGACATCGACAAGATGGAGCAGCTCGGCATATATGAGGTCGCGCCGGAGGATTTCGCGTTGTGCGAGTTCATCGACACGTCGAAGCTGGAGCTTCAGAAAATAGTGCGTGAGGGGCTTGATTATTTAAGGAAAGAAATGAATTAAAAATATTCACGGTGAAACAGTTTGTTAAGAAATATCTGGAAAGGATAAAGCCGAATTTTATGCCCGACGGAAAGTTGCATTCTTTCAAGTCGGTATATGACGGTTTTGAATCGTTCCTGTTCACTCCGGATTCCACATCCCGCTCGGGCGTGCATATCCACGACAGCAACGATTCTAAGCGTACGATGATAATCGTTGTCATTGCACTCATTCCCGCACTACTGTTCGGTATGTACAATGTCGGTTATCAGCGGTATTTGTCGGTGGGCTTTGCTAATCCACCGTTTTGGGAGTCGTTTTTCTATGGATTTCTGGCCGTATTGCCGAAGATAGTCACGGCATACGTCGTTGGCTTGGGCATAGAGTTCGCTTCGGCGCAGATTCGCAAGCATGAGATTCAGGAAGGTTTTCTTGTGTCGGGAATACTGATTCCGATGATTTGTCCGGTAGAGACTCCTGTATGGATGATTGCCGTAGCTACGGCTTTTTCGGTGATTTTCGTAAAGGAAGTGTTCGGCGGCACAGGAATGAACATTTTCAATGTGGCTTTGATGACGCGCGCATTCCTGTTTTTTGCTTATCCGTCAAAAATGTCGGGCGACAATGTGTTTGTGGCTTCTTCTCCTATATTCGGGCTTGGTGAAGGCTCGGTTGTCAATGCTTATTCAGGTGCTACTCCGCTCGGACAGATTGCCACGCATGTCGGCGGTGATTTGCAGTTGACTGGAATAACCGGAGAGCCGGTCACGCTGTGGCAGGAGTTTTTGGGGCTCATTCCCGGCTCGATTGGGGAGACATCCACATTGTTCATACTGATAGGGGCAGCGGTGCTTTTGTTTACAGGTGTCGCTAATTGGCGTATAATTCTTTCGGTGTTTGCCGGAGGTTTCGTTATGTGCTGGATAGCCAATATGTTCCCGGGCGCGACTTATCCGGGCTCGCTTATAAGCCCGGTAGAGCATCTTTGTCTCGGAGGGTTTGCGTTTGCGGCGGTGTTTATGGCCACCGACCCGGTGACTGCCGCCCATACCAATACCGGCCGCTATATTTACGGTTTTCTTGTAGGTGTGATGGCTATGCTTATAAGAATTTATAACACCGGTTATCCGGAGGGGGCGATGTTGGCCGTGCTGCTGATGAATGCCTTTGCCCCGCTTATAGATTATTGTGTTGTTGAATCCAACGTGCGCCGCAGGATGCGCCGTGCTAAACAAGTGATGAAAAATGAACAGGCAAGGTAATTTATATACAATCGTTTACACTGCTGTCATAGTGTGTGTTGTCGGTGCGGCGTTGGCTTGGGTTTCTTTGACGCTTAAGCCTAAGCAGAACGACAATATACGGATTGACAAGATGCAGCAGATGCTTAGTTCTATTCGTGTCGTTTCTGACGAGACGAATGCGATAGAGCTGTATGGGAAGTATGTTGTTGATGAATACGTGATTAACAGCAAAGGTGAGCGGCAGGAAGGCAAGGCCTTTGATGTGAATGTCGCTAACGAGGTGAAAAAAGAGCCGTCAGAACGCCAGTTGCCGGTATTTGTATGCAATATCGACAATTCTACAAAATATATATTGCCGGTTTATGGTACAGGCCTTTGGGGACCGATTTGGGGCTATGTCTCTGTCGACGATGACGGTTGCACGGTCTATGGCGCGTATTTCTCGCATCAGGGCGAGACGCCGGGATTGGGAGCGGAGATTGCCACTGAGGGTTTTGCCGGACAATTTAAAGGCAAGCAGCTGTTCAAGGACGGCAGTTTCAAGTCGGTAGCCGTATTGAAGAAAGGGCAGAAGTCGGCCAATGGAGAGGATTATGTAGATGCCATTTCCGGGGGTACGATTACCAGCAAGGGCGTCCAGTCGATGCTGTTTTCATGCTTGTCGTGCTATTCGGCTTTTTTTAGTGATTTGCAGAACAATAAAAAATAGTATGATATATGCTTAGTAAGAAAAATAAGGCTGTATTGTTCAATCCGCTGTCGAAGGACAACCCCGTGCTTGTGCAGATTCTGGGAATATGTTCTTCGCTTGCCGTTACGGCGAAGCTTGAGCCTGCCATAGTGATGGGCATTTCGGTTACGGCTGTCACGGCGTTTTCAAATGTTATCATATCGTTTATGCGCAACACTATTCCAAACAGCATCCGAATCATAGTGCAGCTTGTGGTAGTGGCGGCGTTGGTCATTATAGTCGATCAGGTGCTGAAAGCTTACAACTATGAGGTGAGCAAGCAGCTTTCCGTGTTTGTCGGGTTGATTATAACCAACTGTATACTGATGGGCCGTCTGGAGGCTTTCGCCCTTGCCAACAAGCCGTGGCCGTCGTTCCTCGACGGAATCGGCAACGGCCTTGGATATGGAATAATCCTTGTAATCGTGGCTACAATCAGGGAATTGCTCGGGTCGGGCACATTGCTTGGCTGTCAGGTAGTGCCGCAGTGGCTTTATAATGCCGGATATGAGAACAACGGCCTGATGATTCTTCCGCCGATGGCATTGATTACGGTGGCTTGCATCATCTGGGCTCACCGTGCCCACAATAAGGATTTACAGGAGGCTAACTGATAACACACGTAGGAGTTATGGAAAATCTGAATTTATTTGTACGTTCGATATTCATCGACAATATGATATTTGCATATTTCCTCGGAATGTGCTCATATCTTGCTGTGTCGAAAAATGTGAAGACCGCTTTCGGTCTGGGCATTGCCGTGACATTCATGTTGGTAATCACTTTGCCTATCGACTATGTGTTGGAAATGTATTTTCTCCGTCCGGGAGCGTTGGCGTGGATTAGTCCGGAATTGGCTTCTGTCGATTTGAGCTTCTTGAGCCTGATTCTGTTCATTGCCGTCATAGCCTCGGCTACGCAATTGGTGGAGATGGCTGTCGAGAAGTTCTCGCCGAGCCTTTATGCCTCGTTGGGAATATTTTTGCCGTTGATTGCTGTCAACTGTGCCATCCTCGGTTGCTCGCTGTTTATGCAGCAGCGCGATTTAGGTTCGGTGGCCACAGCCACTATCTATGGCGCGGGTTCCGGTCTCGGATGGTTGCTTGCCATTGTCTGCCTTGCGGCAATCAGGGAACGTCTGTCGTATTCCAATGTGCCTAAGCCTTTGCGCGGGATTGGTATTACTTTTATCATAACCGGATTGATGGGAATTGCGTTTATGAGTTTTCTCGGTATTAAAATTTAGGAGCGGAAGTTTATGGAGATATTAATGACAGCCAACAATCTTACGATAGCGGTGGGTACATTGCTTTTCTTTGTGCTTGCCTTGTTGCTGGTGGTGATTTTGCTTGTGGCCAAGAAATATTTGGTGCCTTCGGGCAATGTCAAGATTAACATTAACGATAAGGAGACGGTGGAGGTGCCTACCGGCGGCTCGTTGCTTTCGACGCTTGCCAATGACAGGATTTTCCTTCCGTCGGCATGCGGTGGCGGTGGCAGTTGCGGACAGTGCCGTGTGCGTATTGTCGAGGGTGGCAGCGAGGCTTTGCCTACCGAGAAGGTGCATTTCTCCCGCAAGGAGCTTAACAACGATTGGCATTTGGGGTGTCAGGTGAAGGTAAAGAACGATATGAAGATTCTTGTGCCGGAATCGGTACTCGGTGTCAAGGAATGGGAATGCGAGGTGATTTCCAATAAGAATGTCGCTACGTTTATCAAGGAATTTATCGTGGCATTGCCTCCGGGCGAGCATATGGATTTCGTTCCGGGGTCGTACGCGCAGATTAAAATTCCGGAATATTCGATGGATTATGACAAGGATATTGATAAGGAACTTATTGGTAAAGAATATCTTCCGGCGTGGGAGAAGTTCGGTCTGTTCGGTTTGAAGTGCAAGAACGAAGAGGAGACCATCCGTGCTTATTCGATGGCCAATTATCCTGCCGAGGGCGACCGCATAATGCTTACGGTGCGCATCGCCACCCCGCCTTTCAAGCCTAAGCCTCAGGTCGGTTTTCAGGACGTTATGCCGGGCATAGCTTCGTCGTACATTTTCACGTTGAAGCCGGGCGACAAGGTGATGATGAGCGGGCCTTACGGTGATTTCCATCCTAATTTCGATTCGAAGAAAGAGATGATATGGGTAGGTGGCGGTGCCGGTATGGCTCCGTTGCGCTCGCAAATCATGCATATGACCAAGACTCTGCATACAACCGACCGCAAGATGTCGTATTTCTATGGGGCAAGGGCTTTGAATGAGGTGTTCTATCTTAACGATTTCTTGGAGCTTCAGAAGGAGTTCCCGAATTTCTCGTTCCATTTGGCTCTCGACCGTCCTGACCCTGCTGCCGATGCCGCAGGAGTGGAATACAAGGCTGGTTTCGTGCATCAGGTGATGTACGAAACTTATTTGAAATTCCACGACGCTCCGGAGGATATTGAGTACTATATGTGCGGTCCGGGTCCGATGAGCAAGGCGGTTGTGGCTATGCTCGACAGCCTCGGCGTGGATGAGGAAAGCATACGTTACGACAATTTCGGGGGATAGTTTCTTTTGGTATATACAACAAGTAAGGGGCGGTTATTTGCCGCCCCTTACTTGTTGTTGTGTCTTTAATATATCACGTAGGATGTTTCCGGTCGTAGCGAGGATTTTATTATTCCTTTTTCTACGGTGAAAGTGTTTCCGTATACACGGTCTTTGTATGTTCCGTCGGCAAGCGTTGTTTTCATCGAGAGCTGTGCCGGTTCTTGGCTGAGATTCACGATTACCGCTCCTTTATCGCCGCGGTTGATTTCCACGATTGTTCCGTCTGCCGATACTTTTATCTTTTCAAGCTGTCCGTGCATTGCCTTGCGGAATTTGTTGACGGCTACCACTTCCGGGTGTTTGAACTCGTCGTTGCCTTTAGCCCCTATGCGGTTGTTACCCCAATAGTTGTCGCGCGTGCTTCCGTCAGGGCGTGAATAGAACAGGGGAGTGCCGTTCTGCCGTGCTGTTATTATCGCCCATCCCAAGCGTATTTGCGTGTCGGTGAGCGATGCCGATTCGTTGGCGTTGCAATATGTGTCGTGCGACTCTACCCACGTGGTGAGTTTCTCGGGCGATACTGTATGCTCCCAATTGCTCACTTGCTTTGCCGATGTCTTGCGGTTGCTTATTATTTGGCGTATGGAGTGCCCGTAGTTGCTTGCGCACATGCCGAAATATTCGGCATATTCTTTTTCTTTCACATTCTTGTCTTGCAGTACTTCTCCGTAGATGAAAAGATTGTCTTTATTGGCAAGGGTGATTCCTTTTATGGGTTTGCGTCCCATGGCCACATCCCAAAAGTCGTTCTGCTTCGATTTGGCGTCGAGCGGGTCGGAAGGCAAGCCGATGTGTTTTGCCGTGTCGTAGCGGAATCCGCTTGCGCCGCAGGCTATCAAATCGTTGATGTAGGTCATGAAATAATATTGGAAGTCAGGGTTCTCGGTGTTCACGTCCGGCAGTCCTCCCATTGCTCCTGTGGTGCACTGGTAGCGGTCATTGTAGTCTTTTATCTCGTTAAATCCGTTGGCGTGGTAGAGGTTGTCGCGCCCTCCTACGGCCTCGATGAATTCGGGCAGTACGGCCGTAGTGTCGAATGCCGTGTGGTTAGGCAGCACGTCTACCAATATCTTTACTCCATATTTTTTTGCCTCGTCGCACATTGCCTTGAACTCGTCGCGGTTGCCGAGCTGATAGTTGCCTATCCGCCATGCTATGGGCTGGTAGTGGTAGTACCATTTGCCGTCGCCGAATATCTGCATCCCTCCGTTTTCGCCTACGAAGCAAGTGTTGGCCGGCGATGTCTGCACGTAGGTGTATCCTGCGTCGGCAATGTCTTTCATATTTTCGCGGATAGTGTTGAACGACCAGCACCAAGCGTGCAGTATGGTTGCGTCGTTGGTTGTTGTGACTTTGTTTTTCTGTGCTTTTACGGTGATTCCGCAAAGCAGTACTACAACAATAGTGATAAGTGAATAAAATAAGTACTTCATACGATTGATTTTATTGGTTTTAAGTTTATGCCGTAAAAATAATTCAAATCGCGGTAATGCCCTAAAATTTCCTGCGCAGATTTCTGAAAAAGAATCCTATGTGGCGTATGATGGTGGGGACTGTGCCGTAATAGTCGCACATTATGCGGTAGCGTTCTTTCAGCGATGCTTTGTGGTTTTTCTCCGTCAGGCCGTCCGTCAGGTAGTCTATCAGGGTTGTACCTGTATATGCGCTGCTTTTCATTTTTTTCAGGCATCGCAGGCACCATTCATAGTCGGCTGAGAAGCGGTAGCGCAGGTCGTATGATCCGGCAATCTCGCGCTTCACTACGAAGGCCTGATGGCATACGAGCATACCACGGCTGAAACTTTTGAATGTAAGATGCTTGGGGGCGGAAAGATGGCGCATCCCAACGAACTCGCGCGAGGAGTTGACCAATTGTGTCTGGCCGTACACGATGTCGGGATAACCGTTAGCTTCGGCCGTTGTCGCAATCTCCGACAATGTCTCCGGCGAGTGGAAAGCGTCACCGGCGTTAAGGAATATCAGGTATTTCCCTTTGGCCTTACGCATGCCTTTGTTCATGGCGTCGTAAAGTCCCTTGTCGGGTTCTGATATCATTGTCATGCGGATTCCGCTCCCTTGAGCGATTTTTACGGTGTTGTCGCTCGATTTGCCGTCGATTATCATATACTCGAAGCCGTGGAATGTCTGGCGGCTTACGCTGTCGAGCGTAGGCGGCAGTTCTTTTTCGGCGTTGAATGTTATTGTTATTATTGAGAACAACGGTTCTTCCATATCGCTAATTTTGTCGCAAAGTTAACGCTATTTCCTGAAAATGTTATTAATAAAAAATAAGCGCACTATCCGGTGCGCTTATTTTCTATCATTATTAATGGGATTAAACCCAGCCTTGTCCCATCATTGCGTGGGCAACTTTCATGAAGCCGGCGATGTTCGCTCCCTTCATATAGTTGATGTAGCCGTCTGGTTGAGTGCCGTATTTCACGCACTGCTCGTGGATGTCGCGCATAATCTGGTGCAGACGTTCGTCGACTTCGGCTTCCGTCCAAGTGAGGTGCATCGCGTTCTGGCTCATTTCCAAGCCTGAAGTTGCCACGCCACCCGCATTCACGGCCTTGCCCGGAGCGTAGATTACGCGGTTGTCGATGAATGTGTCGATTGCTTCCGGTGTGCAGCCCATATTGGAAACTTCCGCAACGATATGTACTTTGTTTGCGACAAGCATTTCGGCATCTTCCTTGTTGACTTCGTTCTGTGTCGCGCATGGCAAAGCGATGTCAACCTTGCGCTCCCACGGCTTCTTGCCTGCGAAGAACTGTGCACCCGGGAATTTCTCCACGTATGGCTCTACCACGTCGTTGCCCGAAGCGCGGAGCTCGAGCATATAGTCTATCTTTTCGCCGCTTATGCCGTCAGGGTCGTATACATAGCCGTCAGGACCTGATATGGTAACTACTTTAGCTCCGAGCTGGGTAGCCTTCAAAGCCGCTCCCCAAGCCACGTTGCCGAAACCTGAAATGGCTACTGTCTTGCCTTTGATGTCCTCGCCGCGGCGGTGCAGCATATTCTGTACGAAATACAGGGCACCGTAGCCGGTAGCTTCCGGACGTATGCGCGAGCCGCCGAAGTCGAGACCCTTGCCTGTGAACGTGCCGGTGCATTCGCGCGCGAGTTTCTTGTACATTCCGTACATATAGCCTACCTCGCGTCCGCCTACGCCGATGTCGCCGGCCGGAACGTCCTGATCCGGGCCGAGGTTGCGCCATAGCTCAAGCATGAACGCTTGGCAGAAACGCATGATTTCACGGTCGGATTTGCCGCGCGGGCTGAAATCCGAACCGCCTTTCGCGCCACCCATCGGAAGTGTCGTAAGGGCGTTCTTGAATGTTTGCTCGAATCCTAAGAATTTAAGTATCGACAGGTTTACCGAAGCGTGGAAACGGATACCTCCCTTGTACGGGCCGATAGCGTTGTTGAACTGTACGCGGTAGCCGATGTTTGTCTGTACTTCGCCTTTGTCGTCCTGCCATAATACGCGGAAAGTGAAAATGCGGTCAGGCTCGACCATCCTTTCAACGATTTTGGCACTTTCGAACTCAGGATGCTGTTCGTAAACGTCTTTTACGGAAAGCAAGACTTCTTTGACTGCTTGTAAGTACTCTTTCTCACCCGGGTGCTTAGCCTCAAGATCTGATAGAATTTTCTCTACATTCATAGCTTTTTGGATTATGGTATGTAAGTTTGTTTTATAGTCCAACAAATGTAGGCAATTAGTTTAAATGTTGTACCCAAAAATAGTTAAAAATTTCGTAGGATGCTTACAATTTATCACAAACAGTTGGCTTGCAGCATGGCTGGTATGGCAGGAATTGTCCGGAAATTCGGTTGATATGCCGTTAAATGTTAAGATTATGTCATTGACAGCCGATTTGACCTGCTTATTTTTTGCCAAACCATAATAAACTCGTAAATTTGCGTGCTTAAATATATGCTTGACGGAAAATGCGGAAAAATATATTGACGATATTGGCGTTGGCGGTTGTCCTCACAGGATGCGGGGAATATAACAAGGTGCTGAAAAGCACTGATGCCAACTATAAGTTTGAATATGCGAAAAAAGCGTTCGAGGAGCGTAAGTATGTGCAGGCTGCCACGTTGCTCGAGGACGTGGTGAAAGTGCTTAAAGGTACCGACAAGGCCGAGGAATCGCTTTATCTGCTCGGATTGAGCTATTACGAGAATAAGGATTACCTTACGGCAAGCTCTTATTTCAAGACTTATTACACGCATTACCCGAAAGGCAAGTACACGGAGCTTGCGCGGTTCTATTCCGGTTATGGCTGCTATCTCGATTCTCCCGAGCCGCAGCTCGACCAGACCGAGACATATAAGGCCATCGAGGAGTTGCAGAAATTTCTCGACTATCATCCCAACAGCGACCGTGCGGCCATTGCCCAGAACGCTATTTTCGAGTTGCAGGACAAATTGGTGCAGAAAGAAATCGACAATGCGCAGCTATACTATAATTTAGGCAACTATCTTGGCAACAATTACAACAGTGCCGTGATTGTGGCCACCAATGCGTTGAAGAATTATCCTTATACGAAATATAAGGAACAGCTCCAGATGATAATCCTCAAATCGAAATTCCAAGAGGCATACCAAAGTGTGCAGGAAAAGAAAGAGGAGCGTTTCCGCTCGGTTATCGACGAGTACTACTCGTTCATCAACGATTATCCTGACGGCAAATACCGTAAGGAGGCCGACAACATTTATAAAATAGCTGAGCGCTACGTGAAAGATTAGAAAAATAGAGAAACCGTTTAAAATAATTAATCTTAGAGAAATGGATTACAAAAGGTCAAATGCACCGTTGAACACGGTAACACGCGATGTGATTAAGCTGTCGGAGGACACCGGCAACGTTTATGAAACTGTCTGCATTATCGCTAAACGTGCTAATCAGATTGCCGTTGAAATGAAACATGATCTTGAAAAGAAGCTTCAGGAGTTTGCCACGCTTAACGACAATCTTGAGGAAGTTTCCGAAAACAGGGAGCAGATAGAAATCTCGCGTTACTACGAGAAATTGCCGAAACCGGCTCTCATCGCTACGCAGGAATATCTTGAAGGCAAGATAATGTACCGCAACCCGGTAAAAGACAAAGCAAAGCTCGACTTCTAAGGTCGAATCTTTGTATGACGAAGCGGGTAGGCTGTCCGTCGGACGGTCTACCCGCTTTGTTACTGTGTTGGCTTGCTAAGTGTTTCGGGCAAAGATTGAATTGCAAACAAAGCAGAGAGCGGCAGAGTCACAAACCCTGCCGCTCTCTTTTTATCTCTCAACCCTCAACACTAAACGCTAAACCCTGAACCCTCAACTTTGCACTACCGTTTGTCGGGGTTGCCCTCATAGTAGTTGACGAAAGCGCGGTTCACAACGCGGTTGCCGCCGGGGGTGGGGTAGTCGCCGGAGAAGTACCAGTCGCCGGGGCATGACGGTATGGCCTTGTGAAGCCCCTCCAATGTCTGGTAGATTATCTCCACATCGGCAGTCAGCCCATCGGGTTTCAGCATCTGCGCCATCTTTGCGGATATTTCCTTGTCGGAGAACGGCGCGTAGATGCCTTTCACGGCGTTGCGCATTTCTGACACAGGCAATTCCAGCTGGTGCAGACAGTCGTGATACACGTCGTCAATCGTTCGCTGCATCCCGCGCTCTTTCAGCAATTCTATCGCGGCTTTGAAAGCGATGAACTCGCTCATCCGCGACATGTCGATTCCGTAGCAGTCGGGGTAGCGCACTTGTGGCGACGACGACACTACGACTATCTTCTTAGGATTCAGACGGCCGAGCATATTCAGAATGGATTGTTTCAGCGTTGTGCCGCGCACAATGCTGTCGTCGATTACCACGAGATTGTCGGTCGGCCGGACCACTCCGTAGGTCACGTCGTAGACGTGGGCGGCAAGGTCGTCGCGCGCAGCCCCTTCGGCGATGAACGTGCGCAGCTTTATGTCCTTTATCGCGATTTTCTCGCAACGAAGGTGACGTGAAACGATGCGGTTGAGTTTTTCCGCATATTCAGGGTCGTTGTTGTCGAGCTTTTTTATCTTTTCGGATTTTTCCGCCACAAGGTATTCTCCCAAGCCTTCCATCATTCCGTAGAACGCCACTTCAGCAGTGTTCGGGATGAACGACAGGACGGTGTTGTCCAAATCACGGCCTATGGCTTCCATAACATCGCCGGCAACGTGATGCCCCAAGGCCTTGCGTTCGGCGTAAATGTCCTTGTCGCTTCCTCTTGAGAAATAAATGCGCTCGAACGAGCAGCGTTGGTTCATTCCCTCGCCGAGAATGTCGTCGATGTGCAGACTGCCGTTTTTGCTGACAATCAGCGCGGAGCCCGGAGTAAGTTCCTTAACGTCGTCGAAGCCGACGTTCATCACGGTCTGTATCACTGGTCGTTCGGATGCCACAACCACTATTTCGTCGTCGTGATAGTAGAAAGCCGGGCGTATTCCGTTGCTGTCGCGCAATGCGAACATATCGCCGGAGCCGGTCATCCCGCAAATCACGAATCCTCCGTCCCACAGGTTGGCGTTTCCGCGTAGTATGTTGCGCAGGTCGAGATTGTCCTCTATCTTGCGGGCAAGCTCTGCTCCGTCAGGCGTGTCGTTTTTGTATAGCGAATAAAGCCGGTCGTGTTCCTTGTCAAGCGCATGTCCGAGCTGTTCGAGAATCATGAACGTGTCGGAATAGATTCGCGGATGCTGTCCTTCGCCGACTACGTGACGGAATATCTCGTCTACGTTTGTCATATTGAAATTTCCGCACAGCAGAAGGTTGCGCGACCGCCAGTTGTTGCGCCGCAGGAAAGGATGCACATACGACATTCCGCTGCGTCCCGTCGTGCTGTAGCGCAGATGTCCCATATATAGTTCGCCTATGTATGGCGTTTCCTTATAAGAGGCGTTGCAGTTGCGCAGGGCGGTGTCTACCTCGCGGTTGACTTTTTCGAAGATTTCCTGTATGGCGCCGGTGCCGAGCGCGCGTTCACGGTCAATGTATTCGTGCCCGGGTTCGGCATTCAGTTTCACGCAGCCTATTCCAGCGGCTTCCTGTCCGCGGTTGTGCTGCTTTTCCATCATCAGGTACAGCTTGCCTAATCCGTAGGTATAGGCACCATATTTTTTGCGGTAGTAGTCAAGCGGTTTCAGCAACCGTATCATGACTACACCGCATTCGTGTTTTATCTGTTCCATCTGCGGATTTTTCCTATCGTATGAACAATAGTTCCCGGTATTTTGGCAGAGGCCACATTTCATTGTCCAC
This sequence comes from uncultured Porphyromonadaceae bacterium, assembly GCA_900550025.1. Classification (GTDB taxonomy): domain Bacteria; phylum Bacteroidota; class Bacteroidia; order Bacteroidales; family Muribaculaceae; genus Limisoma; species Limisoma gallistercoris. The sequence goes on along the minus strand of URQP01000002.1, from coordinate 36,337 downwards.
CATCAACTCGAGCTTGTCGATGTGATAGCGTATTTCCGACAGACAGGGTTTCACTGTGTCGTGGTATGCGATGGCTTTTTCACGCTCGCATTCGATTTTGTTTGCCGCTTTCCGGGCGTTTACCATCTTTGCGGTCACATCTTTGATGACAAACATGTGGTGGGCTATTTTCGAGATGGTTTCTTTTTCCTGCTCGGCCATCTCGGAACCGCCGTCACCGTAGATGGCATTGATTTTCATCACGTTGTCGAGCAAAAGCGACTGGTAGCGGGTGGCAACAGGAATGATGTGGTTGATAGCAAGGTCGCCGAGGACACGTGCCTCGATTTGCAGCTTTTTCGTGTACATCTCCCATTTCACTTCGTTGCGGGCTTTCAGTTCCACTTCGTTGAAGACACCGGTCCGCTTGAACATCTCGATGCTTTCTTCCGAGAGATAAGCGTCGAATATTTTAGGTACGCTTGACTCGCAGTCAAGACCGCGGCGTTCGGCTTCGGCTTTCCATTCGTCGCTATAGCCGTTGCCGTCGAAATGGATAGCCTTGTTCTCGACAAACAGCCGCTTGATGACGTTGACTATCGCTTTCTCTTTTTCTTCGCCCGCCGCGATTCTTCCGTCCACTTCTGTCTTGAATTGGTTCAATTGGTCGGCTACAGCCGCGTTCAATGCAATCATTGCCGACGCGCAATTTGCGGAAGAGCCTATTGCACGGAACTCAAAGCGGTTGCCTGTGAACGCAAAGGGAGAAGTGCGGTTGCGGTCGGTATTGTCTATCAACAATTCAGGAATCTGTGTGACATTCTCGATTTTCATACCTGATTTGCGGGCGAAATTAATCGTGTCGTCGTCAGTGTTGACGAGCTGGTCGATGGCTTCCGAAACCTGTCGGCCCAAGAACATCGAGATTATTGCGGGCGGTGCTTCGTTCGCTCCAAGACGGTGTTCGTTGGTGGCCGACGAAATGGATGCCTTGAGCAATCCGTTGAAATGGTTGACAGCTGCCATCACGTTGGCGAGGAATGTCATGAACTGCAGATTGTCCTTAGGCGTCTTTCCCGGGCTGAAAAGCATTGTCCCGGTGTCTGTGCCTAAGCTCCAGTTATTATGCTTGCCTGAGCCGTTCACTCCTTTAAATGGTTTCTCGTGCAATAGCACTTGGAAATTATGACGGTTTGCCACTTCGCTTATCAATGACATAAGCAGTAGGTTATGGTCGTTGGCAAGGTTGGTCTCTTCATATATCGGTGCCAGCTCGAACTGGTTCGGGGCAACCTCGTTGTGGCGTGTCTTTGCCGGTATGCCGAGTTTGTGGCATTCTATTTCCAAATCGAGCATGAATGCCTCCACACGTGATGGTATAGAGCCGAAGTAGTGGTCTTCAAGCTGCTGGTTCTTTGCGCTTTCGTGTCCCATAAGCGTTCGTCCGGTCATCACAAGGTCGGGACGCGCGGCATAAAGGGCCTTGTCTACTAAGAAATATTCCTGTTCCCATCCGAGATATGAAATTACGTGTTTCACGTTCTCGTCGAAATATCGTGCCACGGCTGTGCCGGCTTTGTCGACTGCATTTAGTGCACGTAACAGAGGCGTCTTATAGTCGAGGGATTCTCCGGTGTAAGAAATGAAAATGGTGGGAATACATAGTGTATGACCCATAATGAATGCCGGTGACGATATGTCCCATGCCGAATATCCACGTGCCTCGAAGGTGTTTCGGATGCCTCCGTTAGGGAAACTTGATGCGTCAGGCTCTTGCTGGACGAGCAACTTCCCGGAAAACTCCTCTATTACTCCGCCTTTGCCGTCGTGCTCAATGAATCCGTCGTGCTTTTCGGCAGTACCGTCCGTTAAAGGGTGGAACCAGTGAGAGTAGTCGCGTGCGCCATTGTCCATAGCCCATTGCTTCATTCCCTTTGCCACGTTGTCGGCAAGCTCTCTTCCAAGTGATTTTTTGTTGTCGATGGCGTTTACCAACGCAATGTAGGTGCTCCGGTCAAGGTAACTGTACATCTGCGCGCGGTTGAACACATACTTTGCATAGTACTCTGACGGTCTTTCTTTCGGGATTTCCACCGGTACGGCTTTTCTGCCGTAGGCTTCTTCCACGACCTTGAATCTTAGTGTTGACATACCTATTGAAAATTTAGATGCTGCAAAGATAGTGTATGCGGAAGAAAAAATAATTAAGCTTACCTGATTTTATTTTTTGTTTTTTCTATGGCGGGGTATGCCTTATTGAAATGTGCAATTATATTGGTTGATTTCGTTGGCTTTTCATACCAAGGGCGATTGGTTGCCGGTGTATTTGTTGCCTACTCCTATGCCGAAAAGGGCATAGTCGTAGAACACCGGGTCGTCAGGACGCAATTTGCGTAGCATTGACGTGAGCTCAAGCACGGAACGCTTGTCGTTGGCTTTGCGCTCCAGCATGCCGAGACTGCGGGCGGTGTTGCCTACGTGTACATCTAAAGGGATGAACAGTTGCGATGGTTTCAGGCTTTTCCATACGCCCATATCTACTATGCCGTCGTCCCTGACAAGCCATCTTAAAGCCATGTTTATGCGCTTTAAAGCTGTCTTGTCGAGTCCTCCGGGAAGGCATCGGCTATTTTTAATGCCTTCATTGGCAGTCTCGAATTCGATGTTCATAAGCCTTACCAATTCCCATGATGGCTCGGCATTGCCGGCTATTTCATTGCGCTTTGCAAATTCGTCGAGTGAGCCGTATGTGGTATATATCCGGTGAAGTCCGCGCATGAAATAAACGAAGTCGTCGGAGAAGAAAGTGCGGTGGATGTTGAATCTCTCGGTAATGTCTTCATAGCCGCGGTCGAGTACATAGTTATATGGCTGGTTGTCCATAAGCCGTAGCATCTTGCGGCAATTATTGCAAATCATCTTGCGGTTGCCCCATGCTATCGTAGCCGACAGCAGGGCGGCTATTTCTATGTCTTGCAGTAGGCTGAACTGGCGGGGGAATTGCACCGGGTCGCTACTGATGAATTCCGGGGTGTTGATTCTCGCCGCTTCCCGGTTGAGCAGTTCGGCGAGGTCGTTGGATATTTCAGTCAATTTTTTTCGTTGTTTGTTATTTTGTCAAGCACTTCGCGCGCGTCGACTACTTTTATTTCTCCGTTTGGCGTACCCTCAATCAAAGGTTCGTCTTTCACGACCTTTTCTTGGAGCATTTTTTGTTCCGCTAATGCCAATCCGTAATGTAGTTTTTGGCTGAGTTCAACGCTTTCTTTATCTGACATTTTCTTCAATCGTTTTAAATAAATCCGTATGATGGATGTTGGTTCTTATGTCTTTTCCGCCTTCAGCCACAATCGTCCTCGGGTTTTGGCTGTTGTCTATCAGAATCCAGTAGTCAACGCAGTTCATGTATATGTTGAACAGGTTGTTGATTCCTGAATCGTAGCGGCGGCGTATTACCTCTTCTTTAATGTTGTGCCCGCCTTCGCGCACCCGTTGTGCCACTCTTTGTACGGCAAGTTCCGGCGAATTGAGCCAGAAAAACAGCAGGGTCACTTTGTAGCCTTTTTCTTGCGCCCGTTCTATGAGGCGCGTATAGGTGCGTGTCGCCAATGTCGTCTCAAAAGCGAAAGTCACATCGTTTTTGAGAAGCTCGTTCATTCTGATGAGCATCAGTTTTCCTGCGTCGATGGCCACCCTTTCCGGGTTGAACGGCGACAATCCTTTGGCAATTTCGTCGGCATTGACGAATTCCTTGCAGTGGAGCACTTCTGGCAGCATCGTGTATGAGGCCGTAGTTTTTCCAGCGCCGTTGCATCCGCAGAATATGAAAAGCTGTTTTTCTTCGCCCATCTCAATAAATATAGTGGTGCAAAGATAGTGTAAGCCTGTCATATAAAAAAGAGCTTGCCTTATTTTTTCAATGAAGCTCGCCCAAGCTATAACAAATCTAAAAGATGTTGTTTTTGCTCTCGATTTGCACTATCTTTGCGACAATATAAGCCTTATCGGCTATGTTTTTTAAGATTGTGATATGAAACGTGTTTTTATCAGTATAGCTTGTTGTGTGGCGTTGGCGCTTCCTTTTGCAGGGAATGCTGCAGAGCCGTTATTTGAATATCCTCAGGTTCCGGACCAGTTGACGAAAGTCAATATGCGTTCTAATTTCATGATAAATCGTTTGTGGGACGAGTGCAAGCTGGATAAGGAGGAGATAACCAATATCGAATCGTTCCGTGAGACTTTTACGGATTTTCTTTCGTTTTTCCCGCTTGCCGATGTCGACGAGGTTGACAAGGCAGTAAAGAAATTCGTTGACAAGGTGGCAAAGAATGAAGCTAATCTCAGGACGGTGGCCGGTTTTCTCGATTCTGAGGTATATAATCCTATGTCGCAGTTTTGCAGTGACGATGTCTATCTGATTTTTGCCCGCCATCTGATTGATAACAAGAAAGTGGATGACGGCTTGAAGAACGTGTTGCAGGAGAATGCGGCGAAAATCAACAACTCCCGAATCAATTCTGTTTTTGGTGATATGCCTGTCTCAAAGGGTGGCGCAGGTGCGGCATTGCATACGTTGCAGTCGCAATACACTGTCTTGATATTCAATGTCGACGGGGATTTTGATACTTCGATTTACAAATTGCGTTTAAGCACTGATGTCGTTACTGGAAGGCTTATAAAGAATGGTGCGGTGAATGTCGTTTCAATCTATTCCAACAGGACTAAGGACAAGAGTGGCGATGACGCGTTGTGGTACACGGCAATGGTGCCGGATATGGAACGTGTTTACGACCTTCGTCTCCAGCCGTCGGTTTATTTGCTTGGCGCGGATAAGAAAATCATAGCGAAGAGTCCGGCTATAGAGCAGGTGCTTTCTTTGATGGCTCAATTGGGCAATTCGCTTGGCGTTTAATGAAAAATTTATAATATGAACCGTAAAATCAGAAAGTTTTTCATAATCGGGGCATACCGTTCCTATGGCAATCTTGCCCGGTTCTTTATGCGGATGTTCGCCGGGATATTGTTTATGCAGTTCGGTATACGCCAGATGGCAAATTACGATTTTTTCTCGGAAATATTTCCAACTATGTTCGGGATGGGTTCGGAAATGACGCTTGTAGTTATGATTGTCATCGAATTGCTGTTCTCTGCATTGGTGATTTTCGGTTTTATTACGCGTATAGCGGCCGTGCCGCCGATGATTTCGATGGTGGCCGCCGAATATTATTTGCTGGACGGCAACATTATCGACCTTTCTGCCCAGCAGGTTACGCAGTCAGGGGTGTTTGCAAGTATGCAGATGGGCTATGTGCCAATCATGTTTGTTGGAATGTTTTTCTTCATAGTGCTGGCCGGGCCGGGTAAAATATCTGTCGATTATTTGTTGTCGCTCTATTTCGCCAATAAGAATAATTTGAACGAATTGAAGAATATATAATAGATGAATATAGCCGTTTTAATATCCGGAGGTGTCGACAGTGCTGTCGTCGTGCATAAGCTGAAAGAGGAAGGCCACAATCTGACGTTATTCTATATACGTATCGGTATGGATACGGATGAAGGTGGCTGTTCTGCCGAAGAGGATATAGAAATGTGTACGGCTATCGCGCATAAATACGGATTGCCGCTTGAGGTGGTCTCGTTGCATCAGGAGTATTGGGACAATGTGATGGAGTATGCGTTGCGTACTGTGAAGGCAGGGCTTACGCCTAATCCGGATATGATGTGCAACAAGATGATAAAGTTCGGCTATTTCGAGCAGCGGTGGGGCAAGGATTTCGACAAGACGGCAACCGGGCACTATGCCACTACGGATGTAGTCGACGGGAAAATTTATCTTGCTACGGCGGTCGACCGGGTCAAGGACCAGACTGATTTCCTTGCGCAAATCAGTTATGGGCAATTGTCGCATCTGATGTTTCCTATAGGTTCGTTGCCTAAAAGTGAGGTAAGGCGCATTGCGGTAGAGTCTAAGTTGCCTAACGCCTACCGTAAGGACAGTCAAGGAATTTGTTTCCTTGGTAAAATTAATTATAATGATTTTATCCGCCGTCATCTCGGAGAGAAGAAGGGCAATATCATAGAGATAGAGACCGGAAAGAAAATAGGGGAGCATAAAGGGTACTGGTTTCATACTATCGGGCAGCGGAAAGGGCTTGGCCTGAGTGGTGGGCCGTGGTATGTAGTGAAGAAAAACGTTGCTGATAACACGATATATGTCAGCAACGGTTACGACACCGACAAGCAATATGGAAAAACCATCCATATTGACGAGATGCATTTCATTTCCGGAAATCCGTGGGAAAACGTTACGGAGCCGGTTGAAATTATGTTTAAGAACCGTCATACGCCTGAGTTTATGAAAGCTAAGCTCGTGCATTTGGGCGGTTCGGAATATATGATTGAGTCAGAGAATAAAGTGCAGGGAATCGCTCCGGGGCAGTTTGCCGTTATTTATGATGCTGAAGGGCATCTGTGTTATGGCAGCGGGGTGATAACCGGACAGAAAATTAATAGATAGGGCTATGGATGAGAAGAAAGTGAAACTCAGGGTGCTGGGAGTCACATACAACCAGATACAGTCAGGGGCATACGCGTTGATTCTTGCGGAGGAAGGCGGAAAGTTCCGTATTCCTGTGGTAATCGGAGCGGCGGAAGCGCAATCCATTGCCGCCAAGCTGGAGAATGTGCAGTTGCCTCGTCCGTTGATTCACGATGTGTTTCACACTATGACCCATGCTTTCGGGATTGTTGTGAAAGAGGTGTTCATTTATAAATTCCAGAGGGGAGTATTTTATTCGGAGATTACATTCTCTGATGGAGAAAGGGATGTAAGGATAGATTCACGCACATCGGATGCCATAGCGATAGCTTTACGGACAAAAACTCCTATATATACAACAAGCGAAATCCTTCAAAACACAGGATTCTCGGTTACAGGTGACGATACTATTGTTGCCGACGAGACTGTTTCTGTGCCGGAAGGGATGGAAACTGTGCCTTTGACTCGTTTTGCCATACCTGAACTGGAAAAGATGCTGCAGTCGAGCATCGTGAAAGAAGAGTATGAGCGGGCGGCTGAAATCAAGAAGGTGATTGATGAGAAAAAGGCGCAAAATGCAGAAAAATGAATTGATTGAATAAAATCCAAATATCATAAATTTAAAAACAGAAGAAATGGGACATATTCGTATAAGACTGGCAGTGATGAATTTCCTGCAATTTGCCGTGTGGGGCGCTTATCTTACGTCGATGGGAACTTATCTCGGACGTATAGGAATGGGTGAGAACATCGGGCTTTTCTATGCCATGCAGGGAATCGTTTCATTGTTTATGCCGGCGTTACTCGGCATAATCGCCGACCGTTGGATTCCGGCGCAACGATTGTTGAGCATAAGCCATATAATAGCAGCTGCATTTATGATAAGTGCCGGATATTATGGAATGGTTGAAGGCTCGGATGCAAGTTTCGGGTGCTTGTTTGCGCTGTATTCAGTCAGTGTCGCATTTTATATGCCTACTTTGGCATTGTCGAATTCGGTTGCATATACTTCGCTTGAGAAAGTCGGGCTCGATACGGTAAAGGCATTCCCTCCTATCCGGACGCTTGGCACTATCGGATTCATTTGTATGATGTGGACGGTTGATTTGCTTGGATTGCAGGACAATTACGGCCAATTCTTCGCTTGTGGCACAGTAGGCATTCTGCTTGGATTATATGCTTTGACTCTACCTTCTTGTCCTGTATCTAAAGGTGGAAATTCTAAATCAGTAGTCGAGGCTTTGGGTTTGAAGGCGTTTTTGCTGTTCAAGCAGAAGCGTATGGCTATATTCTTCATATTCTCGATGCTTCTTGGCATATCGTTACAGATAACGAATGGCTTCGCCAATCCTTATATAACCAGTTTCGAGGCAATACCGGAGTATGCCGATACATTCGGGGTGCAGCATGCCAACATACTGATTTCCTTATCCCAGATTTCCGAGGCTTTGTGCATTCTTTTGATACCTTTTGTCTTGAGCCGTTACGGGATAAAGCGGGTGATGCTGATAGCCATGGTCGCATGGGTTCTGAGGTTCGGTTTGTTCGGGTTCGGAGATCCGGGTGCTGGAGTATGGATGTTTGTCCTTTCGATGATTGTGTATGGCGTTGCCTTTGATTTCTTTAATGTGTCGGGGTCGCTGTTTGTCGACAAGGAGACAGACATAAGCGTGCGTTCCAGCGCGCAAGGGTTGTTTGTCATCATGACAAACGGAATCGGCGCTACTGTGGGTACGCTTAGCGCGCAGGCTGTAATCAACCGGTTTGTTGATTTCAATTCTGCTGTCCCGCAGACTGACGGCTGGCAGACATCTTGGCTTATTTTCTCGGCTTACGCTTTGGTTGTCGCAGTTCTGTTTGCTTTAGTTTTCAAAGATAAACGCAAATAAGCTTGATTATGCACAGGTTCTTTGCTCCTGATATTGAAGTGACAGGCGTTTTGCCGGAAGATGAGGCGAAGCATTGCGTCCGTGTCCTTCGATTGGCTGAAGGCTCGGAAATCGAGATTGTCGACGGGAATGGAAATCTGTTTGTCTGTGAGTTGAGTGAAGCGAATGCCAAACGGTGTGCAGTGAATATTGTCAGCAAGCGGTATATTCCGTCGCATTGGGGCTGTGGGATAACCGTGGCCATTGCTCCTACAAAGAACATCGACCGGCTGGAATGGATGGTCGAGAAAGTTGTGGAGATGGGGGTTGACCGTATAATCCCGATAGCTTGCCGTTATTCTGAAAGGAAAGTTCTTAAGACGGAACGCTTGCATAAGATAGCCGTTTCAGCGATGAAACAGTCGTTGAAAACGGTGTTGCCTGCGATAGACGGATTGACGCCTGTTAATGAAGTGATAAATAAGGCGTTTTCCGGGCAACGTTTCATCGCATATTGCGACCGTGAGATAGAAAGACGCGATTTCGTGAAAGAATACAATAAAGGCGGTGACGTGCTTGTTATGATAGGGCCGGAGGGCGATTTCAGCAAGGACGAGATAAGGTCGGCTATAAGTGCCGGATTCATTCCTGTAAGTTTAGGCGAAAGCCGCTTGCGGACAGAGACGGCCGGCGTGTTTGCCTGTGCTGCCATACATGCTATAAATCAATTGTAATATGATAGAACAACTCAAATCGTCAAAAACAGGTAATTTCTTTCTCCTTGCCGGCCCTTGCGTGATAGAGGGTGAAGATATGGCTATGGATATTGCGGGACATGTTTTGGAAATAGCCAAGAAGCTGGATATCCCATACGTGTTCAAAGGCAGCTACCGCAAGGCTAACCGTTCACGCATTGATTCGTTTACCGGAATCGGCGACATAAAGGCGTTGGAGATATTGAAAAAAGTAAAGGATACATTCAATATTCCTGTTGTCACAGACATACATACACCGGAAGAGGCTGCGATGGCGGCTGAATATGTGGATGTGCTCCAGATTCCTGCGTTTTTGTGTCGTCAGACGGACTTGCTTGTAGCTGCGGCAAAGACCGGTAAGATGGTGAATATCAAGAAAGGGCAGTTCCTGTCGCCGGAGGCTATGCAGTTTGCCGTTCAGAAAGTGAGGGATGCCGGTAATGATGATGTCGCGATAACGGAGCGTGGCACTACGTTTGGTTATCAGGATTTGATTGTGGATTTTCGTGGATTTCCGGTTATGAGGCATTATGCGCCGGTGATACTCGATGTGACGCATTCGCTCCAGCAGCCCAATCAGACTGCGGGTGTGACAGGAGGGCTTCCGCACTTGATAGAGACGCTTGCGCGATGTGGCATTGCGGCCGGTGCCGACGGCTTGTTCATGGAAACGCATCAGAATCCTTCTGTCGCTAAATCTGACGGTGCCAATATGCTTCCTCTTGAAAAGATTGGAGGCTTGCTTGAAAGGCTTACAGAGCTTAGAATGGCGGTTAATCGTCTTGGCGTGTGAACAAATATACCCTTGTGGTGTGTTTATATAGTAAAGTGTGGAATTAATTAAAAACTTACGACTATGGGACAGCATATAAATAAGATAATAGAGCGTGCAATACGGAAAAATTGGGAAGAGTTGGCTATGACCGATTTTAATGGTATTTCCCTGCAATATAGGGATGTGGCACGGAAAATAGCAAAATTGCATCTGTTGTTTGATAAAGCTGGCATAGTCAGGGGTGACAAGATTGCCATTTGTGGCAAGAATGGTACGCAGTGGTCGGTTGCGTTTTTGGCTGTATTGACTTATGGGGCTGTGGCTGTGCCTATTCTCCATGAGTTCAAGCCTGATAATATGTTGCATATAATCAACCATTCGGAGGCTAAATTGCTTTTTGCCGACAGCTCTATTTGGGAAAATCTTGATGCCGACAATATGCCCTATATCGAAGGGGTTTTTAATATAGCCGATTATAGTTTGCTTTTGTCGCGCGACGAGGCTATAACGGAGGCGCGTAAGACTCTGAACGCTCTGTTCGGCAACCGCTATCCGGAACGGTTCACCAAAGAGGATGTCGTATATGGTGAGTTCGACAGGGATTCGTTGGCTGTGTTGAGCTACACGTCGGGCTCTACGGGCTTTTCGAAAGGGGTGATGATTCCTTACCGGGCGATAGAGTCGAACATCAATTTTGCTCTCGATAAGCTTACTTTCCTTGGTCCGGGCGACGGCTTGATATGTATGCTTCCGCTTGCCCATATGCTTGGATTAGTGATTGAGATGATGCATCCGTTCTCGAAAGGATGCCATATATATTTCCTTACACGCATACCTTCCCCGAAGATAATAATCGAGGCTTTTGCTAAAGTCAAGCCACGGTTGATAGTTACTGTCCCGTTGATTCTTGAGAAAATCATAAAGACAAAGGTGTTCCCGCTGCTGGAGAAACCTTATATGAAGCTGCTGATGACTATGCCTTTTGTCAACGACCATCTTCTTGGAAAGATAAAGGCTAAACTCAATGAGACATTCGGAGGTAATCTTAATGAGATTATCATTGGCGGTGCGGCTTTGAATAAGGATGTGGAGAAGTTCCTGCGACGTATAGAGTTCCCATATACAGTAGGCTATGGCATGACGGAGTGTGCGCCGCTCATTTCGTATGCCGGGCATGAGGAAAACCGTATGGGCTCGTGCGGAAAGGTGGTCGATGGCATTACGGCGGTGGTGGAATCTGCCGATCCTGAGAATGTGGCCGGGGAATTGAAAGTGAAGGGTGATAATGTGATGCTCGGTTATTATAAAAATGACGAAGCCACGAAAGAGTCATTGCGCGGAGGCTGGCTTTATACCGGCGACTTATGTTGTATGGACAGTGACGGGTTCATTTATATACGCGGCCGCAACAAGAATATGATTCTCGGACCTTCAGGGCAGAACATATATCCGGAAGAAATCGAGCAGAAACTCAATAATATGCCTTACGTCTGCGAGTCGATTGTGGTTTCTGATGATGGCAAAATCGTCGCTCTTGTGTATCCTGATTTTGAATTGGCGCGGCAGCAGTCGCTTGGAAATGCCGATATTGAGAGAATTATGAATGATAACATCGTCAATCTGAATCAGGAATTGCCTTCCTATTCACAGGTGGCCGGGGTGAAAATTTATACGGAAGAATTCGAAAAGACTCCTAAAAGGTCGATTAAGCGTTACCTCTACCAGAGGGGGTGACCGTATGGCAACTGAATGTAAATGCCGCATAGTGGTTAAATTTGTTTAACCGCTATGCGGTTTAAGTATAGTTTAGTTATTTTCGCAGAAATATTTGAATTTGAAAGATTATGGATAGAGTTAAAGTCAAAATAATCAATAAATCGGATAATGAATTGCCACAATATAGCACTCTTTTCTCTGCGGGAATGGATGTGAGGGCGAATTTGCCGTCGCCTGTCACATTGCAGCCGCTTGAGCGCAAACTGATTCCTACCGGACTGTTTATGGAGCTGCCGGAAGGTTATGAGTGCCAGATACGTCCGCGTAGTGGGCTGGCGTTGAAAAAAGGAATAACAGTTCTCAATTCTCCGGGGACTATCGATGCCGACTACCGTGGCGAGATATGTGTGATATTGGTTAACCTGTCTTCCGAGCCGTTTGTTGTCAACCATGGAGAGCGTATATGCCAGATGGTCGTGGCGCGGCATTCTACGGTTGAGTGGGAATTGTCTGGCAGTCTTTCGGAAAGCGGACGCAGCACTGGAGGTTTCGGGCATACGGGAATGAAATAGCGGTGAAAAAATGCAGACAGTTTTAAAGTATATATTTGTGGCTTCGTTTCTTGCCGCAATGGTGATGCCTGCTTATCCGGGCAGGAAGACAACGGATTCCGCTTCGGATGTGAGAAAGGCGGAAGTGCTGTATATGGAAGCGTTGGTGAAGAGGGTGGAAGGCGACAATGCCTCGTTCTACGATTTGATACAGCGTGCATACGAGCTTGACCCCGGCAACTCCATAATTGCTTATTATTATGGCTATGCCTTGTTGATGTTCGATAATCAGCAAGCTACGAAAGTGGAGGAAGGGTTGCGCTTGATGAAGTCGCATTTTGACAGTCATCCTGAAGATTTTTATGAGAATTATCTGTATGCCCTTGTGTGCAATCAGGCAGGAAAAAAGGATGAGGCCATTGCCGTGTGGGAGAAGCTTTTGAGCATTGACCCGGGCAAAGTGCAGGTCTATCCGTTGCTTGCCGACGGATATGCCGGTAAGGGCGAGTTGCAGAAAGCCATAGCGGCTTACGATTCGCTTGAGCGTTCCGAAGGGCGTTCGAGTGCGATTTCGGTGCGTAAGATAGGATATATGCTGGCTCTTAATGACACTGCGGCCGCTCTTTCCGAAGGACGCTCGCTGTTGAAAGATGCCCCGCGCAATTTTTCGTATAATATGCTTATGGGGGATGTGTTCATGCAGCTTGCGGATGCCGACAGTGCTATGGTGTATTATGACAAGGCACAGAAAATAGAGCCTGACAACGGATATGTGTATCTTTCAAAGGCTAATGTCTATAGCAATAAGGGGGATTCCCTGAACTATGAGAGGGAAATCAATTCGGCGATTGTAAACAAGAATCTTGATGTGGATGTGAAAATAAGGATACTTACCAATTACATCCGCCAGTGCATAGAGGAAAACGATTCCTCCGCGCGTGTCGATAATATGTTTAAGGTGGTCATCGGACAGCATCCGCATGAGGGCGACATATTGAAACTCTATTGCGATTACCTTACGTTCAAGCGCGATTATAAAGAAGCGGCCGAGCAACTTTCCTATGCATTGGACATCAATCCTACCGATGTGAAGAGCTGGGAACGGCTTATGTGGCTTTATATATATGTCGATGAGCCGCAAAAAGCGGTGGAAGCGGGGGATAAGGCATTGTCGTATAATCCCGATGAGCTGTCGGTATACCAGATAATGGCGACGGCATATTTCCAGTCGGAAGATTACGAAAAAAGCCTTGCTACCTATCAGCTTCTTTTGGAAAAGAACAAGGATGTGCATATTGTCAATGAGTCGGACATATATTCCGGTATGGCGGAAGTATATAATAAACTCGGAGACACACAGTCGGCTTTCGGCTATTATGAAAAGGCGATAGAATTGTCGCCTAATAATTATCTGGCCCTTAACAATTATTCTTATTCGCTTTGCATAGCTGGGGGAGATTTGGAAAAGGCGGAGCGGATGTCGAAGATAGCGGTGGACGCCGACCCTGAAAATGTCTCGTTTCTCGACACGTACGCTTGGATTTGTTTCCTGAAGCGCGATTACAAGCAGGCTTTGGAATATATCGAGCGTGCTATGTCGGAAAATGGCGATGATGACCCGTCGGCAGAGATGTTCGAGCACTATGGCGACATCCTTTTTATGAACGGTGACCCGGAAGGGGCTCTCCGTGAATGGAAAAAAGCCTTGGATTTGAATCCTGAATCGGAATTGTTGAAACGCAAGGTTGAAAATAAGACGTATTTCTATGAGTAGGATTTCTGTTGTCAGATTATTGCTGTTTGCCGGATTGGTTTCTGTCATGGTCTCTTGCCGCTCTAACAAAGCGGTATCTATGGATGATTTCTATGAAGAATCGGAGGAGACAAGCGCTGTTTCAGAAAAATCTGATATTCCGGATATTAGTGAGATTATAGCAGGCAGTCCTGAGTGGACTGATGTTATTATTTCTGGAAATATGACAGTAGGGATGGGAAGCAGCTTGAAAAGTGCCGTGGTTGTGCGTATGATCAAGGACAAGTCTGTTTCTATCTCCATCCGCCCTATTCTTGGAATCGAGATGGGCAAGATTTATTTTGAGGGCGATACCGTGACTGTCGTCGATAAGTATCACAAGGCGTATATGAAAGAATATGTCGGTAACGTATTGGGCGACTATCTTGATGTGCCAGCTTTGCAGAGCCTGTTGCTCTCTTATCCGTTCCTGATAGGCGGCGGGGCGCTTTGCGAAGAAAACCGCGATGATTTTGAAGCCGTGCCCGATGAGGATGGCGGATATTCCATATTGCCGAAGCGGCAGCCGGAAGTGATGGAGTACGGCTTTGATATGGACGGATATAATATAAGGCATTTCAATATGTCGCTAAAAAGTAACGGCGCGGCTTATTCTGTGAATTTCAGCGGATTCAAGGTTACGGAAAATGGCAGGATTGCGACTTCCGTTAAGTCGGATATACCGTTGGCCGGAGCCAATGCTTTTTTTGAGTTGAATTATAAGTCTGTGAAATGGGATAATGGCGTTTCGGATTCTGTCACGGTGCCTTCCGGCGCGCGGCGGTATGCTTTCAGCGACATAATGAAATTGATTTCACAGCAATAGTATTATGCGGAAGATGAAAAAAGTTATATGTTGTTTTTTGATAGGGGCTTTCTTCTGTTCTTTGGCTCAGACTCCTTCTGTAAAAGACATTGAACGGCAGAAGCAGTCGATGCAAAAGGAAATATCAGAAACGTCTAAAAAACTTGACCAAAATAAATCGAACACGCGCCGCTCGTTGCGCGCGCTCGACCGTATCGCGGCCGACATAAAGGGCTATCAGGAAGACATTGCTTCGTTGAACAAGCAGATTGCCGAGATTAATATTAAAATCACAGTGGTTAACCGGGAAATTGCCCGTAACGATTCTTTGCTTGCCAAGTTGCGCGACAATTACCTTACGGCGATAAAAAAGATGCGTAGCCATCGTTCTTCCGGCAATAGCCTGATGTTTCTTTTCTCTTCCGAATCATTCCATCAGGCATACAGGCGTATGCGTTATCTGAAGGAGTTTTCCCGCTGGCGTGAACATCAGACGGAGGAAATACGCAAGGTGGTTGCCCGCTTGGAGGAGGAGAAACGTCAGTTGGAAGCGTTGCAGGATGAAAAGCGGAAGGCCGCCGACACTATAAACGCCACAAGGCTGAGCCTTGAGAAGAAACGTATGGAGCAGTCCCGCATAGTGGCTTCGCTGAAGGAGGAAGGTGCGGAGTTGCAGCAAGTGTTGCGTGAGAAAGAGGCGGAAGCGCGCGCGCTGGACGAGCAACTGGAACGCCTTATCGCCGAGCAGGAGCGCATAGCGGCCGAGCGTGCGAGAGCCGAGGCCGAGAAGCGCAAGGCTGAGGAAGCCGAGAAAGCGCGTAAGGCGGAAGAGGCGCGCAAGGCCGAGGAAGAACGCATACGCAAGGAGCAGGAAGAGCAGGCTAAGGAATTGGAGAAATTGCGCAAAGAGGAGCAGAAGCAGGCCGAGAAAAAGCGCAAGGAGGAATTGAAGAAGCGGCAAAAGGATATAGAGAAGCGTCAGAAAGAATTGCGCGAGCAGGAGGAGAAGATTGCCAAGGAGCGCGAGGAGGCAAGGAAGCGTGAAGAAGAGAAGAAGAAAGAGCGTTACACGATGGATAACGAGGAATTCAAGCTTTCCGGCAGCTTCGCGGGCAATAAGGGCAAGTTGCCTTATCCTGTGACCGGCGAATGCCGCATAATCCGCGGTTTCGGACGGCAGAAACATCCGGAATTGCGCTATGTGGAGACCGACAATCCGGGAGTCGACATTGAGGCAGCCCAAGGGGCGGAGGCGCGTGCCGTGTTCTCCGGGAAAGTGTCTGCGATATTCCGCCAGCCGGGCTATAATAACATTATCATGCTCCGGCACGGAAATTATCTGACCATATATGCCGGGCTTGCCGACATAAGCGTAAAGACCGGCGACAAGGTGGAGGCGGGACAGACGCTCGGCAAAGTGTTTACCGACATCGACGACGAGAACCGCGCCCTGTTGCATTTCGAGATACGTAAGGAGCGCGAGAAACTTAATCCTGAACAATGGTTGAAGAAAAAATAAGGTTGTGATGATTACTATCAGACGATATGCTCCGGCGGACAAGCCTTTATGGGACGGTTTTGTAGCTTTGTCGAAAAATGCCACATTCCTGCATTACCGTGATTACATGGACTACCATTCCGACCGTTTCAGCGACTTCTCGCTGATGGCTTTTGACGGCGGCAGGCTGCTGGCTCTGCTCCCGGCCAATTTGTCGGGCGACACACTCTATTCGCACCAAGGCCTTACTTTCGGAGGATGGCTCATGCCGCTTAAGCATTTCAATGCCAACACGATGCTTGATGTTTTCGGTGCGATGATGGAGTTTCTCCGTGATTGTGGCATAAAGCGCCTTGTTTATAAGGCAATTCCGCATATATACCATAAATATCCTGCCGAGGAGGATTTGTATGCCCTGTTCCGTCATAATGCCCGCATTTTGGTCACTAATATGTCGTCAACTGTAATGTCGGGCAAGGATATTCCTTTCGACAGGCGCACGAAGCGCAATGTGGCAAAAGCATTGCAAAATGGCGTGATAATCGAACCTTCTGAGGATTATCCGGCTTTTTGGCGGATAATCACGGCAAATCTTGATAACCGCTATGGCGCGAAGCCGGTGCATTCGTTGCCGGAAATAGAGTTGTTGCACAGTCATTTCCCGGAAAACATAAGGCTTTATTCCGCGTCGTTGGACGGCCGTATGGTTGCCGGTGCGGTGATGTATGAGGATGGTGACTGGGTGCATGCGCAATATTCGTCGGCTGATGAGACAGGATTTGCTATAGGCGCGATGAATTATTTATTCTATCATCTGATTACAGAGGAATACAAAGGAAAATCCTGTTTCGATTTCGGCACGTCGAATGAAAATGACGGATTGTATCTTAATGCTAATCTTATAGAGACGAAGACAGGGTTGGGAGCCCGGGGAGTGGCCTATAATATTTATGAAATGATTATCTGACGTGAAGCGGGGAGGTGGCATATCGCGCACCATCGTGAAGGCGATGGGCCTGTTTGGCGGCGTGCAGGTCGCCAACATTCTGTGTGCAATCGTCCGAACCAAACTCGTGGCCGTGTGGATTGGTCCTGCCGGAATCGGTTTGTTCTCGCTCTTCAACAATGCCGCCGAGATGGTCTCCTCGATTACGTCGCTGGGCATCCGCAACAGTGCCGTGCGCGATGTGGCTGTTGCCGCCGAGTCGCGCGACGTGTTGCGCTTGGGCAGGGTGATTGCCGTCATAAAGCGGTGGTCGTGGTTCGTAAGCATATTCGGCGCGGCGGTGATGATTGCAATTGCCCCTCTGTTGAGCGATTTCACATTCGGTTCGTATTCCAGAACGTGGGATTTCATATTGCTTTCTTGCGTACTGATGTTCTACGGTCTGGTAAACGGCGAGCAGACTATTTTGCAGGGAGTCTCGTCGTTGCGCCGCCTTGCCTACGCTTCTGTGTGGGGTGTCGCGGCAGGACTTGTTGTCTCCATCCCGTTGTTCTATTTCTGGGGGATTGACAGCATTGTCACATCGATTGTCGTATATCAGGCTATGCTGCTGCTTTTCACGTGGATTTTCCGCCATAAGGATTATGAACGTGTAAGGCTCTCGGCTAAAGAGGCTTTCACGGAAGGAAAAGAATTTGTGAAGCTGGGCATCTTCCTCACGTTAAGCGGATTCATCACGACGTTGTTCTCCTACGCGTTCTCCGTCTATCTCAACCGCACTGCCGGTACGGCTGAGGTCGGGTTCTTTCAGGCGGGATACACGTTGGTCAATAAATACGTGGGGTTGATATTCACGGCGATAGGTATGGAATATTATCCCCGGTTGGCACGCGTCCACGGCAGCCGTATGCGTATGCGTGTGTTCGTGTCGCAAGAAATCAACATATCGGTGTTGGTATTGATGCCGATTGTAGCCTTGTTCGTGCTGCTGAGGGAGTTTATGGCGTCGGTTCTCTATTCGGGAGAGTTCAATGTGATTGTGCATTATATCTCTTGGGCTGTCGTGGGCACTTTCTTCCGGGCATATTCGTGGTGCATGGCGTTTGTGGTGCTTGCCAAAGGCGACGGAAGAACGTATTTGACGATGGAGACGGCCAGTGCGGTATTCGGCTTCATTCTTAATGTGCTATTTTATCATTATTGGGGGCTGACAGGATTGGGCGTTTCCAATATAGTGTGGTATTTCCTTTATTGCATAATCGTAGGGATTGTGTATTTCCGGAAATACCGTTTTTCTATATCGTTGTCGGCTACGGCGTTGACTGCCGCTGCCTTTGTTGCTTCTGTGGCCGTGGTGCTTTTAGTCGATGCCGGGCTAATGGTTGCCGCGATTGCTTGCTCCGCGTTATTGGCATTCTTATGTCTGTGGCGAATCATAAAGATTGTTAAGTAAGCTGAACGTTATTATATCTTGCAGTATCTTTGCCCCGATTTTGGAATAATAGAATTAATTTAAAATAGATTGAGTATGAAGAAATTTTACACTTTATTATTATGTGCTTTGAGCGTGTTCGCCGTGTCGGCGCAAGGTCCGATGAAAGCGAAAGGCGATGTAAGATGGTTCGACGGTACAGTGGACATTGCGATGGAAGAAACTCCAATTACAAGCGGAATGCCTGTGTCAATCTCTCTAACGGAGCAGGACAAAAGCAATGTCTATGAATTGGTGCTTGCCGATTTCAAACTTGATATTATACCGCTACCGTTGGGCGACATTGTTGTCCCGAATGTGACTTTCACCGATGATAACGGAGACGGCAAAATAGATGTTACTGGTTCTGTCGAGGATTTATCGCTTGCTGAAGGGTATATTTGGGCCGATGTGAATATATCTACGAAGATACCTTTTGAAGGCGAGACGTTGGATTTGAAGATTGATGTGATTTGGTATCCGGCTTATCCTTCAAAGGACACAGAAATGCCAATTACAGTTTCGTTCAGTGGCAAAGAGCGTGAGAATGGCGGAGTTGCAGGCTTGGACGGCGATGCTGTCAGCGTATATGGCGTGGCAGGTGCTGTCAAGGTTGACGGATTCAGCGGCGTTGCCGAGGTCTATTCTGTCGACGGCCGTCTGGTGAAGGCGCAGACCGTAGGCGACGGTTCGCAGATTGATTTGGCAAGCGGTCTCTATATTGTCCGCGCGGCCGGCAAATCCGTAAAGGTAGCAGTACGCTGACCTTTCAGGGGAATATAAAAAAGAAAGCCTGTGATTTTGTTGAGTCACAGGCTTTTTTTATTTATTATTGGTGTCCGCTAAAATATGGTTTGGGTAGGCATAAATATGTTGCAATTTACCGGCAATGCCAGCCCCGTGGGGGCTTTTGATGCGTTACCCACGGCCTTGGCCGTGGGTAACGCATCAAAAGCATCGGCCTCGTGGAGGTCGAGCTTGAAGCGACTGTGCCACAAACGCAACCTCCACGAGGCTCTATTATCCCCAAAGTCAAGCCCGCTTCACGCAGAGGCATATTAAGCCTATTTGAATGAACACAATGCAACTATCCCCCTGATTTTTTGGAGGACACCAATAATTTGTAGGGCTTATTTCCACTCTAAACTATTATTCCAGCACGATTTTTCCGAAGAATTCCGGGCGGTGGAAGTCGGGCTTCTCGGTTTTTATCGGTGCCCAGCTAAGATAGTGGGGCATGCTCGTTGCCGAGGCGCATTTGTAGAAGTTGCCTTTTATCTCGACTGGAAATTCAGGATTCTCTATTCCGATAAGGCTGAAAGGGATACCGATTGTGAGCGACCAGTTGAACAGCCCTTCCAATTCTTGGAACGGACTGGTGCCACACGAGGCGTAGCGTTTTATCAAGGATATTTCATCGTCGGTCAGCCGGTGGGGATTGTTACGCGCTTTGCGGTGCGAGGCATTGACAGTGCCTATGCAGTTGAATTCAAAGTTCCAATATTCGTCGCTTCCCGGCACTTGCAGGAAAAATTCCACGCAACTGTCCTGACTTACCGGCGAATTGTTCTTGTAGTTCACGGCGCGCAGGTAGTTGCAGCGTGTGAAGAAATCCACATAAATATATTCCCGGCTGTGGGCGGCTGCAAATGCCGTTATGGGGTGGTAGGGGTATTGCTCTTTCCAGTTCACGCTGTTGATGGCGAATTTCGGAGCTTCTGTATAAAGCGTTTCTCCCACTTCAGCAATGCCCATATTGTCAAGTTTTTCTATGAGCGGGATGCTTATCCGTTTAGTTTTCATAGCAAATCCATTAACGACATTATAAACCCTATTACCGACATAAGGCAGATAAGGCTGCCTATGATTATGTTGATGAGCCACATGCTTCTCACGTTGAAATGGCCTCTCACTTTGTTGACGAAATATGTGATTGTGAACCACCAAGCCAATGCTCCGATTATGATTGAGAGAAATCCGCAGAGATAGTCGGCCCACGTGAAATCGGCGGCCGGGAAATTGAACCGCGCGTATAATCCGATTATGAGGAACAGGATGAGCGGGTTGGAGAATGTGAACAGGAAGCCTGTCAGCATATCCTGCATCGAATCTTTCTTCTGCTTGCTTCTCCTCCGCGCTTTCAGCACTTTTGCCGGGTTTTTTCTCGCTATGTAGATGCCGAATCCTAAAAGCACGATGCTGCCGACGAGCTGCAATTGCGCTTCATTATCTTCCACAAAGTCGATGATTATCGACATTCCGAGCCCTGCCAGAAGGGCATATATGAAATCCGACAAGGCTGCCCCTATGCCTGTATATAGTCCTGACCTTCTCCCTTTATTAAGGGTGCGCTGTATGCACAGCATGCCTATCGGCCCCATAGGAGCCGAAACCAAGATGCCGATTGCAAGGCCATGGATTATGGTGAGCAGTGTGTTCATATTTGGCGCAAAGATAGTGAAAATCGAGAGCAGAACAATCAAACTTGTTTGGAATTGTTCTGTTGAGACATTTCATGAGGGACATCCGCATTCGGGTTGGTAAACAAACTTGGTAAACAAACTTGAGGGTATTGGGCGTTAATGCGGAGATTTTTGTAATTTTGCACGCAATAATCAGATTTGTTTTGACTATGGCGGCGATATTAAATATAGAGACAGCTACCGACGTATGTTCCGTATGCCTTTCACAGGATGGCGAGATGAAATTCAGCAATGCCGACTATAAAGGGCGTAACCATGCGGCTGTGCTTGGCGGGTATGTGAAAGACGCGTTGGACTATGCCAAGCAGTGCGAAATAAAGCTTGACGCGGTAGCCGTCAGCATAGGACCCGGTTCATACACCGGTCTGCGAATAGGGCTTTCTGAAGCGAAAGGTCTTTGTTTCGGTCTGGGCTTGCCGCTGATAGGCGTGGATACGTTGAAGATACTGAGTGTTGCCGTTATGTTTTCACGGTTTGTCGGCGAGGATGAGTTGTTCGTTCCGATGATTGACGCGCGCCGTATGGAAGTGTTTACCGGAGTATATGATTTGGCTTTGAATGAGATTTTGTCTCCGCAGCCGATGATAATCGACGGCGATTCGTTCCACGATTTGCTCGAAAAGCATAAGATGCTGTTTATGGGTAACGGCGCAGACAAAGTGCGCGAGGTGATAAAGCATCCTAATGCGGAATTCATATATGGTGTGCAGCTTAACGCTGTGGATATGATAGCATTGTCGGAGAAAGCATTCCGCGAGAAAGATTTCATCGACGTAGCTTATTCCACTCCTAAATATTTGAAGAAGTTCCAAGCTACTACGCCTAAGAAAAATATTTTATAAAAAGGAATTATGTTGGATTACAATACACAGAGAGAAAAACTGGTGCTGCCTGAATATGGCAGGAACGTGCAGCAGATGGTCGATTACTGCATGACTATCCCCGACAGGGAAGAGCGCACAAGGTGCGCATATGCGATAGTCGACATTATGAGTAATCTTTTCTCCAATCAGAAAGATGTCGACGATTTCAATAAGATGCTTTGGAATCAGATTGCGATAATGTCTGATTTCAAGCTTGACATTGATTATCCTTGTGAGGTCATAAAGCCGGAGAACCTGCATTCGAAGCCGGAGCCGATTCCTTACAGGCTCACCCCTATGCGTTTCCGTCATTATGGCAAGATTCTTGAAAAGTTGATAGACATAGCAGCGGATATGCCGGAGGGCGAGGAGCGTGGCCAATTGGTGATGATGCTGGCAGGCCATATGAAGAAGCAGCTTCTTGCCGTCAATAAGGACGGTGTGGATGATGAGAAAATCTTTAAGGACTTGGCATTTTATTCGCACGGTAGGATTCAGCTTGACCCAGCGGTATGCCATTTGCCTGATTTCAAGGAACTGACGCAGCAAAACGGGGGCGGGAAGAAAAACAAAAAACGCAAATAGCTCCGGCTTATGATTCGTGAAAACGAAATAATCGCTATCGGACAGTTCAAGAAGCCTCATGGCGTGAAAGGCGAGATTTCGGCCGAGGTCGGTTTCTTGGCTGACGATTTATGCCGTTTTTCCACTTTGATATGCTGTATGGACGGAATTTATGTCCCTTTCTTTGTTACAGGTTTGCGGCAAAAGGGATATGGTACGGTGCTTGTGTCGATTGACGGCGTGGATGACGAGAATGCGGCCAAACGATTCTCGAACAAGGAAATTTATGTGCTGAGGTCTGAGTATAAGGAAGAAGAGGAGGTGTATTGCGATTATTTGGTAGGATTTGACATATACGATACTGTGGACGGGCGAATCGGCAGTATTGTCGATGTGGATGATTCTACCGCCAATGTGTTGTTTGTTGTGGATTGCGATGGCACTGATGTGTATGTACCTGTGGCTGATGATTTGATTATGGAAATCGACGAGTCGGAACGTAAAATCGTAATGGATTTGCCGGAGGGTATGGTGTCGTCTCAATTAAACTAAAGATTGCTAAAATTTCAAACTTACTGTTGTGGCTTTTGCCGCTGCCTTTAATTTTTTATAATTTAGCACGATATAAAGTAGAAAATGGAAGAGTTGTCGGAAAGTGCATATTATGACGAGAACAAAGCGGTCGATTTCATATTGTCGGGGCTTGGCGATAATTCCGTTTGTGGGCGGAAAGACATTTTGTCGGCAATCGACGCCATTTTCGATTTTTATGAGCAAAAAGGATTTTTCAATCTCGACAATCTCGACGGTGATGACGATTTTAGCGAGGATGAATTGCTGGGATTTGTCGGAAAAACGTTGAAAAGGAGAGGTGTACGCTGCTTCGGCGATGATGAGGTGTTGCGCAAGGTTGTCAGGTTGGAATTAGAGTATGAAGATAGTATTAATTTGTAAATAATGAGACAAATCAAATATATATGCGTTGTTCTGACTGCTGTGTTGTTGGCTCCCGCTAACGTGGCGATGGCTCAGGACAATGTTTTTCAGAGGGGCATAAATGCCGTTAAGAATTTTTTTAAAGGCAATAAAGATCGGAAAGAGCCTGCAGATTCGCTACAAAACCAAAAGGAGGATGCCCCTAAAAGAAAATCAAGGAAGACTGCAGTGCAGCAGGATTACACATTGGAGCAGTTGTATGAGCTGACTTTGGATGAAAATCTGTCCGTGCCGGTAGTGCCAGACGATGTGAAAGAAGTAGTGAAGGCTTACCAGCTTGTGCAGGCTCGTAAACTTGTTGCTGCTGGCTACAATGTCGAGACTATGCGTGGGGGAGAGGTCGTGATAGCTACCATACAGTGCGATGATTTGTTCAGTCCGAATGACACCGTGCTTGCCCCTAAGGCCGGGAAACAATTGCGCTCGTTCGCCCAGTTCCTGAGAGTGCCCGACATGCACAGGATGATGCTTGTGATGCACAGTGACGATACCGGCACGGCGGCTTATACCGACGCTTTGACAAGCAGCCGCGTCCTTGCCGTTTTGGACTGGTTCGAGAGCAACGCTACCGATACCGACTATATCATTCCGTATGCCATGGGCGCGTCGGAGCCGTTATTTTTAAATAATTCCATATCCAACCGTCAGCGCAACCGCCGTCTGGAAATATATCTCGTGCCGGGAAAGACGCTCATCGGTCTCGCTTCCGAAGGAAAATTGACATATTAGGGTGGCATCACGGCACATCACCCTCAAGACGAGGTGGTGGCTGCGGCTGCGTCTCGGCATAGCCAAACCTGAAAACTCCGTTTTCGTTTGTCTCTGCACTCGACTTTCACTATATTTAGATAATATAGGCTGCGGTTCGGTAAAGTTTTTCAAACAAGTTTGAAACTTTACGCTCACCTTTCACTATATTTGCAGAAAATTTAACAATAACGCAATGGCAAAAGAGCTTAAAGACTTAACGAAACGCAGCGAGAACTACTCGCAGTGGTATAATGATCTTGTCGTGAAGGCGGATCTTGCCGAACAGTCGGCAGTAAGGGGATGTATGGTCATCAAGCCGTACGGATACGCTATTTGGGAAAAGATGCAGCATCAGTTGGACCAAATGTTCAAGGATACAGGCCACGTCAACGCTTATTTTCCGTTGCTTATTCCGAAATCATTCCTGAGCAGGGAAGCTGAACATGTGGAAGGCTTCGCTAAGGAATGTGCCGTTGTGACTCATTACCGTTTGAAGAATGCAGAGGACGGCAGCGGGGTAGTTGTCGATCCGGCGGCAAAACTGGAGGAAGAGCTTATCATCCGTCCTACATCAGAGACTATAATCTGGAATACATATAAGAACTGGATACATTCTTACCGCGACCTTCCTATATTGTGCAACCAATGGGCCAATGTGTTCCGCTGGGAGATGCGCACCCGCATGTTCCTTCGTACGGCCGAGTTCCTTTGGCAGGAGGGGCATACCGCCCATGCAACAAAGGAAGAGGCTATGGTTGAGGCACGCAAGATGCTTGACGTGTATGCCGATTTCGCCGAGAAATATATGGCAGTGCCTGTAATCAAGGGTGTGAAGTCGGCTAACGAACGGTTTGCCGGCGCACTCGAAACGTTTACCATCGAGGCGATGATGCAGGACGGCAAGGCTTTACAGTCGGGCACTTCCCACTTTTTGGGACAGAATTTCGCGAAGGCTTTCGACGTGAAGTTCATCAACAAGGAAAATCAGTTGGAATACGTGTGGGCTACTTCTTGGGGCGTTTCCACCCGCTTGATGGGAGCGTTGATTATGACGCATTCTGACGACAACGGTCTTGTGCTTCCTCCGCATTTGGCTCCTATTCAGGTGGTCATCGTTCCGGTCTACAAGAGCGCGGAGCAGTTGGCGGCGGTATCGGAAAGAGTCGCTCCGATTGTTGCCGAGATGAAAGCTAAAGGAATAAGCGTAAAATATGATGATGCCGACAACAAGCGTCCGGGATTCAAGTTTGCCGACTATGAGCTGAAAGGTGTGCCGGTGCGTTTGGTTATCGGTTCGCGCGATTTGGAGAACAATACGGTAGAGGTAATGCGCCGTGACACTCTTGAGAAGCATGAGGCTTCGCTCGACGGAATCGCGGATTATGTGGCAAAACTGCTTGAGGATATTCAGGATAACATCTATAAGAAAGCCTTGGATTTCCGCAACTCGCATATCGTGGAGGTCAACTCCTACGATGAGTTCAAGGAGAAAATCGAGGAAGGCGGTTTCGTGTTGGCGCATTGGGACGGCACGACGGAAACCGAATTGCGCGTGAAAGAGGAGACGAAGGCCACTTTGCGCTGCATACCGTTCGGATTCGACGAGACACCGGGAACTTGTATCTTCACTGGCAAGCCGTCGGCACGCCGTGTGATTTTTGCCCGCAACTATTAGTTGATAGATTCAATAGCTAACGGTCAGGCATATAGTTCAGAGCTATGTGCCCGACCGTTTTGTTTTATCCGGATTTATTGATGTCCGCATTTTTAGCGGATAACAATAATCCGGATTCGGAAGCCTTAGTCGCATGATTGTGTTGCTATCAACGTGGGTTGTGTGCTTAAAATATGTGTATGATTGTAAATTTTAAGTAAATCAAGAAAATTTACTTAATTTGACGCCGTATTTTAAGAATTCTTCCTTATATTTGCTCCGTGAATAATTGTCAGGCCGGTGCTTGATGATGCCAATATGTGATTTGAAAAAATGAAGAAATCGACTATTTGGGTTTTAACGATTGTGATGGCGCTGACTTTCGCCGGGCTTCTTTATGTGCAGGTTATGTATATGGAGGAGATGATAAAGATGCGTGAACAGCATTTTACCGAAGGTGCGAAGCGCAGCCTTTACGCGCTTGCAACTGCGCTGGAGCAGAACGAGACTAAAAAATATTTGGAGGAGGATATGATGCTCATGGAGCCTGACATATTCGACACTCCTCCTTCTCCACTCCATGGCCTTGAAAACTATAATCTTAACGAGCTGCGGAATAATAGCGGTATAACTAAAGATAAGTTTTCTTCCTATCAAAAGGCACTGAAGGAGCAATATCTGTATCAGAAAGGATTGCTGAATGAGGTGATTCTGTCGATTCTCAACCAGTCGAGTGACCGTCCGATAACCGAACGCGCCGATTCTGCGACTGTGAAATCTTATCTGAAGATTGAATTGGAGAACAACGGCATCGTCCTGCCGTTCGAGTATGCGATTATAGACCGTAACGGAAATATAGTCTATAAGTCGGATAAATACGACGAGTCGACCGACAAGAACGCGATTCTTACGCAGGCTTTGTTTTCTAATGACCCGGATTCGAGACGGCATTATCTGAATGTGTATTTTCCTGATAAGGATAAATATATTTTCTCGTCGATAAAGTTTATGATTCCGGCGTTCGCCTTTACATTGATATTGTTGATTATCTTCTTATGGACCATTATATTGGCATTCAGGCAGAAGAAATTGTCGGAGATGAAGAATGACTTCATCAACAATATGACACACGAGTTCAAAACCCCGATTTCTACCATATCGCTTGCCGCCCAGATGCTGAATGATGATTCTGTGAGGAAGAGCCCGACAATGATGCAGCATATATCGACCGTCATCAACGACGAGACGAAGCGTTTGCGTTTCCAAGTGGAGAAAGTGTTGCAGATGTCGATGTTCGACCGTCAGAAGGCCACGCTGAAATTGCAGGAAGTGGATGCCAACAACGTAATCGCTAATATTGTGAATACGTTTAAGCTGAAAGTGGAAAAATACGGCGGGTGCATCAACGCTACGCTCGATGCGGAAGACCCGATTGTCAACGTCGACGAGATGCATTTCACCAACGTAATATTCAATCTGCTCGACAATGCTGTGAAATACCGCCGCGACGATTGTCCGTTGGAATTGAATGTAGCTACGCGCAACTTGCCAAATAACCGCATCGAGATAACGATAAAGGACAACGGTATCGGGATGAAGAAAGACGATTTGAAGAAAATATTCGAGAAGTTCTACCGTGTTTCTACCGGAAACCGTCATGACGTGAAAGGTTTCGGGTTAGGGCTTGCCTATGTCCACAAGATGGTGACGGAGCTGAAAGGCGACATACGCGCTGAAAGCGAAATCAATAAAGGTTCGAAATTTATAATAACATTACCAACTAATAATTAAGACTATGGAAGAAAGATTGCGTATCCTGTTATGTGAAGACGACGAGAATCTCGGTATGTTGCTGAGAGAGTATCTTCAGGCGAAAGGTTATAATGCCGACTTGTTCCCTGACGGCGAAGCAGGTTATAAGGCATTCCTGAAAGGCAAATATGACTTGTGCGTGTTCGATGTGATGATGCCTAAGAAAGACGGATTCGCCCTTGCTCAGGAGGTGCGTACCGTAAACAGCGAGGTTCCTATTATATTCCTTACGGCGAAGTCGCTCAAGGAGGATATTCTTGAAGGTTTCAAAATCGGTGCCGACGACTATATCACCAAACCGTTCAGCATGGAAGAGCTGGTATTCAGAATCGAAGCTATTCTGCGCCGCGTGAAAGGCAAAAAAGGCAAGGAAATCACGATGTATAAAATCGGCCGTTTCACTTTCGACACTCAGAAGCAGGTGCTGATGATTGATGATAAGATTACGAAGCTGACTACAAAGGAATCCGAGCTGCTCAGCCTGCTTTGCGCCCATGTCAACGAGATACTTGAACGTAACTTCGCGTTGAAGACTATCTGGATTGATGACAACTACTTTAATGCCCGCAGTATGGACGTTTATATCACCAAGTTGCGTAAGCATCTTAAAGAAGACCCGTCAATCGAGATTATCAACATCCACGGTAAAGGCTATAAGCTCATTGCCCCGGATGTTGAGGCAAAAGCAAAATAATAAAACCAGTTATGCAGGACGAAGCCGCATTTATTGTGCGGCTTTGTCCGTTTTTTATTATGAAATACTTCCTGCGGATATTTTTATTGCTGATTTTTTCAGTGCCAGTAACTTATGCCCAGTCAAGCCATTCCATAAAAGGAATTGTCACCGACAGGCGGCAGCAAGTGCCGTTGCCCTATGCCCTCGTGCAAATATATGGCACTGACAAAGGCTGTTATGCCGATTCTACCGGACATTTTTTAATCAAGGATGTCAAACCGGGCATTTATAGCCTGCAAATCTCGTTGCTGGGTTATAAGACTCTTGTCACTCCTGAATATATATTATCTACAAACGACATAACTGTTGATGCGGAGTTGGAAAGCAGCTCTATGGAATTGCAGGAAGTGAATGTGACAGTTTCCCCGTTCCGCCGGGTGGCGGAATCTCCGACCGGAAGATACACAATCGGATTGCAGGAAATTGAAAAATCGCCGGGAGCAAACCGTGACATTTCGCGTATCGTGCAATCGTATCCGGGAGTGGCTTTTTCTCCGATAGGCTACCGCAACGATTTGATTGTCCGTGGCGGAGGACCGTCGGAAAACCGGTTTTATATAGACGGCATTGAAATCCCTATTGTCAACCATTTCAGTACGGAGGGCGCTTCCGGAGGACCGGTAGGCATAATCGATGCGGACCTCATAAGGGAAGTGGATTTTTATACCGGTGCTTTCCCCGCTGGCAAAGGTAATGCTTTAAGCTCGGTGCTCGATTTCCGTTTGCGCGACGGATATATGGACCGTAATTCCGTAAAGGCGACTTTGGGGTATTCTAATGTGTCGTTGGCAGCAAACGGACACATAGGGGAAAAGACTTCTTATCTTGTTTCTGTGCGGCAATCTTATCTGCAATTTCTGTTTAAAGTGTTAGGGTTGCCTTTTCTTCCTACTTTTACTGATGCGCAGTTCAAGATAAAGACACGTTTCGACAAGCATCATGAGTTGACCATACTGGGATTGGGAGGAATAGACGATATGAAGCTCAACACGGATGAAGAAGGCGAGGATGCCGAATATATTCTTAGCTATTTACCGAAGATTCAACAAAATATGTTTACCGTTGGCGGCGTTTACAAGCATTATGCCGGTAACAATGTGCAGACTGTGGTAGCAAGTCATAGCTTTTTGCAGAATAAGAACACAAAATATCGCGGCAATGACGAAAGCTCTCCTGAAAACCTCTCTCTGAGATTGCGTTCTACTGAGCAGGAAACGAAATTGCGTTTTGAGAATCTTTATATGACAGGCAAATGGAAAATCAATGCTGGAGTGAATTTGGATTATTCACAATACGACAACACTTCTTTTCAAAAGGTCTTTACCGATGCGGGACATACATATGACTATCGCACATCGCTTGATATGGTGCGGTGGGGATTCTTCGGCACGGCCTCTTACGAAACCGGCCGTCTTTCAGCATCGTTGGGCATACGCGGCGATGCCTGCAATTTTTCCAAAGGTATGCAGCATCTTTACAAGCAGCTCTCTCCTCGCTTGGCTCTGTCGTGGCGTGTTGCCGGTGACATTTATTTAAGCGCGAATATAGGCCGTTACTACCAATTGCCGCCATATACGGCATTAGGATTCAAGGATTCCGGGCAACTTGCCAATAAGGGCCTGGAATATATGCGTTCAGACCAAGCCGGAGCCGGTATTTCTTATCAGGTAAACAGCAGTTTGCAATTGTCCGCTGAGGGATTCTTTAAGAAATACGGCAATATTCCGTTGTCTGTCAATGACGGCATACCATTAATGTGCAAAGGCAACGACTATGGTGTGATTGGTAACGAACCGCTTGTCTCTACGGCAGAAGGACGTGCATACGGAGCGGAATTGATGATGAAATGGGTCGTTACCGGAAAATTCAACGTCGCGGCTTCTTTTACGGTATTCAAAAGCGAGTACCGTAATGACAAGTCGTCGGCTTATGTGGCGTCGGCTTGGGACAACCGCTTCATATTCAATGCGAGCGGAACTTATAATTTCCCTAAGAATTGGAGTGTCGGAGCAAAAGTGAGCTGTATAGGCGGTGCACCGTATACGCCGTACGATGCCGGCAAATCTTCGCTTATTGCGGCATGGGATGCGCAAGGAAGACCCTATTACGATTATAGCCGCTACAACACTATGCGTCTGTCGCCGTACGGACAGCTTGATATACGCGTCGATAAATCTTTTTATTTTAAGAAATGTATGCTCGGATTCTACATAGATTTACAAAATGTGACGAAAAGCAAGCTCCGTCAGCAAGATATATTGATGAGCACAGGACAAATAGACCCGCAAAATCCAGACCGGTATGTGATGAAAACTATCCGGCAGGAAAGCGGAACTCTCCTGCCTACGATAGGTATCACTTTTGAAATTTAGATTTCCGAAAGATAGCGTATCGCTTTCTCAAGGTCGGTGGGCGTGTCGATGCCGATGGTCGGTTTGTCGGTCAGCCCGGTTTTAATTTTGTAGCCGTTTTGCAGCCAGCGCAACTGTTCGAGAGATTCTGCTATTTCCAATGATGATTGTGGCAGTTTTGTTATTTCGGCAAGAACAGCTGCTTTGTAGGCATACATCCCGACGTGCATATAAAATGCCGTTTCCGATGGCCAATCCTTTTTTTCAGCGTTTCTTACGAATGGAATCACCGACCGTGAGAAATACAAGGCATTGCGGTTGTTGTCGATTGCCACTTTTGGCTTTGTGCAGTCGTTGAGAGCGTCGAATCCTTGTGACGGATCGAATTTTCGTACCAATGTGGCAATTTGTGTAGCGGGGTCGTCGAAGCATTCCATTATCTCGCATATCTGTTCCTCGTGGATGAACGGCTCGTCGCCTTGTATGTTGATTACTACATCGGCTTTTGAGCTTACATTGCAGTATGCCTCGTAGCAGCGGTCTGTTCCGCTGCGGTGCTTGTCGCTTGTCATTACGGCTTTTCCGCCAAAAGACTCGACAGCATCATATATGCGGTTGTCATCGGTTGCGACATAAACGTCGGCCAATACTTTCTTTGCCTGCTCATATACGCGTTGAATCATCGGCTTGTCGCCTATCATGGCTAACGGTTTTCCGGGAAAGCGTGATGAAGCGTAGCGTGCCGGTATTATGCCTAAGAATGAAAGATTGTCCATATCTGTTCGTTTTTTATTGATTCAATTTTTCTTTGAGGAATTTGCCTGTATAGCTTTGCGGACAGGCGGCTATTTCTTCCGGAGTGCCGCAGCATACGACGTTCCCTCCTTCTTTTCCTCCTTCCGGTCCCATATCGATTACGTAGTCGGCGCTTTTTATCACATCCATATTATGTTCTATGATGACTAATGTATGCCCTTTGGCAATAAGCCGCCCGAACGATGCGAGCAGGGTGTTGATGTCGTGGAAATGCAGACCTGTTGTAGGCTCATCGAAGATGAAAAGCGTTGGCACTTGTTTTTCCTGACTTAGAAAATAAGCGAGTTTTATGCGCTGGTTTTCTCCGCCAGATAACGTTGACGATGATTGTCCGAGCTTGATATATCCAAGTCCCACGTCCTGCAACGGTTTCAGACGTTTCACAATCTTTGCTTCCGTAGAGCCTTTTGTCTCGCTGAAAAATTCGATGGCCTGATTGATTGTCATATTAAGCACATCGTTGATGTTTTTTCCGCGGTATTCGATGTCGAGCACCTCCTGTTTGTAGCGTTTGCCGTGGCAGCTTTCGCAGGGTAGGGTGATGTCGGCCATGAATTGCATCTCTATGGTTATCGTGCCTTCCCCTTTGCACTCTTCGCAGCGTCCTCCTTCGGAGTTGAACGAGAAATATCCGGCATTGAATCCCATTTGCTTTGCCGCTTGTTGGTCTGCATAAAGGCGGCGTATCTCGTCGAACGCTTTCAGATATGTTGCTGCGTTGCTTCTTGTCGATTTGCCTATCGGGTTTTGGTCAATGAATTCCACAGCACCTATGAGGCTGAGGTCACCTGTGAGTCCGGCGTAGGCTCCGGGCTGCTCGCCCGCTTCTCCGAGATGGCGCAAAAGGGCTTTGTAAAGGATGTCGCGCACCAATGTCGATTTCCCTGAGCCGCTGACACCGGTTACCACTGTCATTATGCCTAACGGAAATTTTACGTCGATACCTTTCAGGTTGTTCTGCGCCGCGCCTTTCACTTCTATGTAGTTGCGCCATTTATGGCGTGGATGGGGCACAGGTATCTTCATTTCACCCGTGAGGTATTTCACGGTATAGCTGTCGGTGGCTCTTTTCAGGTTGGCAACATCGCCTTGATAGATTACTTTACCGCCCAACCGTCCGGCTTCCGGACCGATGTCGATGATGTAGTCGGCGGCGCGGATTATCTCCTCGTCGTGTTCCACGACTACAACCGTATTGCCTATTTGTTGCAATTTGCGGAGTATGCGTATCAGTTTTTCGGTGTCGCGCGAGTGCAGTCCGATGCTCGGCTCGTCGAGTATGTAGATTGAGCCTACAAGGCTGCTGCCCAACGATGTCGCAAGGTTGATGCGCTGGCTTTCGCCGCCCGACAGCGATGAAGACAACCTGTCAAGTGTCAGGTATTCCAGCCCGACGTCGCAAAGAAAATCCAAACGGTTGCGTATTTCGGTCAGCAATCGTTTTGCTATGATTGTGTCGGTCTCTGACAATTGCAGGTTTCTGAACCATTCCCGTAGTTCCGACACTGGCATCCGTACGATTTCCCCTATGTTCAATCCTCCGATTTTTACATAAAGTGCGTCTTTGCGCAACCGGCTGCCGTTGCATTCCGGACAGTTGGTCTTCCCGCGGTAGCGCGCGAGCATCACACGGTACTGTATCTTATACAGATTCTCTTCAACCATCTTGAAGAAGCTGTCGATGCCGTAGACGCTTTGGTTGCCGTGCCACAGCAGGCGTTTCTCGGATTCTGCCAGTTGATAGTATGGGCGGTGTATAGGAAAACCGAGAGGTGCGGCTGCGTGTATGAACGCGTTTTTCCATTCGCTCATTTTTTCTCCGCGCCAGCACACCACGGCATCATCATAAATCGACAGAGCTTTGTTTGGTATAACCAAATCCTCGTCTATTCCTAATATCTTGCCGAATCCCTCGCATTTAGGGCATGCTCCGTAGGGATTGTTGAAGTTGAACATCTGTTCGGTCGGCTCGGTGAATGTTATTCCGTCTTCCTCGAAACGTTTCGAGAAATCGTGCTGGCGCACAGTGCCGTCAATCCATACTTTCACAGTGCATTGTCCGTCGCCTTCGTAGAAAGCCGTTTCAATAGAATCTGTGATTCGGCTTATGGTGTCCTGCTCGTTGCTGAACGCTATGCGGTCGATGAGCAGGTGGCAGTTGTCGGGAAGCGTGCAGTTTTCTTTGCTGATAAGCTCGTCGATTTGCAGAAATTTGCCGTCGCTTTCGATGCGCGAGAATCCCTCGTGGCGGTAGATGTCGAGTTGTGCTTTCGTGTCGCGTCCTTCGGGGATGTTGATTTCCGAGAGTATCGCCATCCGTGTCCCTTCCGGATACGATGCCATCGTGGAGATTACGTCCTCCACCGTATGTTTTTTCACCAATTTGCCGGAAACCGGGGAATATGTCTTGCCGATGCGGGCGAAAAGCAGCCGCAGGTAGTCGTAGATTTCAGTCGAAGTGCCTACTGTGCTTCGTGGGTTGCGTGTGCTCACTTTCTGCTCTATGGCTATTGCCGGCGGCAGCCCTTTGATGTAGTCGCATTCCGGTTTCTGCATCTTTCCCAAGAATTGCCGTGCGTAGGACGACAGGCTTTCCACATACCGCCGTTGCCCTTCGGCATAGAGAGTGTCGAACGCCAGCGATGACTTTCCCGAGCCTGAAAGTCCGGTTATCACTATGAACTTATTGCGGGGTATTTCTACATCTATGTTTTTAAGATTGTTTACCCTCGCTCCCTTTATTATGATGCTTTTGTCGGCAGCCATTCTGTTACTTCGTAATAATCTGCAAAGTTACAAAAAATAATCGGTGGAATGTTGAGTGATGAGAGTTGAGTGATGAGAGTTGAGTGTTGAGAGTTTAGAGTTGAGTGATGAGGGTAAAGGGAATATTGGTAGGTGTGGGATACCCGCACAGAGCTACGCCACGATGCGCGGCATCTATGAAGCCGAGTCAGTGGCGCCGCCTGTCCTACGGCTGGGGCCGTATGTTCACTATACGCAGCCGCTATGCGGCTGGCACCCGCACCACACAGATCATCCGACGCACCGTGACAGAAGCAGTCCCGGCAAAGCCATCAGTCTCACCAGCACAGCCCATCCGCACACCGCAGCAGATGCCAACCTCGATGGGTTGACAGCACGAGATAACCGCAAGCTATACAGCCAGCGGCAGGCCTGTGGGCGTTAATTTGTGAGGAGGGAGAGGTCGGTGCCGGCGGGCGACTGGTATGCGCGTAACCCGAATTGCGGCAGTGATGCGTAGGCATATTCCATTACTTCTGCCTTGAAATGCTCGAAATCGACCCACGCCGTGCGGGTGGTGAAGCAATAGATCTCAATCGGCATACCGTGGTTTTCCGACGGTTGCTGGCGCACCATCAGGTGGGGCAGGGGCGTCACTTCCGGGTGGTTGCGCAGATAGGTCTCGACGAAATATCGGAAATAGTGAAGGTTGGTGAGCCGTCCGCCGCCTATTGCCTTGGAAAACTCTTCCGGAACGAGCTTTTGCAACCGTTTTTCCTCCTCGCTGTCGCAAAAGTGTATGGTATTGATGTCGATGAGGATTTTCTCGTTCATCCGGCGGGCTTTCGACTCGCGCATCTTCCGCATATTGCGGAATGATTCGCTGATAAACAGGAATGACGGTATGGTGACGATGGAATTGTCCCAGTTAAGCACTTTCACGAGATTCAGAGTCACTTCCATCACTTCGCCGTTCGCTCCGTATTTTTCCATTATTATCCAGTCGCCGGGACGCAGGGTGTCGTAAGCGTTGATTTGCACGCCCGCGACCAATCCCATAATCGTGTCCTTGAACACAAGCATCAGCACTGCCGCCGAAGCTCCGAGTCCGGTGAGCAGTATGTCGAGCCGTTTGTCGATTATTATGCTGATTATCAGAATTAGTCCGACGGCAATCACAATCACTTTCAGCATTTGGTAGAACACTTTCAGCGGTCGGTTGCGCATCAGGTCGTAGTCGTTGGATATATGGTAGAACGACGATATGAACGCATTGACCAATTTGATGCATACGGCGATTATCGCCACTTTGCAGAGCTTGTCGATGAGAATGAGCGCGACAGGCTTGTCGGTGAAAGCAATCGGAAGGAATATATAGAGCAGAATCATTGGGACAAGATAGCACACCACTCTAAGCACCTTGTCGTTGAGCAGGTGGTCGTCCCATTTGGCGGATGTGGCGCTCACCATACGCTTCAGCACCGGGATAATGATTTTCTTCATTATGAAGTATGCGATAATGCAGATTACGCATACAGTAGCGATTATCGCCAGACGTTGAGGGGTGGCGATATTTTCCGGGCTGATGTTGTATTGGTGGAGTAATGCGCTCAGTCCTTCCATAGTGTGTTATTTTTTCTTCTTGTCTTCCGGGGCGAACTCATTTTTATAAACGATTGGAACGCGTGGACGCTTCATTGCGCGGACAACGAGGATTATTCCGGCAATGATGAACGGTATGCTCAGAATTTGACCCATATTGAGAACCATTCCCATTTCAAATGCCTCTTGCGGGTTCTTGATGTATTCGATAAGAAAACGTGCGGTGAAACAGCCTATGAAAAATATGCCGGTAAGCAATCCCTGACGC
>URQP01000001.1 GCA_900550025.1 uncultured Porphyromonadaceae bacterium | reverse complement strand
CGACCTGCCACTGCCATGCTGCATGAAATACTTCATATTGGCAAGGTGCGAGCTATATGTACTAAGCTCATTCTCGATAGACTGCTCGTCGCCTATGTCGATGAACAAATCTTCGAACACGCCGAAATGCGAATTGCTATAGACAGGCGGCAATATTCCGCATTGAAGCATATACTGCACTATGCCGACAGTTTTCAGGCAAACCGATTTTCCGCCAGCATTAGGGCCGGAAATAAGCAATATATGCGTATTCCTGTCAAGTTTTATGTCAAGCGGGACAACTTCTTTCCCCGCCTTGTCGAGAGCCACCTGCAACATCGGATGCCGGGCATGGTACCATTCTATTTCCTGCGTGTCGGAAAAATTAGGCATAGCAGCCCCCGTAGCCTGTGCAAACAAAGCCTTTGCCCTGATGAAATCAAATACGCCTATAATGTCATAGAACGCCAGCAATTCGTCCACTTCCGGACGTATCTTGTCAGTAACCGATATCAGTATCCGTATTATCTCGCGCCTTATCTCCGCCTCTATCTCGCGGATGCGGTTGTTGGTTTCAACTATTTCTTCCGGCTCAATGAACACAGTTTTGCCGGTAGCCGACTCATCGTGCACAATTCCCTTAACCTTACGCTTGTGCATCGGAGCGACCGGAATCACAAGCCTGCCGTCGCGAACGGCCGGATTAGTGTCTTTATCAAGTATTCCTTCCTGCTTGTACTGCGACATAATACGCTGCATTGCCCCGTTCATACGGCTTGTAACCGACAACAACGACCTGCGCAGCCCAAACAATTCCGCCGACGCATTGTCACGGACTTCTCCATATTTATCGACAGTACGGTTTACAAGCTCCACTATTTCAGGAAACAAGACAAGCGACCTGCCTATTTCCCATAATTCAGGATATTTGGCACGTCTTTCCTCCGTAAAAAAAGAATGTATTTCTATGGCCGACGCCAACGTCTGTCCGAGCCTGTACAACTCCGATTCTGTCAAATATGTACCGGCAGCCTTTACCCTTCCCAACTCCTCGTGCAAGTCGTGTATGCTACCGTTCGGAAAACCCTCATTTGCATTAAGGATACTCAGGAACTCGTCGGTCTGAAGCAGTTGTGACTTTATGTCCTCATAACTTGAAGAAAATTTCATCTCACGGCACTTTTCTTGGCCAAGCTGGTTGCTGCAATACCCGGCAATTATGCCTCTTACACCGTCGAAACCTATTTTGCTCTCTAAACCTTCAGGGTATATCACGTTGAAAAAACTGGTTTAATTTTGAAATTCATTGCAAAGCTACAAAAAAAGAATTTAATATGGGAATCGTTTTCTTTTTCCTACGGAATGCGTAACTTTACGGTCCAAAATTCAGGACTAATATGCATCCATTCATACATCTGCACGTACACTCCCAATATTCCGTACTCGACGGACAAGCATCAGTGAAAGCTCTGGTAGACAAAGCCATAGCCGACGGCATGCGAGGCATCGCGCTCACCGACCATGGCAATATGTTCGGGATAAAAGAGTTTTTCGACTACGTGAAAAAGAAAAATTCAGATGCCGACAATGAAATCAAGTCGATAAAAAAAGAAATCGAATCGCTGAAAAAATCGGACGACAATTCCGCCTTACAGGAAGCGGAAGCCCGTCTGTCCGCCGCCAAGAAGAAACTTTTCATCCCCATATTCGGATGCGAGATGTACGTAGCCGACAATTCGATGCACGACAAGGACAATAAGAAAGACACCGGACGGCATCTTATTGTATTGGCAAAAAATGAAAAAGGATACCATAATCTGATAAAGATTGTATCAAGCGCATGGACAGAAGGCTATTACTACCATCCGCGCACCGACAAAAAGCAACTGGAAGCACATCACGAAGGATTAATCGTGTGTTCTGCTTGTCTCGGCGGAGAGATTCCCAAACTGATAGCCAACGACCGGATAGACGAGGCAGAAGAGTCGGTATTATGGTTCAAACGCGTGTTCGGCGACGACTACTATCTTGAATTGCAACGCCACAAAGCCTCCGTGCCGAATGCCAACCACGACACATACCCTCTGCAGGAAAAAGTAAACAAAGTACTGGTTGATTTTTCCAAGAAACACGGAATTAAATTAGTATGCACGAACGACGTGCATTTTGTCAACGAAGCAGACGCGGAAGCCCACGACCGGCTGATATGCATATCGACAGGCACATATCTCGACGACCCGAAAAGGATGCTCTACACGAAGCAGGAATGGATGAAAACGCAGCAGGAAATGAACGACCTGTTCGCCGATATTCCAGAAGCTCTCGACAACACATTGGAAGTACTCGACAAAATCGAGATGTACTCCATCAACCACGGACCGATATTGCCGAATTTCCCCCTGCCGGAAGGCTTTTCCGACAACAATGAGTATCTGCGGCATTTGGTTTACGAAGGCGCAAAAAAACGCTGGGGCGACAAACTGTCGGACGAGCAAAAAGAGCGCATAGACTTCGAGCTCGACACAATCAAGAATATGGGCTTCCCGGGCTACTTCCTGATTGTGCAGGATTTCATCAACGCCGGCCGGCAAATAGGAGTTTCCGTAGGCCCCGGCCGTGGCTCCGCAGCAGGTTCGGCTGTGGCATACTGTTTAGGAATCACCCAGATAGACCCGATTGAATACGACCTGCTTTTCGAACGATTCCTCAACCCTGACCGCATATCGCTGCCTGATATCGACATAGACTTCGATGATGACGGCAGGGCGGATGTATTGCGCTATGTCACCAATAAATACGGGGCGGAAAAAGTGGCGCACATCATCACATACGGCACGATGGCGGCAAAATCCGCGATAAAGGATGTCGCGAGAGTCACGAGACTTCCGCTATCTGAAAGCGACAGGCTGACCAAAATGATTCCCGACAAGCCTTTCGAGATAAATGGCGAAACCAAGAAAATCAACCTGAAAAATTGTTACGAATACGTACCGGAACTGAAGGAAGCCCTGAATTACGGCTCTACGGAGATTCAGGAAACGCTAAGATATGCCTTGCAGCTTGAAGGCAACGTGCGCAACACAGGCGTGCATGCCTGTGGTGTGATTATCGGACGCGACGACATCACCGACTGGGTACCGGTAGCCACGGCCACCGACAAAGACGGCGAGAAAGTGCTGGTAACACAATACGAGGGTTCGGTAATCGAATCCACAGGCCTGATTAAAATGGACTTTTTAGGGTTGAAAACCCTTTCTATAATCAAGGAAGCGCTCTACAACATCAAAGAGCACCGCGGAGAAGATGTCGACATTGACAACATACCGATGGACGATGCCAAGACATACCAGCTCTATTGCGAAGGGCGCACTACCGGAACTTTCCAATTCGAATCGGCGGGGATGCAGAAATACCTGCGCGAGTTGCAACCTTCCACATTCGAGGATCTGATAGCGATGAACGCCCTCTACCGCCCCGGACCAATGGAATACATACCGCAATTCATAGCCCGCAAGCACGGCGAGGAACCGATACAGTACGACATCCCGGTAATGGAAAAGTATCTGAAAGACACATACGGCATCACTGTCTATCAGGAACAAGTCATGCTGCTGTCGCGCCTGCTCGCCAACTTCACGCGCGGGCAATCGGACGGGCTGCGCAAGGCCATGGGTAAAAAGTTGAAAGACAAGCTGGCAGAGCTTAAGCCATTGTTCCTTTCCGGCGGACAGGCAAACGGCTACGACAAAAACATCCTTGAAAAGATATGGGGAGACTGGGAAAAATTCGCGTCATATGCTTTCAACAAGAGCCACGCCACCTGCTACAGTTGGGTGGCATTCCAGACCGCTTATCTGAAAGCCAACTACCCGGAAGAATATATGGCCGCCGTACTCAGCCGCAACCTTAACGACATAACGAAGCTCACCAAATTCATGGACGAATGCAAAGCCATGAAGATAAAGGTGAAAGGGCCTGACATCAACGAAAGTATGGCAAAATTCAGCGTAAACAAAAATGGAGAAATCCGTTTCGGGCTGGCCGCCATAAAAGGTGTCGGGCTGAATGTAGTACAGGCCATTCTCGACGAGCGCAAAGCCAATGGCGAATTCAAATCAATCTACGATTTGGTGGAACGCATAAATCTTACGACATGCAACCGCAAAGTGCTTGACAACCTTGCCCTTGCCGGAGCTTTCGACTGTTTCGGCGTAAGGCGCGAGGATTTCGGGAAGTCGGAAGAATCAGCATCGTTCAGTGAACTGCTCATGCGCTACGGGCAACGGTACCAAATGGACAAAGCCAATTCGGCCGCTTCGCTTTTCGGCGGGTTTGACTTCGTAGACACTATGAAACCGGAGCCTCCTATGAGAAGCGCATGGTCTGACTTGGAAAAACTCAATTACGAGAAAGACCTTGTCGGCATGTACCTGTCCGCACATCCGCTCGACAAATATTACTTGGAAATAACCTACGGTTGCAGCGTTCCGGCCAATATGTTCGGCTCGGAACAAGCTTCCGAACCCGACAAAATATATACCGTAGGAGGCTTAGTGGTCGATTCCAAAGAGCTTGTGTCAAGAAAAGGCTCTAAATTCGGCAAAATGAAAATCGAGGATTATTCCGGCTCTGCTGAAATAAGCCTGTTCGGCGACAATTACATAAACTACTTCAAATACAGCAGCGTAGGGAATGCCATAAGGATAAAATACCAATATCAAAGCAGCCGGTATGATAAATCAAAGACATTCCTGACAATCCTCGACGTGCAATTGTTAGAGTCGATAAAAGGGCAAGTGATAAACGGCATCCAATTGAATCTTAAAGAGCGTGACATCAACGACAACTCGTTGACAGCGTTGCTCGACCGCTATATCGGCAACAATAGCGAAGACTCAAGAAACTTGTTCATCAACATCGAAAACGAGAAAGAACATAAATGCGTGCAATTGTCATCGACTGATAAAATAATCTTAAACAAGAACTTATTGACAGAATTAGAGGATAACGAAATAGCATATTCAATAAAGACAGATAACAATTAAACATATTCACAAAAATGGCAAAACAACTTACAGACAACGAATTGGCAGAAGTGTTGGCTTCTGAGAGATTAGTAGTGATTGATTTTTGGGCTGAATGGTGCGGACCCTGCAAAAAAATTTCACCGATTGTCGACGAGCTGGCGACAGAATACGAAGGGAAAGTGGATATCTATAAATGCGATGTTGACGAAAATTCCGAAGTATGCGAGAAATTCGGCATAAGGAACATCCCTACCCTCATTTTCCTTAAAAACGGAGAAGTGGTGGACAGACACGTAGGAACGGCGACAAAAAGCCAGTTGGCAGAGAAAATAGACAGCCACAACAATTAAAATTGTTTTCAACCCGCCAGGGTATGCCCCATTCAGGCATACCCTGTTTCTCAAAATTTATGGTAATAGCAATAATCATATTAGGAATCTTAGCTGCCTCCACTTTCGCATTATGGATGGCAGAACGCAACCGCTGCACCCGGAAGCAGGAAGAAGTGAAAAATCTTCAGGCCACGGTAGACAATTACAAACAACAATGCGACGACCTTAAAGCATCGGCAGAAAACATGTCGGAGGAGCTGAAATCCGCACGGCAGCAGATTACAGAAGAGAAAGTGGAAAACGCAAGACTGCGCGAACGTATGTCTGTAATGGAATCCGAACGTGAGAACATCCAGAAAGCAAGCGAGAACCAGTTCCGCATCCTTGCCAACGAAATTTTCACCAAGCAATCCGACAATTTCAGACAAAACAGCGAAGCACGGCTATCAGCCATACTCAACCCTCTCAAAGAGAACATAAACGAATTTAAAAAGACAATTACCGACAATTACGTGGCCGAAGCGAAAGAGCGGCACACACTTAACGCCCATTTGGAAAACCTTATGTCGCTCAACCAGTCAATCGGTAAGGAAGCGAGGGAACTGACAAACGCGCTGAAAGGCGACACCAAAGTGCAAGGCGACTGGGGCGAACTGATACTGGAGACAATTCTCGAGAAATCGGGATTGGTAAGGGACGAGAACTATTTCGTGCAATCCACGAGAAACGACGACGGCGAGCTGCTCAAAAATGAAAAAGGACAGATGTTGCGCCCTGATGTGGTAGTATGCCTGCCTGATAAGAAATATATAGTGATTGACTCCAAAGTATCGCTCACGGCATACAATTCCTATATCAACGCCGATGACGAGAAAGAGCGGGAAGCATACGGCAAAGCCCATGTCGCTTCAGTAAGAAGCCATATCAAAGAACTCGACACTAAACAATATCAGAATTATGTGGGCGTGTCGCCAAATAGCAGGTTGGACTATGTACTGATGTTCGTGCCAAACGAACAAGCCTATCTCATTGCGATGTCGCTCGACAAAAGCCTGTGGCAGGAAGCATTCGAGAAGCATGTAGTGATAATAAGCCCGGCGCATGTGATTTCCACCCTGCGCCTGATAGCGCAACTCTGGACACGCGACAAACAGACAAAAAACGCCTTGCAGATTGCGGAAGAAAGCGGCAAGCTCTACGACAAATTCGTAGGCTTCATCAACGATATGAAAGACATAGAAACCGGAATCGCCAAATTGCACGCCACATACGACAACGCATTCAAAAAGCTGTCGACAGGCAGAGGCAACTTGATAGAAAAGGCAAAAGGACTTAAAGCGTTAGGGGCAAAAGCCACCAAAGCCCTCCCCGAAGACACCACAGCACAATAACAACAAAATCATAACACACAAACAAATGGCATTTCAAACAATAGAATACTTGATTTTTCTGAGCATTACGTTCATTATCTATTGGACACTGTGCAAAAAGAACAAAAATTTTCAAAACATCCTAATCATAGCCGCCAGCCTGATATTCTACGGATGGTGGGACTGGCGCTTCCTCGGGCTGTTGCTCTTGACGGCATTATCCTCGTTCTACGCCGGATTATGGATAGAAAGGACGGAAGGCAGCCTCCGCAAACAAAAGACAATATTCTTATGCGCAATCGTGTTAAACATTAGCATATTGTTCTTCTTCAAATACTATAACTTTTTCGTACAAGCGTTTGTAGACGCCCTGAATCTGGCCGGGTTAAAAATAGGGACATCGACATTGAAGATAATCCTTCCTGTAGGAATAAGTTTCTACACATTTACGGCATTAAGCTACGTCATCGACATTTTCCAAAAGAAAATCAACGCGACAAAGGATATGGCCGCCTATTTAGCATACGTTACATTCTTTCCGAGCATTCTAAGCGGCCCTATAAGCAGAGCACAAAAGCAACTGCCGCAATATTTTGAAAAACGCAAATTCTCTTACGACAAGGCTGTGGAAGCCTGCAAGTTAGCTATTATGGGGGGGGGTAATGAAATTATGTCTGGCCGACCGTCTGGGGATATATGTAGACGCTGTCTATT
Source organism: uncultured Porphyromonadaceae bacterium (assembly GCA_900550025.1). Lineage (GTDB taxonomy): Bacteria > Bacteroidota > Bacteroidia > Bacteroidales > Muribaculaceae > Limisoma > Limisoma gallistercoris. The sequence continues at coordinate 72,726 of URQP01000001.1, read as the reverse complement.
CTAACATACCGCAACACAATGGGACAACCCTGCTCTTGACATCCATCTTTTACAGCATACAAATTTATGCCGATTTCGCCGGATACTCATTAATGGCTATCGCTTCCGGCAAACTTTTTGGAATCGACCTGCAAACAAACTTCATAAGACCGTATTTCTCCAAGACTGTCACAGAGTTCTGGAGACGCTGGCATATCTCCCTCACGACGTGGTTCAGGGACTATATCTATTTCCCTTTAGGAGGAAGCCGCTGTGGCAAAGCACGCTGGATGCTTAACACTATGATTGTATTCCTCGTGAGCGGACTATGGCACGGCGCAAACTATACTTTCATAATATGGGGAGCTTTACATGGGATATGTATGGTTGCCGAAAGGCTCATTTACGGCAACAGGATTAAATCCATTCCAGTCAAATTATCCGCCGGCAACCTTCTCCGGATAATCATCACTTTCATGATAGTGAATTTTGCTTGGATTTTCTTCAGAATAGAATACTTAGGCGATGTAATGTCTGTCCTGAAAAAGATATTCACAGACAGTGGCACGCCTTTTATAGACCCTAACACTATACTGCTCGCATTCCTTGCGGCAACAATAGTGTTCATATACGATTTTGTAACAGAATATCAAGTGAAGCTCCACTTCCTCAGTTCCAAGCACATTACCGTACGCTATATGGCAGCGGCACTCATAATCTGCTACATTATCGGATTCGGAGTTCTGAACGGCGGCTCATTCATTTACTTTCAATTCTAAACGCGATGAAAAAAGGACTAAAGAAATTCTGCATAACCATAACAGTAGTATTAGCCATAGTAACAGGCATAGACTGTTGCACAGGCTTTCTGATGGATTGGATGCTCCCTCAAATCAGCAACCAAGGGGCAACCGGAAAAACATATTTTTCTTTCAACGAGGCGAACTACCAAACAATCATAGTCGGCTCATCAAGGGCAGAACACCATTATGTGACACAACTGATAGAAGACAGCATCGGTATGCCTACATACAACGTAGGACGTGACGGATGCTTTTTCAACTACAACTGCTGCCTTGTAAACTCAATACTCGACAGATACACTCCAAAGGCTATAATATGGGAGTTTGACAACGATAAACTTTATTCCGGAATATATGACCCTCTGGAAGACATGTACCCTTACTATGGGAAGAACAAATGGATAACCAGCACAATAGAAGAAGAACTGCCATGGAGCGAATACGTACGGTTGAACAGCAACATTTACCGTTATAACTCAATTTTACTATCAATAACCGCACGTTATCTTAACCGGTCGTCAGCAGCAGACACAAGCAAGGGATATGCACCATTGTACGCAACTGCAAAAAATATGTCGCTTGACACGGCAACTACACCAGACAGCGACATAAGCATCACAAAATTCAAGCGGTTTGAAGCCACATTAAAAAGAATCAAAGAAAAAGGCGTTACTTTGATTTTAGTAGACTCTCCTAAATTTCTAATCGACAAAGAAAAAACACAAGCCGACCAGTTGATGGAGAAATTATGCAGCGATTATAGCATAACTTACATCGACAACAGCCAGATTCCAATGTTTTTGGAACATCCTGAATATTATAAAGACCAGACACATCTGAATGACAAAGGAGCAAAATTATACACCGAAATTTTCATCAGCCAATGTAAGAGTCTAATAAAGTAGACACAAACTAACATTTCTCCATCAAAGAGAATCTTTTTCAAACGATTTTGCCTTTGGACAAGATAAGCTGCATCTCGGCACAACAATTTCAAACAAGTTTGATTGTTTTGCCCCCGATTTGCAGTATCTTTGTATGGTTTGAGACAGATTTTACGATGCAGATTACAGATAATAAAAACCGGATGGAATGGAGCCGACTGATTTGCAGCAAGCGGTTGGGTATGGAACGCTACCGCAGCAACACTACGCAAACCAGAAGCGACTTCCAACGCGATTTCGACCGCCTTGTGTTTTCTTCTCCATTCCGCAGATTGCAGAACAAGACACAAGTATTCCCACTGCCGGGCAGCATATTCGTACACAACCGGCTGACGCACAGTTTGGAAGTTTCGAGTGTCGGGAAATCGCTCGCCAACGAGGTGTGCGGCATGCTGATGCCGCGCTATGAAGGCACTCCATCGGCTGAAAAGCTGACGCATATCGTAGAGATTGTAGGTGCCGCATGCCTTGCCCACGATATGGGCAATCCCCCATTCGGGCACTCCGGAGAACGCACCATAGCCACTTATTTTTCGGAAGGCAACGGACTGTCGGTCAAACCGATGGTTACCAACGAAGAATGGAGCGACTTGGTCAATTTCGACGGCAACGCAAACTCTTTCCGTCTGCTGGCTCATCAATTCCGCGGACGGAGAGAAGGCGGGCTCGCAATGACATACTCGTCGCTCGCCTCAATCGTAAAATATCCATATTCATCCTACGATTCCCCCATAAAAGGGAAATTCGGCTTTTTCTGCTCGGAAGCCGACTGCTTTAAAAAAGTAGCGCAAGAACTCGGGCTGATAGAAAAGTCAAAAGGAGTGTATGCACGCCACCCGTTAGTCTATCTTATGGAAGCCGCCGACGACATCTGCTATCAGGTTATGGATTTGGAAGATGCCCACAAGCTGAAAATTCTCAGTTGCCATGACGTATTGCACCTGATGCTCAGTTTCTTCACGGAAGAACGGAAAGAAAAAATGCGCGGCGTGATACGGATGATTGACGACAACAATGAGAAAGTTGCCTATATGCGCTCGTGCGTCATAGGCGAGCTGGTCGGCGAGTGCGCGAAAGTGTTCGTCAACAATGAAGAAGCGATACTACAAGGCTCGTTCGGCGGATGCCTGATTGACCACATCGCAAAACTGCCGCACGACGCATACGCACAATGTTCGGCGACAGCATGGGAAAAAATCTACGCGTCAAGCGACGTAGTGGATATCGAGCTTGCCGGAAACCGGATAATCTCATTCCTGCTCGAACGCCTGCTCGATGCCGTCCTCCATCCGGAAAAGAACTATTCGCGGCTGCTGCTTAGCCGCGTACCCAACCAATACGACACGGCAGCCCCAACCATCTACGGCAAAATCCAAGCCGTACTCGACCATATTTCAGGGATGACCGATGTCTATGCCCTCGATTTGTTCCGCAAGCTCAACGGATTGAGCCTCCCTGCAATTTAAACCTACAAAACGATGAAAAAAAAGATATTAATTCTACTCTGCTCAGTCTTATCAGCATTGCCGCTATATGCTTACACAGTGGATGAAATCCCGAATGTGCATTTGGCAGACAAGACAAAATTCGTGACAAATCCCGACGGAATAATCTCCACACAGGCAGAAGCCCGGCTAAACTCCACAATAGGCGACATCTGGGAAAAGACAAGCGCGGAAGTCGTGGCAGTAATTGTAAAGACAATCGGGGAAGATGAAATCAACGATTTCGCGACACGCCTGTTCGAGCATTGGGGCATAGGTAAACAAGACAAAAGCAACGGCCTGCTGATACTCGTAGTGGAAGATCAGCGGAAAGCCGTGATACGTACCGGCTACGGAGCTGAAGGACTGTTGCCCGACATAGTATGCGGAAGAATAATACGCCAACTGATGGTGCCCTATTTCCGCAACGGAGACTACGACACCGGCATGCTTAAAGCAACAGACTATATCCATAACGTGCTTACGACTCCCGGCGCAGTAGAAGAGTTGAAGTCAAAATATGCCAACGACCGCCCTATAGCTATCGACAACGGCAAGATGTGGCAACTATATTCCACTGTTGCCGGTTGGGTGGCATCCATACTGTTAGTGTATGTACTCGCCGTTGTAATAAGCACCCGGAAGAAAGACCCGTATGAACGCTTTTACAGACTGCGCCGTCTATTATTACCGTCATTAGTCCTTTCTTTCGTCACATTAGGGATGGGATTACCGGCTTTGGTGATTGCGGCAATAGCTTCAAAACGCTGCCGCAACAAACGAAGAACCTGCCCCAACTGCAAAGCAAAAATGCGGAAATTATCGGAAACAGAAGACAACAAATACCTCACCCCGGCTCAGGATTTGGAAGAGCGGCTCAATTCCGTTGACTATGACGTGTGGCTATGCGACAAATGCGGAGAAGTGGACGTGTTTCCGTTCATCAACAAACGGACTCCGTACCAAGAATGCCCTGTCTGTCACACGAAAGCAATGATGCTGGTAGGCGACAGGCTGATACAGAACCCATCCCCGCTGAGAGAAGGGAAAGGAGTGAAAACATTCAGATGCCGCAACTGCGGAAACACCGTAAATCTCTCCTATACAGTACCCAAAGACGAAGTGCCGGTAATAGTTCCTTTCATAGGCGGCTTCGGCGGAGGGAGCGGCAGCGGTTTCGGCGGTGGAGGAAGTTTCGGTGGCGGCTCTACCGGCGGTGGTGGAGCGTCAGGAGGATGGTAGAAAAAAGATAACATTATGAGTAGCACAAAAACACAATTCGCCTCAAAATTAGGCGTGATAGCGGCGACCTTGGGTTCTGCCGTAGGATTAGGTACCGTGTGGCGTTTCCCGAATGAGGTGCAGGACAACGGAGGCTCAGTATTCCTTATAGTCTATCTGCTGTGCGTGCTTCTTATGGGCATTCCGGTAATGCTCGCCGAATTTGCATTAGGGCGCGGAAGCGGCAGCGACGCTGTCGGTTCTTTCCGCAAACTGTCACCCGCAAAACGTTGGTGGATTGTAGGAGCGGTGGCAGTCGTAGCCTCATATCTCATCCTTTCGTTCTATATAGTAGTTTCCGGATGGACACTCGAATACCTGTGGATGTCAATCACCGGAGAGCTTTATACCGGGATAGACAATGCCAACCGTTTCTCGTCCGTAATGGAGCAATCGCTACAAAGCGGATGGAGGCCTTTATTCTGGACAGCATTGATGATAATACTCAATCTTGTGATTCTGCTACAAGGCGTGCAGAAAGGCATTGAGAAAATGTCCAATCTGCTAATGCCCCTACTGTTCATAATACTGATAGTATTTTGCTGCATTTCCCTTTCCTTGCCCGGCGCGAAAGAAGGCGTGGAATTTTTCTTGAAGCCCGATTTCTCCAAATTAGACGGAAACGTACTGATTAACGCTGTCGGACAGGCTTTCTTTTCCCTAAGCTTGGGTATGGGGATATTGGTCACTTATTCATCATACTATCCTGCTTCCACCCGGTTAGGACGCACATCCTTCACCGTATCAGGCTTAGTGTTCGTTGTCGCTATACTGATGGGACTTACCATATTCCCTGCCGTAAAAGCCTTCGGGATAACCGGCTCTACGGAAGGAGCCACCCTTGTATTCGCCACATTGCCGGAAATTTTCATGCAAATGCCATTCACGCAACTATGGTCGATACTGTTCTTCTTCCTGCTTGTCGTCGCGGCCCTCACATCGACAGTGTCGCTCGCCGAAGTCGACATAGCGTTCCTGTCCGGCGCATTCGGATGGTCGCGGCGTAAATCTTGCTATATAGTATTGCTACCGTTATTCCTGCTCAGCGCGATATGCTCGCTATCGCTCGGTCCATGGGACAACATCCGTATTTTCGAAATGACAATATTCGATGCCCTCGATTATTTCACTTCCAACATAATGCTGCCATTAGTTGCCATTTCCGTATGCATCTATGTAGGCCACATACTGCCAAAGTCATTTCTTAATGAAGAGATGACTAATAAAGGGACTGTCCGTTCACGGATAGTGCCGGTCGTATTGTTCTCCATACGCTATATTGCCCCTTTGCTTGTAGCTGCAGTATTGGTAAACAAAATAATCGAAATAATAGGATAACCATTATGGAACGGCTTTCCAAACCGGAACGCATAGGACTATTTTCGTTTGCAATAATAATTGCAGCATTCCTTGCCATCAACCATTTCATCAAAGACGGAGGATATACGGCGAAACCGCTTACACCGGAAGAGACCGCAAAAATGGAACAATTCATACTCCAAGTAGAAAAAATGAAAGCCGACACCATCGTCCGGAAACCCTCCAAGCAAAAGGAGAAAACGCAAGCCACACCGCCAGCCGACCTTAATCCCTTATCCGACCCGATAGAACGCAATCAATAAAAAAACGAACCGTCCGCCATGTATTGACGACAGGCAGACGGTTTCAATCCGGTGATCCAGGCGGGATTCGAACCCACGACCCACAGCTTAGAAGGCTGTTGCTCTATCCAGCTGAGCTACTGGACCCCAAAAAACATTTCCTCCAAAAAGTGATGCAAAGGTAATGCAATAATATCAAACCTGCAATACCATCACTACCTTTTCACTCCTCTAATTTACGCAATACTTCCCGGATTCGCTGGTATGTGGTGATTTTTGTAGGGACAAGCGGAAGACGCAGCTCATTCTCTATGAATCCTTTGGCATTAAGCACGCATTTCACTCCCGCCGGATTGCCGTCAACAAAAAGAAGGCTGAACAATTCCGTAAAACGATGGTGTATCATCAACGCACGGTGATAATCGCCATCGAGAGCCAGTCGCACCATACGCCCGAACTCGTAAGGGAACGCATTGCCTATCACAGAAATAACGCCAACTGCGCCAAGCGTCATCAAAGGAAAAGTAATTCCATCGTCACCGGAAATTACAACGAAATCGTCAGGTTTATTTTTAATAATGTCGTCCATTTGGGTGATGTTGCCCGACGCTTCCTTGATACCGACGATATTTTCAAAATCGCGTGCAAGACGCAAAGTAGTCTCCGCTGTCATATTCACGCCTGTACGTCCGGGCACATTATAAAGAATGACCGGAAGAGGAGAAGCCTCCGCAATTGCCTTATAATGCTGATACATACCTTCTTGTGAAGGCTTATTATAATAAGGAACTACCGAGAGTATGGCGCAGAAATCAGAAAAATCATCACGTTGCAAACTGTCGGTAATCGCCTTCGTATTGTTTCCGCCCAAACCAAGGACAAGCGGCACACGGCGATTAACACGCTCCACCACAAACGTCCGGACAGCCTCTTTTTCTTCCTCTGTCAATGTAGCTGTTTCAGCCGTAGTGCCAAGCACAACGATGTAATCGGCATTATTACGTATGATATGCTCCAGCAGACGGGCGAGAGCCGGAAAATCAATAGACTTATCCTGTCTGAAAGGCGTAATCAAAGCCACGCCCATACCTTTCAGGTTTATATATCGGGCCATAAAATTTATTTTTCAACCAACTGCCATCTGTTTGAATGAACCATTTCATATATTAATCCGTTTTCATAACAGACAAACATTAAAAATTTAAAATCATGTCAGAAAAATTCAAAGACTTAATCTCTTCAAACCAACCGACATTAGTCGACTTCTACGCAACATGGTGCGGTCCGTGCCAACGCATGCATCCAATTCTCGAAGAAGTAAAAGCGAGAGTCGGCGACAAGGCACGCATCATTAAAATAGATGTGGACCAAAACCAAGCACTATCTTCAGCTTACCAAATACAATCCGTACCCACACTGATGCTATTCAAAGGAGGCCAGATGCTATGGCGCAAACCGGGAGTACAATCTGCATCATCTTTGGTATCAGCGATTGAAGAAGCCTTTTAGATTCCGTCAGAAAAGACGCTTGCCGGGAGCTTACGGCAATTATAATGAGATGCCATCGCCTCGCCGTATGCTCCTGCCGAGCGGATAGCCAACAAGTCTCCTCTTGAGACAAGCGGCAAACGCTCGTCGGTAGCAAAACAATCCGAAGATTCACAAACCGGGCCGACCACATCGTAAACGTCATCGACCGCGCTATGTGAAGTTATATTCTCTATCTCGTGATGAGCCTGATACAGTGCCGGACGCAACAAATCCGTCATCCCGGCATCGACAATGGCAAATTTCTTGGACAGCCCCTCTTTCACATACAGCACTTTCGTAATCAGCGAACCGCATTGTCCCACAAGGGAGCGTCCTGGCTCAAAATGCAGCTGCTGTCCCGGCTTTAGGCGCAAATGTTCGGCAAAAGTATTGAAATAGCGTTCGAAACCGGGTACCGGATTCTCATCCGGAGCATCATAATCAATTCCGAGACCGCCGCCTACATCCACTATGGTAATCAAAGCGCCGGCTTTCTCCATCCATGCAAGCACTTCGGCCGCCTTGTCACAAAGCATCTCGAACGGCTCATTGTCGAGAATCTGCGACCCTATATGGAAATGCACACCGCACAAATCAACATTGCCCATAGCCAATGCGCGCCCTACAAATTCGTCAAGCAACTCCACACTTATGCCGAATTTGTTTTCTTGCAGGCCCGTGGTGATATAATGATGGGTATGCGCGTCGATATTAGGATTCACACGGACTGCGACGTGTGCCATACGGTTCATCCGCGAGGCTATCGAATTGATATTCTCCAGTTCGGGCAACGACTCGACATTGAAGCACCTTATATTATTTTCCAATGCCAATTCTATCTCTCTATCGGTTTTGCCCACACCGGCAAACATAATGGAATCGCCCGAGAAACCAGCAGCCAGAGCCGCCTCGATTTCACCCCCGCTCACGCAATCCACACCGAATCCGTATTCCCTGACCGCTTCCAGTATCTTCGGATTGTAATTGGCCTTTACGGCATAATGCACATGAAAGCCATGCTTGCCGGAAAACTCCGCAACGGTTTGCAATGTGCGCCGCAGCAAATCCATATCATAATAATAGAAAGGCGTTTCCAGTTTCCTGAATTCTTCTATAGGGAAATATGCCATATAATATATGTTTTAGTCAAACAAATTCTTACTCAACAGGTTCAATGCCTTGACCTTGTCTTCTTTTCTCACAAGGAACGATATGTTGTGGTCGCTGCCGCCATAGCAAATCATACGCACAGGAATGTCTTTCAACGCGTTGATTACATCCGCTTCCAGCCCGCAGTTACGCCAGTCGAAACTTCCGACCACACAAATTATCACCATATCCTTATCATAGTCGACTGTGCCGAACTTCCTCAAATCTTCCAATATAGGCTCAAGATTCTTATCGGAATCTATTGTCAGAGAGATGCCCACCTCGGAAGTAGCTACCATATCGATGGCGGTCTTATGCGCTTCAAACGTCTCGAACACTTTCCTCAGGAAACCGTATGCGAGCAACATCCTGCCCGACCGTATCCTTATGGCCACGATATTGTCCTTCGCGGCAATAGCTTTTATGCCGCGGCCGTCAGTGTCGTTGCCTATCAGCGTGCCTTTTGCCGAAGGGTCCATCGTGTTGAGCAGCCTCACAGGTATGTTGGAATGCTTGGCAGGCTGCACACACATAGGATGCAAAATCTTAGCCCCGAAATACGCCAGTTCGGCTGCCTCTTCGAAATTCAGCTTCTCGACAGGTTTTGTCCCTTCCACATAGCGCGGGTCGTTGTTGTGCATCCCGTCAATGTCTGTCCATATTTCAATCTCTTCCGCACCTACGGCAGCACCTACAAGCGAAGCCGAATAGTCGCTCCCTCCACGCTGCAGATTGTCAATTTCCCCGTATGCGTTCCGGCATATATAGCCTTGGGTGATATACAAATCGGCTTCCGGATGCTCGTCCAGCAAATTATTAAGACGCTGCTTGATAAATTGCGTGTCCGGCTCTCCGTTCTTGTCGGTACGCATGAACTCAAGAGCAGGTATCAAAGCCGACTTCACACCTTTCCCATGCAGGTAAAGATTCATCATTACAGTCGACATTATCTCCCCTTGCGCAAGAATTTCCTTCTCCTCGAACGAAGTGAATATATCTTTCGTCATCGAGCGTATGTAGTTGAAGCAGGCCTTGATTTCACGCTCCGCCTCGCTCCGCAAATGTTCATCGTCATAGAGTTCCGCAATGGTCTGGAAGTACTTCCGTTCAAGAATGTTGATTGTTTCTTTTGCACCGTCAACATTCTTTTTATATAGATAATCGGATATTTCCACAAGAGTATTAGTAGTCCCTGCCATTGCCGACAGCACTATTATATTCTTACCACGTCCGGACACCAAATCCGCAACATACTTTATCCTCTCTGCGGAACCTACCGAAGTCCCTCCAAATTTAAGAACCTTCATTTTCAATAAATCTACTAAACAACTGTATTAAAAATATTTCACAATAATATCATACTTCCGCCACGTTCTTATTCTCGCATTTCACAACTCTCGCAGGGAAATCGCTTGTCAATTGCATGTTATGCGTAGCCATTACAACCGCCGTGCCCTCGCTGCTTATCTTATGAAGCAATTCCATTATCTGCCGACCAGTGGCGTTGTCGAGGTTGCCGGTCGGCTCGTCGGCAAGAATCAGCTCCGGCTTGTTGAGCAACGCCCGCGCAATGGCAATGCGCTGCTGCTCTCCGCCCGACAGCTCATGGGGCATCTTATACGACTTGTTAGTCATGCCCACGCCCTTAAGCACCGTTTCAATACGGTCGTCCATCTCCTGCTTGGATTTCCAGCCGGTGGCCTTCAGCACAAAAAGCAAATTGTCGTAGACGGAACGGTCTGTCAGAAGCTGGAAATCTTGGAAAACGATTCCTATACGACGGCGTAACATCGGCACATCTTTACGGCGGATCGATGTCAAATCATAATCGAACACACGGGCACTTCCTTCCGTAACCGGAATTTCAGCATACATAGTCTTCAACAGACTGCTTTTTCCGCTGCCGACACGCCCGATAAGATAAGCGAACTCACCTTCCTCAAGCGAAAAATCTACATTCTTAAGGACAATCAGTTCCTTACGTGTTATTTCGACTTTCTTATATTCAATAATCTTGCCACCCATATTTTCGAGTTTTACACGGCAAAACATACCGTTTCACTCTGCAAAGATAGTGCAAGACAAGTGAAAAACAATCAAGACAACTCACTTTTCATATCCAAGTTCCCCAAGCAGCCGTTTATTCCACTCGCTACGTTCTTTATCGAAAAACCAGCCCCACTTGTTGAAATACCTAATCATATTAACCATATGCACCATAAGCATCCTCCAACTTTTGTAAGATGCCGCACGATGGGCATGCACGACTGTCACATCCGGGAAAAACATCGTACGGTAATACCGGTGCATGCGGCGCGTGATGTCTATATCCTCCGGATACATGAAAAAACGTTCGTCAAACAATCCAACCTTGTCGAAACATTCCATCCTGAAAAACATGAAACTGCCCTGATGATAAGCGACATTGACAGGACGCTTATGGTCGAAAAACTCCAGACAATAACGGTAATTTCTTTTCTCCGCAATCTTCCGCGGTATGAAACGGCGGAAAATCAGGTCGGCAGGAACAGGCAAAAGCCTGACTACATACTGCAACCTACCGTCCGGATAAACCACATTGGGGATTACCTGCGCCACATCAGGATTCGCATCCATATACGACGCTATCCTGCCGATTACGCCTTCTCCGAAATACACATCGGAATTTATCACCAGATGATAGCCAGAGCCAATTTGCCGCGCTCTTCTTATCGCAACATTATGTCCCGCCCCATAACCTATGTTACGGTCATTATGAATGTACTCCACACTGGCAATAGTGTCACAAAAGCCACGCAAACTGTCGTCAGGAGAATTGTCGCTCACATATATGACAGAAACGCCGTTGCACAGCAATGAATCAATACAACGCCGCAATTCTCCGCAACCGGTATTATAAGTGACTATGGAAGCTGAAACCATATCACATCGCCTGAGTGAACATATACGGATACTTATTCGGGTCGAAACGGCAATTGAAATACAGCCATTCGCTCTTGCATAACACATTCCAATCCGAATCAAGGATATGCACTTTTACCTCCAAATTCCGTGGTCCGTCAGCAGAATTGAGGTCCAACTCCTTCAGAGGAATGAAAATACGGAAATTGGTTTCTTCTGTCGTATCGTACGGAGGAGTGAACTCCGAGCGTGCCGAAACCTTTCCGTCAGTAGTACAGTACCGCCCATTCTTGTCGGGCAATGCCTCGCCGGTATCGGCATCATAAAAATAAGCTACGGCCATACCAGTCTTGCCTTTCATGCCCGACACTGTGAAATTCAATGCCACCCTCATGCCGCGCTCGCCGTATTCCGCGAGATTATGCTCCGTGCGGATTTTCGTTATATAGGCCGACGCAGCCGATTTGGGACTGTGCGATGGAGAGCTTCCACCTGCCGAATAGAAACGCAGCCAGCTGTTTCCAGTCTTTTTATACAACTCTGCGAACATGCTCCGCAGCGTGTCGGCCGTGTCGAATCCGGAAAGATTGTATGTATGCCCGTTAACCACGATTTTCACAATGTCGCTCGACGCAAAACTGTTAAGCACATGTGCCTGCCACCCATCATGGTCGTATTTATAGGATTCGCTGCTCGACAAGCTTTCAAGTTCAAGCATTACAGCAAGAATGCCGAGAAACTTCAATTCAGAATCGGTTGTAGCATTAACAAGGGAGGCATCGGTAGAGAGAAAAGACTCGCCATTCTCCAAATACACTGTGGCAGAATAGCCTTTAACGGCATCCCCTTTTCTATGAATGCCTCTGCACATCCCCATAATGCTCGGAGATAATATATCTTCATTTACCTCTCTTATAGTACAAAGATAAATGTGCAGTTGAGTATTGCTACCGGTAGCGGAAGCCGTGCCAAGTTTTGCCTCGATTTTGCCGTCATTTCCCAATCTTGGCATATCCTGATACTTTTCCTCCTCACACCGCCATATGTCCGACTCTATCAATTCCGTGGAATAGCTGCGCACCGTAGCAAATGCCACCGCATTAAAAGCGAATATGCAAAACAGCGCCAATAAAATCCTCGCTTTCATCCTTATATCCTTTAACACATACAAATATAACTATTAATTCCAGACAAACAAAAAGCGCCTGCTTATTTTTCCAGCAAGCGCTTTATGATTCTAACATTCAACAGCTATTTACCTGACAAGGATAAGGGCGGCTTGCGGAGCAGCCTCCACCTTTCCGCCTTTCATCGTGCCCAAGCCGTTCTTGTCGAGCTTACCGTCGGCCGCAACCACAGTCCATTCGCCTTTCGGCACTTTCACCGTCTGCGGCTTCTCGCTACCGTTGAACACAACTCTTATCTCTTCCCATTCATCACCATTCGCATTGTCCTTGATGGCGTATGAAATCAAATTCGGAACTTTCACATCATCGAATACAATATGCTTGGCTATATCATCCGCATTTGTCATACGGAAAGCCGGATGGCTGCGCCGCAAATCAATAAGATTGCGGTAATAGTCAAACTGCTCACGATTTTTACGTTTCAGACTCCAATCGATGGCGTTCACCTCATCAGGCGACTTAAATGAATTATGGACTCCTTTCTTATCCCTGAAAATCTCCTCGCCGGCAAACATGAACGGAGTGCCCTGCGAAGTGAACACGATTGTCTGTGCCAACCGCGCTACACGCATCCTCACCGAATCCGTCGCATCAGGCATCGACTTACGCATTTTATCCGTAAGACAAAGGTCGTCGTGACACGAAACGTAATTCATTATCTGTTCCGGCGAAGTTGCGTATGCGAATTTAGAATTGTTACCCTTGGAATAATCCACCTGCGGATGGGCAGTAGAGGCCACGATGCCTATTTTCACGGTTTCTTCCAACCCCGGCTTGCCGGAAGCAAAGCCACGGTCCTCCTCACGGCTGTAATGCCCTTTGACAGCGTCGCGGATGTCGTCGCTGAACACCGCTATTCCCTTCATTTTAGCCACATTCTCTTTCAGCGCGCGCCTCTCTACCGGCAAACGGCTGTCGCCGGCCGACCAACCCTCACCGTAAATCACAGCATAAGGATTAATCGCGCGGACAGTCTCTGCAACCCGGTTCATCGTCTCCGTGTCGTGGATGGCCATCAAATCGAAACGGAAACCGTCGATATGGTATTCTTCTGTCCAATATTTCACGGAATTGACAATAAAATCGCCCATCTGGCGGCGGTCGGAAGCAGTCTCGTTGCCGCAGCCGGAAGCGTCGCTGTACGAACCGTCGGGATTATGGCGGTAATAATAGCCCGGAGCAGTGAGCGAGAAGTTGGAATCATCGTTCACGGCAGTGTGGTTGTATACCACATCCATAATAACACCGATGCCTGCATCGTGCAATGCCTTGACCATCTCTTTCATCTCACGGATACGGGTTGCGGGGTCGGCAGGATTAGTGGAATAAGAACCGTCCGGCACATTATAATTGATAGGGTCATATCCCCAATTATATTGACGGTCGATAAGCCTTGCCTCGTCCACTGAATTAAAATCGTATGATGGCAAAATATGGACATGAGTCACTCCGAGCTCCTTCAAATGGTCGATACCAGTCTTTTCCCCGTCAGGCGATACCGTTCCCGGCTCAAGCATAGCGACAAATTTACCCTTATTGACTATTCCGGAATTGGCATGCACAGAGAAATCACGGTGATGCATCTCGTAGACTACCGCATCAGTCTGGTTTGGCGTAACTACATATTTATCTTGCTCCCATCCTTCAGGATTTGTCCGCTCCATATCAATTACCGCGGCACGGTAGCCGTTGGTACCCACAGCTTTCGCCCATACTCCCGGTGTCTCTTTAAGCCACTTGCCATCCATACATATCTGGAAAGTATAGAATTTACCATACAGTTTCTCAGGAAAGGAATAAGCCCACGTGCCGGCCACATCCTTTTTCATTTCAACCGTACAGTAAGCTGAGCCGTTCAGACCGTCGGTATATAAATTCAATCTCACATTTTCCGCGCCCGGCGACCACAACCTGAAATGAGTGCCGGCATCATCCACTTTAAGTTCAAGGTCATCACCGGAATAGACAGGATACGCATCGAGGACGGCATCGGATATTCTGGGTAATGCTTGAGAATTTACCGCAACCGGAGAAAACGTGGCAACAGAAGCCACGGTCGACGCGGCAAGAAATCGTACAACAATACTTGACATAAATAAATGAATATAAGTTATTAATAGTTTTGCAAGCAATCTATCCGCACAGGCTACTTAACTACAACTTTCACTGTTCCTTCTTCACTTTTAACTATATAAAAGCCCTGCGGCAGAGCCATAGTCGTACTGTCGGATTTCAATGTAACCGTCTTAACTGCCTGTCCGGTTATGGAATAGACAGTAAAAGTGACACTTTTTCCTGTATTGTTTTTAACGGTCAAAGTGCCGGAAGCTGACGAAACAGCAACTGAAGACGATGACGCGCCCTCGGCAACCACATCGGCAAACGCGAACGCACTGCACAGCAGCATACATCCTAATGCCATAAGTTTCTTTTTCAACATACCGATACTTCTAACACCGCAAAATTAAAAATTTTCATCGGAAAGACAAATTATTATCCGTTTTTTTGGAATCGTTTTGACTTTTTCATAATTTAGCAAATGAATTTATTGAACACATTCATTCCGTCATGATAGCACTCATCACCCCATACCAATGGATTGGCATCGCCGCAATAATCGTTTATTCTGCGACTATCCTGTCGGTAATCTATGTGGTCATATCCGAGAACCGCAATCCTGTACGCTCCTTGGCGTGGGTGACAGTGCTTATGTTCCTGCCGGTGATAGGACTGGCATTATATTTGTTTTTCGGGCGCAGCATCAAGATAAAAGCAGTAATATCGAAACGGATGCGGCGTAAGCTGATGCGCAAGGAAAGGATAAAGCAAGTCGAAATACCAAAACTTCCACTTTCCAACGAAAGCAAACAGCTTGTGAAATTAGGCCAGTCGCTCACAGGCTCTATATATTTCCCGGGCAACGATGTAGAAATATTCACCGAAGGAAAAGAAATGTTCGCCCGCCTCATCGACGACCTTACGAATGCTAAAAAATACATAGACCTGCAATTCTACATATTCGAAGACGACAACATAGGCAAGGAAATAAGCCATATACTAATCGAAAAAGCCAAACAAGGAGTAGAAGTCAGAGTAATCTACGACCACGTAGGATGCTTCAAGGTAAGCAAACGGTTTTATCGGGAAATGGCAGAAGCCGGCATAGAAGTACATCCATTTTTCAAAGTCACATTCCCGGAATTTGCCACAAGGATAAATTGGCGCAACCACCGCAAAATAGTAGTTATTGACGGAGAAACAGGATATATAGGCGGAATGAACATAGCCGACCGTTATATCAGCACCCCCGGAAACACTTGGCGTGACACGCACCTGCGGCTGAAAGGCAAATGCATATTCGGACTTGCCTACTCTTTCGGTTCCGATTGGGCTTTTATGGGATTACCGCCTTTCAACGAGGAAATATCCAACTATGCCCCCGCCATCGGCGATGAAGCGGGAATACAAATAATGACCAGCGGGCCCTTCGGACAATGGCACAACATCGCTCTTATGTTCCTGAAAGCCATAAGCAACGCTAAAAAACTAATCTACATAGAAACGCCTTACTTCCTGCCCACCGAAAGCCTGCTCAAAGCGTTGCAGACCGCGGCTCTCTCGAAAGTTGACGTAAGAATAATCATTCCACGCAAACCCGACTCCATAATGCTGCGGCTTGCATCAGGCTCATATATAGGGCAATGCCTTAAATCCGGAATAAAAATCTATTTCTACGAGCCGGGGATGCTTCACGCAAAGTCAATAATCATCGACGACGAAATTTCCACTACCGGCTCTACCAATTTCGATTTCCGCAGCATGGAATACAATTTCGAATGCAATGCGTTTATCTACAGCAAGACCATCAACGCACGGATGAAGGAAATATTCCTTGCCGACATTGAAAATTCCACACGAATCACATCCACCGCATGGCGTCACCGTCCGTTCACACAGAAACTGAAAGAGTCGTTCATCCGCCTCCTCAGCCCCGTGCTGTAGACTATCTCACCTGAACAGCAACTGCACGAATTCCGACAAGTAGATGCGCCAGTTCCGCCAGATATGCCCCTCTCCGGTTTCGTAGTAGGTGTATTCCGCGCCAATGCGGTCGAGAATACCGCGGTATTCCGTATTTGCCTTATACAAGAAATCGTCACGGCCGATGCCTATCCAATACAGTTTGGGAGGATTTGCGAACTGCACTTTCAGCCTGCCCTCCATATCGGCATACACATCGGAAGCCGTATCGCCATTCGGAGCATCTGACGGAAATATCGCGGCCGAGAACAATCCCACATAATCGAACATGTCAGGATGCAATTTCGATATATGCAACGAGTGGAAACCGCCCATCGACAGTCCCGCAATCGCCCTGCCCTGCTTCGATTTGTCCACACGGTAGGTGCGCTCGACAAACTCCACGATGTCAGTGAACGAGCGTTCCATTCCACCATCCATCGTTTTAGGCAGGTTGAATACAGGCTGGTCGATACGTCCGGGAGTCTCGCCCGGAGCGGCCTCCTGCGAAACATTTCCATTGGGCATCACAACAATCATCGGCTTCGCTTTCCCCGAAGCAATCAGATTATCGAGTATCTGCGCCGTGCGTCCCAAAGAAATCCATGCCTCCTCGTCGCCACCCATGCCATGCAAAAGATAAAGCACCGGATAGGTTGCGCCGCCTTGCTCATATCCCGCAGGGGTATAGACAGTCATACGGCGGTTCATCTTCAGGCTCTCGCTATAGTACCACACCCGCGAGACCGTGCCGTGCGGAACATCATTCACACTGTACAAGTCGCCACGTCCGCCTTTCACGATAAAATAGTTGGAAAGCGTAGCCACGTCCCTGTTAACAAACACATTCGACGGGTCGAGAGTTTTAACTCCGTCAACAAAAAACGAATAGCTGTACAATTCAGGAACAAGCATAGGAGGCGTAGTGTATGTCCAAACCCCGATGCTGTCCTTTTCCATTTTCTTCGTATATTGCGGTCTGTTTGAATTGACAAACTCAAACAGAAAATCGCAGGAAACGCTCACGCTGTCGGCTTCAGGAGCATACAGACGGAATACCGCCGACCTGTCGGCACGCAATTCCGGCGACTTCAACGCCGCCCCGCTCCACAGTGCCTGCTGGGCGAAACCGTAGAAACAAGCGACTGCTACAAACGCAAACAATATCCAAAACCGTCTCATATATCAACACATTTTTATCATTCAATGCTCTGGTAATCCAATGGAGGGTCGAAATAGCGCGACAATGACTTGACGTTTTCACGATAGCACGGCTCCGCAAACTCAATTCCGGCAAAGAAATTGCTGCAACGCTGCGCATAAGCCGCTTTCTCGTCGTCAAAGTCGTCAGCTTCATACGTCATTCTGACACCTCCGCCCTTTTCAATCACCTTTGCCAATAATTTATCACCGTAAATATCTATTTCCAAACGCGCTCCCGGCGCAAGCGGCGCAGTAAAATTACTGAACAAATCGATATCAACATCAAGAACTATTTGTCCCGAGCCTGTCCACTCATACGCATAACGCGTTCTCGACATATCACTCTCGCTTCTGAACCGGATTTCACCGTCAGCCACGCATACCGTTTCCTCCAAGTCAGAACAAAGATACGGCAAACGCGGGGCTACCGTAACCTTTCCGGAAAGCATATCCGGACGTATCCCCACGAACCACTGTTTCCATGCGCGTATCTGCTCGCCGTTGCTCCATGCCTGCAAGAAAGTGCCGCTCAACCTTACCCAATCCTGTCCCGGACGCAACCAAGCGTCGGCACATTCCGACAAGCTGCCCACCGCGCCAAACGACATCGACTGCTGCAACATAGTGTTGAACAACGCGTAAGCCTTTTCAGCCTGCCCAAATTCAATCATACGCTGCATCGCCTGACCATTGAGCCACAGCCAGACCGTACCGTTATGATAAGCATCGTCCTTGTGATAACGGTGCCATAGCTCGTGATATGGATGAAATTGGTCGTCATATTGGTCGAGAGTGGAAACGCCCCATTGGTAAACCAGCTTGCTCCACAAATTACGCATGTCGTTCATCGCCACCGAATCATCCTGAAGCATTTCGTAAGCATACATAGTGTTCGGCCGCAACTGGCGGTCGGGTGTCCCGTCGGCATTCAGATGGTCGTAGAGCAAATTGTTATCCTTATCCACGAAATCATTCCTGAAATTAGCCACCAATTTGTCGGCAAGCCTTCTCCACCGCGCGGCATCATCATCCTCACCCATATAATCCGCGAGTTCGGCAGCCTCAGTCAGCTGACTGTACCACAACGCCTGAATATCCACCGCACGGTTGCCACGCGGCGAACACGGATACTTGCTTTGTCGGCGGGCGTCCATCCAAGTGTCGGCATCGTCGTGCGTCAGATAGCCTTTATCGTCAGTATACTTCGCAATCGAAGCGTCAGTTGCAATCTTCACGTTCTTATATATCTTCTTTATGAATTCCTTATCGCCTGTATAGCGCAGGTAATCATAAACCTGCATCACGAAACGCGGCGTACCGTCCGTGGTGTTATAAAGCACTCCGTCAAGATTCAGACGGTTAGGCACACGACCGTAAGTCTCTGAATCGGGGTTCAAGTCTTGATATTTGGCAAACGAGAGCAAAATGTCGCGCGCCACGTCGAACTGCCCGGTGCAAAGCACAATGCCCGGCATTGCTATGAACATATCGCGCCCCCAGAAATCCGTGAACCAAGGGAAACCGGCATAGATGCCCCATCCGCCGTGCTGCCGTGTAACCAGCTCGTCAGCAGTAAGCTCAATCCACGACAATGCGTTGACCAGCATCTCATTATCAGAAGAAATAGCGTTTCTGTCGAGCAAAGCCTGCATTCTGTCTTTGCGCTCCATCAGCCATTTATCACCATCCTTACGGAACTCATCGACCAAAGCGCTGCTTTCTTCCTCCGAGCCGAAAGCTATCACAAAACCGCCTGACTTTGCACTACTTGTTACCACATTTCCGTCAAAACCGAAAGCTGAACCGGCATCGACAACCGCAACACGCACCACATTGTCGGCCGACTCCTTTGCGTCATACACCACGCTTCCACCGTCTTGCCTGCCCTTTGATATATTCTCGCCAAGCAATTCTATCCCGACTGTATCACCGTCGACCGCATCCACCTCTACGTACAACACCTTGCGGCCATCCACCATATAGAATGCCTCATGGGCATTCGGATATATGCGCTCCAACCTGTCGGGATAGACAACCGTATTGACAGATTGACGATCCAGAGCCTCGCCATCGACATACAAACGGTAGTCCGAGAAAATGCGTTTCGCACGGATATTCCAACCGGCATAGAAATTGTCCCAATCATTCACGCCGGTCATCCCATAGTAAAACCCGGCGGCTTTGTCGCTATAAGAATATTCACGGGAAAATCCCAAGGCATATACCTCGACACCAAGGTCATCGACACGCACACCGGCCGACACTCCGACATCGGCAACACAACAAACACCAGCCACAGTCAGGGCTGAAATGATTTTAGAAATAGATTTCATAGGTAATTAAACTTTATAGGGCAAACTTACAGATTTTTCCTCAAATTTCCGTAAGTTTGCAGTGAATTTACAAATCAATATGAAAAAAATCTTTCTCTGCATAACGGCTGCACTTATGATACTTGCAAGCGACCTGCAAGCACAGTCACGATATGCATGGAAAGAATCACAGACAGAAGTGTCAGGGAAAACTGTCAACAACCCAAAAGCTAACAATGGGATAGAAGTATATACCCGCCCCGGCACACTGATAATTCAAACGCCTGTAAAGTCGTCTATCAAAGTACTATCAATCCTCGGGCAAATAATCTCTCAAACGACAATCAATCCCGGGACATTCGAGCTAACGCTAAACACGCACGGCATATTCATTGTCAAAATCAACGAATACACCATGCGCGTAGCAATCTAACCCTTATTTTCGTCCTTGTCTGAATCAGCAGAGCCTTCCTCAACATCAGGAATCAGGACAAAACCGTATTCCTTACCCTCGTCGTTCTCCAATTTCTGCTCGTCAAGGACCACCAAATCCTGTTTCTTTTTATTATTGTATAGCAATCCCATTCTTATATTTGCATTAATGCGATTTATACCTAATCCGATAAATCAGATGCACAATCTCACCAATCCACATCACAAATGACGAAGCGACAAACAGAATAACCCAATCCACCAATTTTAGAGGAGTGACATTGAACATCATGCCGCCGAAATTCACGATGACTATCTGGCCGGCAAGGATAAGAAGCACCGTCATAAAGAACACTTTGCTGTCCTTGATTTTCACGAAACAAGAATGCCCGCTCTCGAACGATTTTGCGTTGAACAGATTCCAGAACTGCAAGAACACGAAGAATGTGAAGAACACAGTCAAATCGTATGCAGTCATCGAAGCGTGCGAAATGTCAAACCTGAAATACGACGCAAAGAATTCGCTTATCGAAAACTCAGAAAGCGGCAAATCAGTATATTTCAGATACTGCATAAACCCGAACAAAACAAACACGAACACCACGCTCACCCCGATTATGAACCATTTCATCGCCCGGTTGATGATGAAATCGTTGATATGGCGAGGCTTGTCTTTCATCACTTCCTTGTTAGGCGGAAGCGAAGCAAGCGACAATGCCGCAAAAGTGTCCATTATTAGATTAACCCAAAGCATCTGCGTCACCGAAAGCGGCGACTCCTGTCCGGTGAATGCACCGATAAGAACGATAATGCAAGCCACGAGATTCACCGTAAGCTGGAACAAGATGAAACGCTGTATGTTCTGATAAAGCGAACGCCCCCACATCACCGCGCGGGTAATGCTTGCGAACGAATTGTCCATGATGGTAATGTCGCTCGCCTCCTTAGCCACCGAAGTACCGTCGCCCATCGAAAGGCCTACCTGAGCGGCATTCAGCGCCGGAGCATCGTTTGTGCCGTCGCCGGTCACGGCCACTACCTCGCCCTGCTTCTGCAAAAGCGAAACAAGCCGCGACTTGTCGGTAGGACGCGCCCGCGACATTATCTTGATACGTTTTGCCGCCTTTGCCGCCTCGTCATCGGGCAACGCCGCAAAATCAGGGCCGGAGATACGGTTAGCGTCGGTATCCACCGCATCGTCCCACAATCCTATCTGACGGCCGATTTCAGTCGCCGTACCCGGAGTGTCACCTGTAACTATCTTTATCTGCAAACCGGCATCAAGACTTTCCTGTATTGCAGCCGGAACATCATCCCTGACCGGGTCGGCAATCGCCGTGATTCCCATAAAGCGCAAATCGCCGGCAGCCAATTTGCCGTCCTTGATTACAGGTTCGTCGCCTTCAAGTATTTGGCAAGCGAAACCCAAAGTACGCATCGCCTTCTGCTGATAGCCGAGCAATTCTGCCTTCAGCGACTCTTCAGTCGCACCTTCGGCAAAATTCTTGCACATAGCCATAACGATTTCCGGCGCGCCTTTCACATAAAGCACACGCCGCCCGCTGACGGCATTGCTCTTTACGACCGTAGCCATAAATTTACGCATCGTGGAGAACGGCAACTGTTCTACCACTTCCGCACTCTCCCTTAAAGGCAGATAATCTATGCCATTATCCTTCAACCAAAGCAATAATGCGCCTTCGGTAGGATTACCTATTACCTTAGGTTTGCCCTCGCTATTGTCGAGGAATGCCGTAGAATTCACAGCGATAGCCTCGGCTATCATACCGGCCTCGTTGCCGCCATCCATCTTTTGGCTGCCGCCCAGCCCGGCGAAACTTGTCTTATATATCCGCATCTGATTCTGTGTCAGAGTACCGGTTTTATCTGTGCAAATAACTGTAGCGGCACCCATCGTCTCGCAAGCGTGCATCTTCCGCACAAGATTGTTGGTCTCAAGCATCCGGCGCATGCTCAATGCAAGACTAAGCGTCACACTCATAGGCAGCCCTTCCGGCACGGAAACGACTACCAAAGTCACGGCAAGCATTATCGTTGAAAGCGCATAATTGACGAAATGCAACGTGTCGAAATCGCCATAATCGAAAATAAGCAGACGGCCGACGATAATCAATGCCCCTATCGTATAACTCGCATACGAGATGAGGCTTCCAAGACGCTCGAACTGCAATGTAAGCGGAGTTTTCACACCGTTGTCAATCTGTGCCGCCACATAAACTTTCCCATATTCCGTAGCGTCGCCCACGGCATCCACGCGCATCACGCCGTGGCCTTCGGTAACAGTAGTCCCGCGCAACGCCTTATTCGTAGGATATGTGGCATCTTTCTTAAATTCTTCAGGAAGATGCGATTTCTTTATGACCGGCTCCCCCGTCAGCGTGCTTTCATTGATGCTGAGCGACACCGTTTCGAGAAGCGTACCGTCGGCCGGCACCTCATCTCCAGTCCCGAGCATCACGATGTCGCCAACAACAATATCCTTGCGGGCCACCTGCGTCACATTCCCGTCGCGCACCACAGTGACAGGCACATCGTCGTTGACCTTATTAAGCATCTCGAACTTCTTGTTAGCATTCAACTCCAATGCAAACCCTATGACCGTAGCAAGAATTATCGCCACAAAAATTCCAAGCGGCTCGAAAAACACATACAGACCGTCGCCAAGGCCGAACACCTCATAGCAGGAGATGCCGAGCGACAGGCAAAGAGCCACCAACAATATCTTAATCAACGGATCGCTGAATTTCTCCAGAAATTGCGACCATACCGATTCCTTTTCCGGGGGTGTAAGAATATTCACCCCATATTTCGCACGGCTTTCCTCTACTTCTTTTGCGGAAAGCCCTTTATGCACATTTTCACTCATATCTGTATTACATTTCTATTTTATATTGAATCTCAATCTTTTTCCTCTCGAATCTTTCAGCACTGTACCTTGGTCATAGACAAGATTGCCATTGACAAAAGTCTGCTTTACCGTATTGTGGAACGTGTACCCTTCAAAAGGCGACCAACCGCACTTCGACAATATGTTTTCCGACCGCACCGTGAACGGCACATTACGGTCGACAACAACAATATCGGCATAATAGCCTTTACGCAAATATCCGCGTTTCACCACTCCATAAAGCCGCGCCGGAGCATGGCACATTTTTTCGATTACCAATTCCAAAGAAAAGACATTCTGCCTTACCAATTCGAGCATCACGAGCAACGAATGCTGGACAAGCGGCCCGCCGGAAGCGGCCGTGATGCAACTGCCCTGCTTTTCCGAAAGAAGATGCGGGGCATGGTCCGTAGCGACTATATCTATATACCCCTGAGTCAAAGCCGTACGCAAAGCAGCACGGTCATCCCATGTCTTTACAGCCGGATTCCACTTTATCAAATTTCCTAACCGGGCATAATCGCTGTCGGTGAACCAGAGATGATGCACACAAACCTCAGCCGTAACCCGCTTTTCACTAAGCGGGCAGTTATCGAACAATTCCAGCTCGCGCGCCGTGGAAAGATGCAGCACATGCAGGCGTGTACCATATTTATGAGCCATTTCCACCGCCTTTGCCGTCGACTTATAGCACACCTCCGTACTTCTTATCAGCGAGTGGAACGTCACCGGCAAATTCTCGCCGAATTTCTTGACGTAGTATTCACGGTTGCGTCTTATCAAAGCCTCGTCCTCCGAATGCACGGCAACAATGGCAGGCACTTCCGAGAATATTGCCTTGAGCGCATCCCTGTCGTTGACGAGCATATTGCCTGTCGACGCGCCAAGAAACACTTTCACTCCGGGAGTATAAGAATAGTCGGCAGCAAGCAACGTATTGATATTATCGTTGGTCGCACCGACAAAAAATCCGAAATTGGCAAGCGACACTTCCGCCGCCCTGCGGTTCTTCGCTTCAAGGGCATCAAGAGTCACTGTCGGCGGATTCGTATTAGGCATATCCATATAGGAAGTCACCCCGCCGGCCACTGCCGCAGCCGATTCTGTCTCAATATCCGCTTTATGCGTCAAACCCGGGTCACGGAAATGCACTTGGTCGTCAATCACTCCGGGCATCACCAACGCCCCGTCGACATCGTCCTTGACATCGCAGCTTTCCAGCAAGGCAGACGAAGGCTCGCCTTCGCCTATCTCCGTAATCAATTCGTTCTCAAACACCACATAGCCATGCCAACGCTTACCATCGTTGGCAATCTCCGCGTTATAGATTATCGTCTTTCCCATAGTTATTCCGCTACGGCTTTCGGATATTTCTTAAACCAACTGCCCACTTTCAATTGTATCACCCCGAATACAGCTTCTCCGAATATGCTCGAATTCATCTTGCTCGTACCAAGCACCCGGTTCACAAAGACAATCGGCACTTCCACAATCTTGAATCCGCACTTATGAGCCGTGAATTTCATTTCAATCTGGAAAGCGTAGCCCTTGAATCTTATCTTGTCCAATTCTATCGTTTCGAGCACCCTGCGGCGGTAGCAAACGAAACCGGCCGTAGTGTCGCGTATTTTCAATCCTGTAATAAGGCGGACGTATGCAGAGGCATAATACGACATCATGACACGCCCCATCGGCCAATTCACCACATTCACGCCGGAAATATAGCGGGAGCCTATAGCCACATCCGCGCCGTCCTCGCAAGCCTGCCTCAATTCGAGCAATTTCTTAGGCGGATGCGAAAAATCAGCGTCCATCTCGATGATATAGTCGTAACCGGCGGCGATGCTCCATTTGAATCCGGTTATGTATGCCGTGCCCAAGCCCAACTTACCTTTCCGCTCAAGCAAATGAAGCCTTCCGGGAAATCCGCTTTGCATTTCCTTGACAATCGAGGCTGTACCGTCAGGCGAATTGTCGTCGATTACCAACACATCGAAATCATGCGGCAACTTAAAAACCGCATCGATTATATTTCTGATATTTTCTTTTTCGTTGTACGTGGGAATTATCACCACGCTGTCCGATTTTTTAATTTCCGGCATCTTCAGTTGTGTTTTACATTGCAAATATAATGCAAATCAAATGCAAAACGGCATATCATCACAAAACTTTGGATTTATTCAATAAATTTCAGCAGAACATCCCCACAAAAACTTATTTACAGAGCGTCTACGAGAATGAAGTATGCCCAATAGACGGGGTCGGCGTATGGCTTTACGGTCTTGCTTCCGGCAGATGCAGCCTTACGAGCCTGACTACGTGACTTGGAAATACGATCGGCTATACTATATTCGCCTGATATTTCCGGATCTACCGTCACTTCATAATCCCGCAGATACCGCTGTGCGGCCTTCAGCGACTCGGTTTTCGACTTGCCGGCAAGAAAGTTACGATAGAATTCAGTCATCAGCAGTCCCGTCGCTCCGTCGTACACCGGACGCAGACTCATCAGCAATGTTTCCGCACCTGCTTTCTTGAAACCGCGCTGCAAACCGAATACACCCTCACCTGTTATTTTGCCAAGCCCGGTTTCGCAAGCCGAAAGCACACATAAATCAAGCCCGCGCAAATCCAACGCCGACACCTCCTGTGCCGTCAAGATTCCGTTGTCAACCGAATCGGGCATCTGCCATGCGTTGGCCGCCCCGGCGAAGAGCAGCCCGGAGCGTGACATTGCCTTGTCCTCTTCGTAGTGCACATCGTTATCAAACTGCAATAATGCAGTCTTTCCTCCCGCCATATTCTCACCATAAAAGCCATGAGTGGCAACGTGGATTATATTCCGCCTTTGCCCTGACAACGCTTTGAACGACGCTTCCGTACCGATGGTGTCAGAAAACATGTCGACATCATATCTCCGCGACTTCATCATCCTGTCGATACTGTCAACCTCCATTTTTGTCGCGGGGAGTTCCGCCACCGTGCCACGCTGCACCAAAGAATCGGCAGGAACGTACTCAAACGAGCGTACCGCTCCATTGCGCACATACTTCCTGCTATCGGCAACGATTACTGACGGGCTTGTATCATAGCGCATACCACCATAAAGCACGGCTCTCATACCCACGCTCTTTTCTTCCGTTTTGACGGCCAGCTGCCGTGTGGACGAAAGCCTGTACACATTATAACGGTCACTGAAAATCTCCTCACCATCAACTGGCGCATACTCAACAGCCAACCTGTACAGTTCGCCTGCCGGAGCAAAATATATATTTTTCACACCCGCCAATTCTTTTTCCAACGGCTTCCACACCAAATTGTAAAGCGCAGACGACGAAAAATAAAAATTCCTGTCCATTTCATCCAACTGTTCCTTGTCGAACAGCCGGACAAAATGCGGACAATCATAACCACGCTTCAATGTCATTGCGGCATATACCGTGCTGTCGGCAGAAGCAGGTATCTCCATAAACTCTATGGCGATGTCGCTATTTCCGAGCATACCCTGCACGTCACGCCATCCTACGGCAAGGTTCTTGGTGTAGTCGCCAAACACTTTGCTACGCTCGACCAGTTCATGCTCCTGACGGTCAGCCACCTTGTTCAGAGAATCCGCATAATGACGGATTGCCAATCTTGCAGAATCGTCCATAGACTGCGAAGAAGACAGATTCTCACGCTGCCGATGCGCCACCGAACGGTTTTTCACCATCTCCGCATACAATTCCACAGCCGCCGTGTCACCGCTCTCCAAAAGCAACTGCCGCATTTCAATGTCGCTGTTAAGCAATATGCCCTTGCTCAACAAGACCCCGTCGTATGCCGCCATAACGGCCGAGTCTTCGTGTTCCTTGTAGACAATCGCAGGAAGCCAAGCATCATACCAACTCTTATGCTCGTTCCAAAAGCACAACCTCTCGAATGCCGTCAAATCGCGGAAAGTTGACAGCACCAAATGATTAGTCCTATCGGTGACAGCCGATGCCGAGCGTTTCATGCCTCCGGCATCATTATTATAGTAATAATAGGATGCCATATTTTGTAAATACTTGACATATTCCGGATGACTGTCGCCATAGACCGCCCCGACTATATCCAACGCCTTTGCCTCAAACTTTATCGCATCCTCAAAATTCCCGATTTTGGCACTGTATTTCGAAAGATTGTTAAGAACGGCAGCACTGTTATAATGGCGCTCTCCGAATACACTGTCGCACATCGTCAACGCCCTGCCGGCAAGCGTCATTGCATGAGAATAATCTTTCATATAATAATATGACGAGGCAAGATTGTTCAACGCAGCCAAATACGACGGATGCCCAACTCCAACAGTCTTTTCATAGACCGATAAAGCCTGTTCTCCCAATTTTGCTGCCTCAGAATAGTTGCCGGCAGCAACATCATATACTGACAGATTGGAAAGAGACAGCGCATACACATAGTTTCCCTCACCAAACACCCGTCTGCGTATTTCCAACGCACGTGTTCCAAGCTCAACAGCCTTCGCATTATTACCGAGAGCATAATAGCAAGCGGCAAGCCCATCCAATGACATAGCATAATCAGGATGCTCTGTTCCCATAACTCGTCCGCGTATCTCCAACGCTTCCTGCTCCAATTTGACCGCTTCGGAAAAATTGCCAAGTTTCCGATGAAAAAAAGCGAGATTGCTCAACGCCGCAGCATACGACGGATGCCCTTCGCCCAAAGCCTGCCTGTAAGCCTCCACCACTCCGGTAGCCAAATCCACAGCTTTCCGATAACTGCCAATAGCGCCATAGCGGGATGCCATATTGGACAAAGACGCTATGAAATACATATTATTCTCTCCAAAAAGCCTCCTGCACACATCCAATGCCTTCTCCCCAAGCTCAATGGATTTCCGGTAATTCCCGACATAGTAATTGTAATTGGAAAGATTATTCAAAGCCGTCATATATCCCACGCCATTATCCTTTTGGCTATTTTCACAAATATCAAGTGCCTGCTCTCCAACAGAAAGAGCGGTATGGTAGTCGCCAAGATTGGCCTTGTACTCGGCAAGATGAAGCAACGACTCTAAATAATCAGGATTGTCTGCTCCCAAGACCTTTCCATAAATTTCCGCGACACGCGCTCCCGCTTCCGCCGCCCCGGCATAGTTGCCTGCGGCATTATTATATAGAGCCAGACTATTAAGCAGTGACGCATATCTGCCACTATCCTGTCCATAGAGTTTTGCCGCAATGCCAATCGCCTCCGCCTGGCACGCTATCGCTTCGGCATAATCACTCTGCAAGGACAGGAAATAAGCAAGATTGTCCATAAGAGTGACATATGTGGGATTTATTTTACCCACAGCCGCTTTCCATACGCCTGCAGCCTTTTTCTCAAAAGCGATTGCCCCCACATAATCTTTGGAATTATAACAAACCGACGCAGAATCGTGCAGGGCGATTGCATAAGCAGAGTCAACCGGTTCATATTGCGCGGAAGAATCGCCACACACGGAGCGCGAATTAGCAAAACCTGCAGCCAAGACAATAAGCAGAATAGCAACTATATTCTTCATATCAATCGTACTAAGTCGTGGTACAAAGATAAAACAAATACGCCAAGATACATAAGCTGCAAATGATTAATTAAAGATTGTGAAATAGTTTGCGCGACAGGAAATAATCCTTACCTTTGCCGTATAACATAAAGAATTAACAAACAGGGTCTCAATCACAGAGTGATAGGGATTCTTTTTATTTTACTAATTTTAAAAATAAATTCAACCATGGCTATCACCTACATGACTAAAGAAGGGTATGATAAGAAGATGAAAGAAATCGCTTATCTGGAATCAGTGGAGCGACCGAAAATATCCGCGGCCATCGCTGAAGCCCGCGACAAAGGCGACTTGTCGGAGAATTCCGAATACGACGCCGCCAAAGAGGCACAAGGCATGTTGGAGATGAAAATTTCCCAACTCAAAGACATGCTCGCCAGCGCACGCATCATCGACGAGGCTAAGCTCAACACGGAAGAAGTGCAAATCATGAACACCGTAACAATCAAAAACACAAAAAACGGCGCAACCATGACATACACGATAGTGGCCGACTCGGAAGCAAACCTTAAGGAAAAGAAAATCGCCTCAAGCACTCCCATCGCAAAAGGCCTGCTCGGAAAGAAAGTCGGCGACGTTGTGGAAATCAAAGTTCCGCAAGGAGTGATGACATTCGAAATCGTAAAAATCGAAATACTGTAAGACTATGGCAACTATATTCAGCAAAATAATCGCCGGAGAAATACCGTGCTACAAAGTCGGGGAAGACGAGAAAAACTTTGCTTTCCTCGACATAAACCCAGTGAACAAGGGTCACGTGCTTGTCGTGCCGAAAACAGAGAACGACTATATCTTCAACTTGCCGGACGAGGACTACGCTTCATTGACGGCATTTGCCCGCAAAGTGGCAAAAGCGATGGAACGCGCAATCGACTGCAAGCGCATAGGAGTAGCCGTAATAGGCTTGGAAGTGCCTCACGCGCACATACATTTGATCCCTATCAATGAGGAAAAAGACATGTCGTTCAGCAAGCCTAAGCTGACGCTACCGGCGGATGAGATGCAAAGCATAGCCGACGCAATCGCGAAAGAGCTCGCAAAATAATTCCGGTCACTTGAATTGACCCATATTCATAGCGCGGCCTCAATGCAAATCTGCATTGAGGCCGTGTCGCATCAGATATATACCGGATTTGATAAAACTAAAAACTTCGTTTTTTATTTGCCCCTGCTCTCCGCTTTCACTATATTTGCAGAAATAAAAACATAAATGCCTATGCGAATTTAAATTAGATTTTCATTAACAAACAAATCCGATATGGATACGGATTTGCAAACGACATAAAAAGCGTTACATTTTATTCTTGCTTTCTGGAACTTAGGAACTTTCAAAAGCCGTCAAGGATAAATACGCATCTTTCCATATCAAAAGAATCGTATTCTCCCGGTAGTGAATAAATTGTAGGGATTCACGTTTTTCATATGCGACAATAAAAAACAACCGCCAGAATCCGGCAAAATACAAAAAAGACTATGAAACCAAATAATTTAAAAATTCATCTATTATCGGCGACAGCCATAGGCCTTGCATGCATTATGATTTCTTGTAACAGCCTATATAATACAAATGTTTCAAAATTGAACAATCTGTATCCGAAAACAATCACAATCGACAGTGAGCCGAGTGGCGCAAGTGTGATTCTGAACGGTCAAAAAATTAGTGAGACCACACCTTTCGCATATGTTGTACAACCAACCACAATAGATAAAATTGCATACAGAAAAGACAAAAAATGGCACGTCAACATACCTGAATTAGAATTTACCTTCATAAAAGACGGATACATAACCGGCACAGAAACCTACAAACCGACACTGGCAAAGCCATTAGGACAACGCGGAAATTATCTAAACTATCCGAACGGCGTATTCCATATATTCACGCCAGACAACAGCTACAAATATGAAAAAGACCCTACAATACCAGAAGGAGAAGCCAACAATATGGTATCGCGCGACAACCCGGGACAGACCGACCTCGAACGGACTATCATCCGTTGGTACTTCGATTCCGAGCCAAGAGGAGTAAGACTTTACTGGAGAGTCGTTTCAAGCATCCCGGCGATAGTGAAGAATACGAACGAAAGCTATCTGACAACCACCCCTTACGAAAGCACCCGCTCGTTCAACATCTTAGGGCTCACATACGAGAACTCACGCGATGTGGAAATCGAAATCAAAGCCAGCAAAAATGGTTACGAAGACCAAGTGAAACGCTACAATGTGCGCCAAGCCATCGACCAGCAAGAAATCAGCGGTTTCTTCGAGATGGTATCGAAAGACTACGAGTAATCCAGTGTATGATGACGGCGTGTTTAGAAGCACGCCGTCATTATGTTTCTATCACGGCTATCCGCGCTGCTCTTTCAGCACTACTATAAACACGGAGAAAAGAATAAGCAGCACTCCTACTCCGCTTTGCCACGAGAAGCCCTCGCCAAACGCAACGATACCAAGCACCATAGCCGTAAGCGGCTCCATCGCGCCAAGAATGGAAGTAAGCGTCGGCCCGGCATATTTTATGCCCTGCACCAACGAGATGTTGGAAATGGCTGTGGCTACAAGCGCCAATCCGGCAATATACAGCCACATACGAGGGTCGGTTTCTATGCGCACCCCGCCGGTAAACAGTCCACCTATTACAAACAAGACGGCACCGATACCCATCACATAGCAAGTGAGCGGCACGGACGGCAAATTGACAGCCCGCGTCTTGCGCACGCCCACAATATATCCGGCATATGAGAAAACAGAAACCGCCGCACAGACGATGCCCAATACGGAATCTCCGCCGGAAGGAGAATCAATATCGCCGAACGAAAGGAACAAAGCCCCGACTATCGACAATGCAACGGCAGAAAGCACCGTCTTCGACCGCGGCTCCTTGAAAAACAGCATCATAGCCAAAGCAACGGCAAGCGGATAGAGAAAATGAATCACAGAAGCCACGCCGCTCGCTATGTTCTGATAAGCAATCACCAATGAAAAAGAAGTTGTAGCACGGAACAGACTAAGACAAAACACCGTAAGTAAATCCCTGCGGGATATACGGAAGTCTACACCCTGCATTAATCCAATCACTACAAGGAACACAGTAGCCACACCCCACCGGTAGGACAACGCCTCAAACGAGGAATAGCCGGCATAGATAAGCGAGAGTGTAAAAAACGGGGCAAGACCGAATGTCGACGACGACACTCCCGCATAGATTATACCCTTCAGTTTATTCGCAAGCATTGTCGATTTTCTTTATTATCCTACATGGGTTACCGGCGGCAACCACATCCGGCGGCACATCGCGCGTGACGACGCTGCCTGCCCCTATCACTGAATTATCGCCGATTGTCACTCCCGGAAGTATCGACACTCCCGCGCCAATCCACACATTGTCGCCGATTGTCACCGGATAAGCGTATTCAAGACCCGCATTGCGGCGCTTCACGTCGAGCGGATGCCCGGCGGTATAGATACCGACATTCGGAGCTATGAAAACATTATCGCCGATTGTCACCTTAGCACCGTCGAGCACAACAAGATTGACGTTGGCGAAAAAATTGTCGCCGACAGTGATAT
The DNA here is from genome assembly GCA_900550025.1 of uncultured Porphyromonadaceae bacterium. GTDB lineage: Bacteria > Bacteroidota > Bacteroidia > Bacteroidales > Muribaculaceae > Limisoma > Limisoma gallistercoris. The sequence continues at coordinate 39,826 of URQP01000001.1, read as the reverse complement.
TATATCCGTAATCACAAAAAAAGGGCGAAATCACCGTGCAATTCCGTCCGGCATTGATTATGGAACGTAACAATTTACCACGTTCCTCAACAGCAGAGAGTGGCAGATTATTAAAGTCCGCCACCCTACAATGTGTCTCCAGCATTTCGCGTTGCAGCTCCGGGTCGTTGTTTGCATCGTACAACAGCCCTTTTGCCGCCTTTTCCTTCTCAGTCATCAGTCTTCAAGCATATATTGTATGGTAGTTACTACCCTTACATTCTTGATATAAGGAGTGTTCTGGTCGCGGTCGGAAATAGAGAATTGCCCCTGATTTGCTGTCTTTATCTTTCCCAGCTTGCTTTCTGAATCTATCGCAAACTGCTCCGCGGCCTTGCGGGCATTCTTCGTGGCCTCCTTTATCATTTCCGGCTTGATTTCGTTTAATCCGGTATATTCGAACTGTATGCTCGGGTAGGAATAATTACTGAAAGTGACGGCAACGCCTTTCTGAATCAACGATGTCTGTTCTTTCAGCAAGGCAAGCACAGTATCGACTTTCTTCGTGTTGACAGTGATAATCGACGATACACGGTAGCGGTAAGGAGAACGGTCGGCCGTATAGGCGTCGGCATCCATATCCGTCACATCCACGCTCGTGGTTATCTCATCAGCCGTGATACCTTTCGAAGCGAGCAAATCAAGCACGACCTTGTTCTTCTTGTTTATAGTGTTATACAACGCATTCAAGTCATTGCCCAGCTCCTTGTAGACAATAGGCCAAATCACCTTGTCGGCCTTCACCTCCTTTTCCGCAAGCCCTTTTACCGTGACAACCCTCGCATTCTGCGAAAAGCTGCCCAAGCCTGATTTCACACACAATCCTAAGACTACGATACCCAACGCCAGCAATAATGACGGCAATAATGATTTCAACTTTTCCATAGCTCTTGATTTTTATCCATATTGATAAGACAAACTGCCAGAAAAAAAGTTTAATCAGCACGGTAGAAATTACGCAAATACATCCGCGCTATAAAATCCCAATTATCGTGGAGCAACTTGTTAGAATCTCTGCCGGAAGGATAGGCGGCATCAGGCACCAATCCGTTTTCGAAAAGATACTTCACCAAATCGACCGGGCATAATGCCGGCTCCATCAGCAATCTGTGAGCCTCGGCAGCCGACTTTTCCGCATCGTACAACGGATTGTCTGGATGCTTTATATAAGGCGCTATCCCATGTGCTATCAGCATACCCTTTTCTGGCGTGGCGAACACCACGAAACCGGTAAACTCCCGCATCTGCGGAAATATCCCTTCTTCCGGACGTTCCCAGCCAAGCCGCTCCGCAAGAAAATCCTCCAGTTCTCCGTATGTCGCAAAGAATGCTATCTCTTTGCCGCCGGTAGCACGCTTCAATGCCTTATAATATTTATGCTCTTTCTGAACCGGTTGGCGTTTTTCCTTCGGCAAGCGGTTACCGACAATCAATCGCAACCACTCGTCCACCAATAAAGCCAAAGGCCCTGTCGGCTGCTCGAAAGTGGTGCGCAACCTTCGCTCGTCAGTCAAAGTCTCGTCAACAGTAAGCTCCTCATCCTCGACAACTTCCGGTTCGTAAGCGTGTTTGCTTACAGGACGCAAAAAATAACTTTTCCAAAAAAGCCAGCCCGACATCCGAAAAATATCCCTCACCTGTTCCCTGTCGTCAATATCAAGCTCCATCAATTGCTTGAAGTTTTCCGGCTCAGGAGCATCCTCATAAAGGAAATCGAACAATTTATACACCTGACTTGCAAATCTCAACAAATCAGGGTCGAACGGCGACACCAATCCGTTAAAGCCCAGTTGCGACTCCAACGAATACCACACTAAGAACTGCACATCGACAAGATTCAGCTCATAGTCTATATAATCCTCAGGCTCGTCGTAAAACGGCACAGGCCTACGGTATAGCTTCCTGCACATCATCACGAAAGCCCTCCACAATCCGGCATCCGCTATCACATCCTGATAATAAGAGACAAGGTTGACCACGACATTCTTACGCATTTCCTCTCCTATTTCAGGAAAAACGTCCATACTTTCCCACAGCTTGCCGATATATTTGGCAAGAGTAAGATAATACTCGTCAGTAGCCTTGAAATCGTCAGGGTCGGGAAGCCTGCGTTTCAAATCGTCCAAAGTTATTTCCATAGCTCCGCTCTATTCTTTGCGTCCAACAAATATACAATCAATTCTTCAACAGATTTAAAAGCCAAATGTTCACCCGGCATGTCCAACTCGATATTATCGGGCGAGACTACAACGACACGGCAATTGCCGCCGTCAGTAATACGGAAACCGTTACGCCTCAAAGCATTGCAACACCATTTACCCAATTCCACGCTGCCACATACCGATATTTCCATGCCATCGTCCTGCAAAGGGACATATTCTCCGGAAGATATATCAAACTTGACTTTCCCGGAGCCGAACAATTCCGACATACGGCCCTGAAAAACAGCATCTTCAGGAACCATACTGCAAACAACGCCGTCAGCAGAAAGTAGCCACACCTTGTCGGACAACGCCAACGACAGCGAAATGTCGTGCGACGACAACAGTATGGCCTTTCTCTCCCTATGAGCCAATGTGTGGAGCAATTGCAATATCTCCACACGGTTTACCGCATCAAGAAACGCCATCGGCTCGTCAAGGACAATCACCGGGGATTCTTGCGCCAAGGCCTTTGCTATCATCGTCTTCTGCCGCTCGCCGTCCGACAGTTCCGCCAAGAAGCAGTCCGCCTTATGGGAAATGCCGACAGCATCCATCGACTTAGCGACAATTTGCCTGTCATCGGCATCCAAACGGCCGAGAAAGCCGGTATGCGGCTGCCGGCCGAGCCCTACCAATTCCCTGACTGTAAGACCTCCCGCATAGGTGCGCTCTGTCGAGACTATACCTATCAATTTCGACAACGACTTATTTCCATAGCTGTTCAAAGGCTTCCCTTTCAACTTCAACTCGCCGGACAAAGGGGGCTGCAATCCCGCAACTGTCCTCAGCAAAGTCGACTTGCCTGTGCCATTCGCGCCTAAAAGGCTGACAAGCTCGCCTTCCGAAAGAGAAAGATTCACGCCGGAAAGCACAACCCTTCGTCCTTTTCCACTACGGTAACCCGCCGACAAATCGGATATTTCCAGAATAGCGTTCATAATCAATTGAAATAAAAAATCTTACGGCGGTTCAATATTAAGTATATAATGACAGGGACACCTATTACCGGGGTAATGGCGTTGATTGGTATCAATCCGTTGCCTAAAGGCAGTACACTCAAAAGCATACACAACATCGCCGTCGCAGCCCCAAGCAGCATAGTAGCGGGCAACAGGCGATAATGGTCGGTAGTGTTCAGCATAAGACGGGCGATATGCGGCACAATCAAGCCGATAAAACCTATCGGCCCGCAGAATGTAGTCACCACAGCCGTAAGCAGCCCGGTAAGCAGCAGCAAGCAATTGCGCACAACCCTGACATTTACGCCTAAATTTGAAGCATAACGGCTACCAAGCAACAACGCGTTCAACGGCTTTATCATAAAGAAAGAAGCAGCCAGCCCAGCCACTATCACAGATGAGAACACAGGCAATTGCCTCAAAGTGACACCGGTAAAATTACCCAATCCCCATATAACGTAAGAATGTACGCTTTCCTGCGTAGCGAAAAAATTCATAAGGCTTATGGCCGACGACGCGAGATAGCTAATCAATATGCCTATTATCAACAGCATTGAAGAGCTTTTAACCAATGAAGAAAATGCCAGCAATGCCAGCATCACGACCAATGCCCCGGCCAAAGCCCCCGACAAGGTAGCTACATATCCGTAGGAAGCCAGACCGAAAGATCCGCCTGCCAGCAACATCACTACCGCCACGCCGAGGCTTGAGCCTGTAGAAATTCCCAAAATCGAAGGGTCGGCGAGCGGATTGCCGAACAATGTCTGCAAAAGCAGTCCGCACACCGCCAATGCCGCCCCGGCCAATGCCGACGTGACAATCAACGGCACACGGCTCTCCAAGATGATGAAATTCCATGCGGAGTTTTCCGACGGCGTTCCGGTCAGAATCCCGACCACTTCGCCCAAAGGCACATCGACCGAGCCGATTGCAAGAAGCATGAACGCCAATACTAAAATGACGGCAACAAGTGAAAAAGAAACAATCCTGAACCTTCCCATACCTGTAATCAATATTCCATCTGTCTGTAATATTTCAACTGATAGCCGGGCAACAGCTCAGGATGAAACAATTTCACATATTCCTTAAGCAACAAATCCGGATGGAACGGCGTTTCTTCGAATATTCCGGCCTGCGAGGAATCAACATAATAAACACCGTGGTTTACGTAGGCAGCAAACTTGTCGTTATGCTCATAAATGTCAAGAAAATCCTTCGCGGTAAGCCTGCGGCCGTAAGTAGTGACAAGCCACAAATCGGCATCCTGCGCTTTTTCCAGCACTTGCGCGAAATCGAGAGCCAACGACCCTTGCGACACATTTCCTGCCCACGGATAATCGCCACCCGCGTCAGCAAACATAGCGGCCTTATAGCTTCCGCCGCCCGGCACGTACCACACACCACCGGTCATAGTCTCTGAAATCACCTTCGGCCGCTCAGGCACTCCCGCCGCCATTTTTTTCAGATTCAAATATGATTTCTCCACTTCCGAGAATATGGAATCCGCCTTGGCTTTCCTGTCAAACAAAAGTCCCATCAGCTTTATCCATTCCGCCCTGCCCAAAGGAGTGCTTTCCATATAATCAGCCATCTTCACAATCGGCACTCCTAAATTTTCAAGAGCGCCATACCCGGCATTCTGATAGGGAGAGAGCATTATGGCATCCGGCTTGGCACTAACCACCTGCTCGACAGTAGGCGACAGCGACGAACCGCAATCCGCCACCCCGCCCGACGCCAATCCTGATACTATGGCGGCGGTCTTGAAAGAACGGGCGTCGCAACCGCCCTTCACAGCCGAAACGACTCCAAGCTCAGCCATTACGCGCGCATGCACATCGGAATAAACCACCACCCTTTCCAAAGGCACTCTTACGACCGTGCCTTCCGGCAAAGAATCGGGAACCGCGCTATCCCGCCTGACAAGAATATAAGTGTCCAGAATGCCACCCTTATTCCAAGGGTCGCCCACAACAACTCTTGTATAATCCCTGTATTCAGTCACAGATAAGCCTTTAGCATAGCCCATGCCTGACTCCTCTACATTTTTTTGCCGTTCCGCACACGACACAAAAAACAGTCCTGATAATAATATTATTATAAATCTGCCCATTTATTGTCCGGAATAAATTATGCCACTGCCAATAAGCCTGTCATAACGTTCGCCGCGCTTTCGGTTATAGACTTTCACAAGATACTCATTGACGGTCTGATAAAAATCGCCCTCCACGGTCGAGGTCTGGCCGACCTCCGTTCCGTCAGGCACCCACAGATACTGGTAATTGTAAGCCCCCTGCTTCAACATCAGGTCCAATTCATAGCATTGCGTGTTATTATTGTAGTGCATCATATTTGCAGTCTCGAAACCATGCTGCGTAAACTCGCCGTCGACATACATCTTTCCACCGTTCAATTCCGGCATCCTCAAAGCGAAATGCACTACCATATAATCGGCCTCCGTGTCGCTGTCGTATGCGTCGCTCTGGCGGATAGTGAAGCGTCCATATTGCGTACGGTCGTAGAGATAATCGCCGAAAGCCCTCGGCTCGTCAAGCTTCAAAGCCACATGGTAATAAGGGTCGTGGTAAGAATATCCGTCTATTCCCATCCCGGCATAGTTTGTCGTGGTCATCTCGAAACGGCGGAATTCATTGCCGGCAGGAAATATCAACTTCCTGTCGTGCTCGAAATAAGCCTTCCTGCCCGCCACCCGCAAAGGGCGGTTGACGGCAGCCTCGTTATCAGTCCGTGAATTTTGCGACACTGTGACAATCAAATCGTTATACATATCTGTCACATAATAGTCGCGGGTATCAACAGCTACCGACAATTGCTGGTTATGGGCATTGTAGTCTATATCAGTGCGCGAAGTAACTTCAGGCAATATGTCCACACAATCTTCCGACAACGAGAACCTTACCTGCAAATACACATTTTCAGGGTCGTCCTCAGGATAGACTTTCAACAGATAATTTCCCGAAATAAGGAAGTCCATATCTTCGTTGGGGACAGTTATGTTGTAATGCACATAATGGGCGAAAGTTGCCGACGAAAAATCATAATTTTCCACATTGGCCTCGTTGAAGCCGCCGACATATTCCGACTCCACCAATTGCGACGGCCGCCAGCCGGCATCGCAATGCACCACACTGTAACGCATATATTGCATCTCCGGGGAAAGCTGGTCGAACTCTATCTTGATTTTATCCACGCCGCCCAACTTAATCACCGGAGGGGCATAATCATTACCTACAACCGACACGCGGAGCGACTTGAACGACTTGTCGAAAATCCGGGTATGTGTATCCAACGTATTTTGGGCATTTCCACACAAGAAACACATAATCGACAATATTCCCGCAATATTCTTAAGATTATATCTCATACTACACCTTTAATTTTCTACCATACAATCGGCTGCTTGCCATGCTCCACTAAATAAGCGTTGGCTCTCGAAAAATGATGGTTGCCGAAAAAGCCGCGATGAGCCGACAACGGCGAAGGATGCGGTGAAGTGAGCACCAGATGGCGGTTACGGTCGATGAAAGCGCCTTTTTTTATCGCATACGACCCCCAAAGCATAAACACTAAATGCTCACGTCCGTTGGCAAGAGCGGAAATCACATTGTCGGTAAACAGCTCCCAGCCTTGTCCCTGATGCGAGCCGGCGCAATGCGCGCGCACCGTAAGAGTGGCGTTGAGCAACAGCACGCCCTGACGCGCCCACCGCGACAAATCGCCGCTTGCGGGAATTTCCGTGCCTATGTCCGATTTTATTTCCTTAAATATGTTCAGAAGCGACGGCGGGAACGGCACTCCGTCATTAACGGAGAAGCAAAGGCCGTTCGCCTGATTATAATCGTGATACGGGTCTTGACCGAGAATGACCACCTTTACAGCGTCGAACGGCGTGGCGTCGAACGCGGCAAAAATTTTCCTGCCCGGTGGAAATACTGTATGAGTACTGTATTCCTGATGCACGAAACCGGCCAAACGCCGGAAATAGTCCTTGTCAAACTCCGGTTGCAGCACCTTTTTCCAACTTTCTTCTATCCTGACATCCATAATATGCAGCTTTGTTTTGCAAAACTAACAATTCTTTATTACTTTTGCCAACCGAAAATCCAAAATTGCGCGCGTAGTTCAATGGATAGAATATCGGATTCCGGTTCCGACGATTGGGGTTCGACTCCCCACGGGCGTACTGACAGACTTCCAACCCTCTGCAATAGTGACGGTTGGAAGTTTTTTATTACCAGACATCCCTAAACATCGTCCCAATCCACACTTATTGTGCGCTTCAAACAAGATAAACCGTTATCTTTGTGGTATGGAAAATCGTAGTTTTGAAGAAAGAGTAGCCGTATATATATCGGAAAACAGATTGTTCGATGCCGGTAGCCGTGTGCTTGTCACGGTGAGCGGAGGGGCGGATTCAGTGGCTTTGCTGTGTCTGCTAAACGGTTTGGGATACGACTGTGTGGCAGCGCATTGCAACTTCCACCTGCGTGGAGAGGAATCGATGCGCGACGAGCGTTTTGTCCGTGCGCTGTGCGGCAAGTTGGGCGTGGAATGCGTGGTAAAAGATTTCGACGTACCGGCATATATGGCGGAGAATAAGGTGTCGATGGAGATGGCATGCCGCGAACTGCGCTACGGCTGGTTCGAGGAGGTGCGGGAATCGTCCGGCTGCGCCGTAATAGCCGTCGCCCACCATTCCGACGACAGTGTGGAAACTTTTTTCCTCAACATGCTGCGCGGATGCGGCATTGCGGGACTGGCGGGAATCAAGCCGGTCAACGGCCGGATTGTACGCCCTTTTTTGTGTGTCAGCCGTGCCGACATCGAGGATTATCTGCAAGAAATAAGGCAAGACTATATAGTCGACAGCACGAATCTCGAATCGGAATATTCGCGCAATAAGGTGCGCAATATCATCCTTCCGGCCATCCGGCAATGCTTCCCGGATGCCGATGCTGCATTACGGCGCACTTTGTCGAATACGGCAGGAAACTATGCCGTGTTCAACGATGCCATCCGGCGGATAAGGCAGGACATCTGCACACAAGACGGAGACCGTCTCGTAATCGACCGCCAAAAATTAGAGGCTACAGCGCACCCAATGACTGTGCTACACGAGATTCTTTCACCATACGGCTTCAACGGACAGCAAGAGAAGGACATGCTTGCGACGACGACCGTCGGCGCGGTATTCCGTTCCGGCCGGTTCGTGGCGGAGGCCGGCAGGGGCGTGATCACGCTGTTCGAGGGCAATGACTGCGATAATGAAGTGTATGATTTCCGTCTTGACAACGTCTCGAGGCTTCCTTTGAGGCTGAAAGTGGAAAAATCGGCTTATTATCCCGGTTTCCGCTTCATTGGCAATAAGAATACCGCATATTTCGACGGCAGCATAGCCGAAGAAACGCTAACTTTGCGACATTGGCGCGAGGGCGACCGTTTCCGTCCGTTCGGAATGCGCGGCAGCAAGAAGTTGAGCGACTATTTCAACGACAACAAATTCAGCCTTGCCGACAAGCGGTCGGTGTGGCTGCTGTGCTGCGGCGACAGGATTCTGTGGATTGTCGGCCACCGCGCCGCGGCTGATTTTATGGTGACTGATACTACTAAAGAAATAATTGCAATAACTATTGAGAAATGAACGACGACAATATAAGGAGAGGCAAACTTTATTTCCGCTATGGAACGATGGGTTCGGCAAAGACCGCGTTGCTGCTAACCACGGCGTACAATTTCGAGGAGCGCGGCATGGACTACCTGTGTATGAAGCCCATAGTCGATAACCGCGAGAAGGAGAACGTAATACGCTCGCGCATCGGCATAGAGCGCGAATGCCGCTGGATTTATCCGGAATCGGATATGTACCGCATGCTCACCGGCGTTTTCGAGGAACGCGGCCGGGTCACGGAATGGGTGCTTATCGACGAGGCGCAATTTCTTTCCGCCGAGCAGGTTGACCAGTTGGCGAGGGTTGTGGACGACTACGGCGTGAACGTGATGTGCTACGGACTGCGCACCGATTTCCAGAGCCACTTGTTCGACGGCTCGCGGAGGCTGTTCGAGATAGCCGACACCATCGACGAGGTAAAATCCACATGCAGTTGCGGGCGCAAGACCATCGTCAACGCGCGCATCGACCGCAGCGGCAACGTAGTGACCGAAGGCGACCAAGTGGAAATCGGCGGCAATGACAAGTATATGGCCATGTGCCGGCGGTGCTGGCGGCTGCGCCGGTGTGAGCGCGACATGCGCAGCTCCATCGACTTCGGAGAGTCGATGAAATAAAACCTGAAAAATCGGATTGCCGTATGAAAAAATTGATGTTGTTGCTATTAGTTTTACTGTCGCTTGCCGATTGCTCTGCTCCGGTCGACGGCCGGCTTGCTCGATGAAGCATGTGAAAATCCAATACCATAATACCGACAACGAACTTTGCTCTATCTACCGCGACAACAATTATGCCGGGCTGGAGGACTTGCTGCGGGCATACTATATAAAAAAGCTGAAATACAATAAATTCATACCGACAAATTGCAACAAAAAGCGTAACATATACGTCTCTTTGTAAAGATTCATTAATTTAATATTGAAAACATGAAACGCCTTTCTTTTTTTCTTGCCGGGATGATAGCCGGGATTGCCGGCCTGATGGCTGAGCAGCCGATGTGGTCGGTGTCGGGAACAGTGTTCGACTTCGAGGGACGCGCAGTGCCGGGAGCGGCAATCTTTGCTAAGGCCGACACCGTGGCCTACGGCATGACAACAGGCAACGAAGGCGAATTTGAGATGCTGTTCGAGCCGACGGACTCGGTGTACCTGAAAGTGACGATGACAGGCTACAAACCGGTGGAAAGAAGGATAAGGACAGAAAAGGAAAAGACAGTAATCGACATAGTGCTGGAAGACAGGGCAACAACGCTCGACGAGGTTACAGTGGAAGCCGACATGGCGGAAACCACAAGAGGCGGCATGAAATATTACATCAACTCCTACCAGCGGGAGGCATCGAACGACGCATACACACTGCTCAACAGCATGAACATTCCGGGAATCGATGTTGATCGCCGCTCGGGCAAGGCTTCCACCGCAACCGGGGAAGCCATAACCTACTATATCGACGGTCATCCGACAAGCGATATGGAGCTGTGAGCCATACGCCCCAAGGACGTGCTGAGAGTGGAGTTCTACGACTATCCTTTGCCGCAGTTCGACATGAAGCGCCCCATAATCAACTACGTGATGAAGAAATACGAGTATGGCGGCTACGTCTCGCTCTCCGGCACGCAGGGATTCCTCAACGAGAACGGCGACTACCGCGTGAACTTCGTGTTCAACAAGAAAAAGCTCACATATATGCTCTTGCTCAACGGCGGATATTCCGACCTCAACGAGGGGACAAACACCAAGGAGAGCTACCGCATGGAGGAAAACGGCGGATTCGACCTGTCGCGAGAGCGTAACTATATCGACGGAAAGTCGCGCAACTACAACCTCGGAGCCACCGGAATTCTACAATATCAATCGGACGGACTTATGCTGCAGAACGTGGTCATGCTGAACTACAACAAACAGCCTAAAAAGATAGCTTCCGATGTCTTGAAATACACGCCGGAAGTGATATCACCCACTGAATCGTGGTCATCGGCGACAAGCAAAGGCATCCAGCCTTTCTGGTTGCTGTATGCGCGTAAGCAGATAAAGAAGAACCAGATGATAGCGGTCGGGGCAAGAATCCAATATGCCAATACGGAATCAAGCAGCCGCTACACGCTCCGGACCGACGGTTTCAACCCGATAGCCAATGACGCAAAAAGCCATACATACAACTATATGATAGGGACACAATATTCATATTCATTCAAAAACAACTGCTCACTGATATTTTCCCCAAAGATTCAAGGAAATATAAGCCACGTAAGATACACCGGGACAAATCCTTCCTTGCAGGATGTAGGGCAGACCACCATAAATGTGCCGCTATACTATCAGGGAATGTTCAAAAACAAATATGAGTTTTCAGTAACCGTGCAGGGAATGATTCAAACCTACAAGGTGAACGACAATAAGCGCAATACGGAGATAAGCCCTACTGCCAGCCTTTATCTGAACATACCTTTGTCGAGACACGCCCGCATAGGAGGTAATATAGCCTATATGATATTTCCCGGAGGACAGGCGGCAATACGCTCGGAAACGACGCAGCAAATCGACGAAATCACGCTACAGAGGGGAAATCCCGACATGGGAATGTACAACACAATGTTTGCCAACGTGTTTTATACCCACGTATTCGGAAATTTTATGCTTTCTCCATACGCATATACTACACATTATTTCGATTCGCCAAAAAGTACATACAACATAGAGAATGGAATGTTAGTAAAATCGTATGCCGATGGAATAGGCGATTCGCATTATGTAGGCGCAGGGGTTAATGGGTCACTGTCGCTTCTTAGCAAGTCGCTTGTGCTGAAAGCCGGAGCAATGTACGACAGCTATAATTATACCGGTCTTTATGACAGGCACGGTAATTATTGCAGTTACAGTCTCGGTGCTTCATACTATTACCGTAAGTTTTCCGTTTCGCTATCGTACAAATCAAGGCAGAAAGGTTTCAACAACGGTGATAGCCATTATGAAATTAAGCCTTCCTACGATTTCTTCATGACCTACGGACACCGGAGTTGGTACTTCGAGGCTGGTTGCAGCAATGTGTTCAACAAGGGATGGTACGAGAAAACTGACATAACAGCGAAAGATTACCTTGCTACAAATTGGAGCTACAGCGACTCTATGGACCCGCAATTCTATATAAAGGTGTCGTATTCGTTCGATTTCGGGCGCAAGCTGCAACATACGAAACCGATGGAGTTTGACAGCAAGATTGATGACGGAATAATGATGCCTGACTAAACCAATATGAGTATGAAACGGATACAGCAATCTTTATGGAATTGCATATAAGAATAAAGCCAGTGGCAGGGCAACCGGAATGCAATATCCACCCCAACACACAATGCCGCATTGTGGAGAGGAAGCCGCTTTATGAAAAGTGGTTTTATTCGGGGGACTGAGGGATGGGAGCGTCGTCGGCGTGATCCTTGTCGAGACGGCGGCGCGCCTTCACTTTCATTTCGTCGAAACCTTCGCCATAGATGGTGTTGACGTTGGCCTGCGATATGAATGCATGCACGTCCAACGCCTTTATCAGGCGGTAGATGAACAACGCCTCGTTCTTGCGGCAGAATATTATCAACATCTTCACCTCGCGGCGCGTGTACCATCCAGTGCCGTCGATGATTGTGCACCCGCGGTGAAGCTCCCGGTTGACAACCGTAGCAATCTCATCCCATTTCTTCGAGAAAATCGTGAACTGCACGGCCTGACGGTTGTTGTTGATTACTTGGTCGGTCATAAACGACTGGAACACAAGAACCACGTAACCGTAAATCACCCGGTCAAGGTCCTGATACATGATATAGGAGGAGGATATGATAATCAAATCGACATAGAGAATCATACGCCCTACGGAAATCTGGCGGTATTTCGACACCATTGCCGCAACGATGTCGGTTCCTCCGGTGCTTCCGTTGTGGGTGAATGCCAGACCTACGCCCGTACCGCAAAGCACAGCTCCGATGATACAGTCGAGGAACGTCTCGGGCAAAGCTATCGGATACGCCTCGAAGAACGGCTGGGCAATTCCGATGAACACGCTCAGAAACGTTGCCCCGAAAATGGTTTTCAACACAAACTGCCAGCCTACGACACGGCAGGCAATGGCGAGCAGCGCAATGTTGAGCGCATAGAACGAAATGGCCACCGGAATGCTCGTCTGGAAGTAGATTAAAGATGCCACACCGGCCAAACCACCCATAATCACACCTTTAGGCAGAATGAAACCACAAAAACCTACGGAATACAGCACAAGACCCAGCAGAATCATTGTGCAATCTTTGGCTAGATGCCATACATTTATCTTCGGTATTTTCGGAATTTGCATACTCGCATTTTGTTTAGGCAAAGATAGCTTATTTTCAGATATGTTGCGATTTTTATGCTTATTTTTTATATCATTCAGGACATCTCATCTGAAAGCATTGATAATCAACGAGATTTCACGAACATCGTCGACAGTCGTGCCTTCGGTTACCGGCAAACTCGTCACCTCACCGGCAATACGTTCCGTCACCGGCAATCCCAATCCCGCATATTCACGGTAGCACGGCTGCAAATGAGGAGGGACAGCATAATGCACGTCAGTTTCCACACCGTTGTCGAGCAGATACTGTCTGAACCGGTCGCGCCCGGAGACACGCACAACATATTGGTGCCACACAGCCCCCTCGTCAAAAAATGGCTTTTTCACCAACGGATTAGTTATGCAAGAGTCATAAACAGCGGCTCTTTCCCGCCGGGCTGCGGTAATCTCCTGAAGATGCTGTAATTTAACTCTCAACACAGCTGCCTGTATTTCATCCATACGGCAGTTCAATCCCTTATATATATTATGATAACGACGGTCCGAGCCGTAATTGGCCAAAGCCCTGACTGCACCGGCCAATCCGGCATCGTTGGTAGTCACAGCCCCGGCGTCGCCCAATGCCCCGAGATTCTTAGTAGGATAAAAGCTCAATCCTGCCGCGTCGCCCAACCCGCCGGTAACGCAAGTTCCGGCCAGCCCGTCAAAACGAGATACCGCCCCTATCGCCTGAGCATTATCCTCGACAATCTTCAATCCGTATTCAGATGCAAGACGGTTGATTTCAGGCGACCAGCAGGCCGCGCCGTAAAGATGAACGACCATTATGGCTTTTGTACGCTTGGTGATTGCTTTTTCAACTTTTTCAATATCAAGATTCAATGTCACTTCCGACGGCTCCACAAAAACCGGTCTCAGCCTGTTGTCAGTCACCGCAAGGACAGAAGCTATATACGTATTTGCCGGGACAATCACCTCATCCCCCTCTCCCATCAATCCCAAATCGATATATGCACGGAAAATCAGCCGCAAAGCGTCCAGTCCGTTGCTGCACGCCACAGCATACCGGGTACGACATAACGCGGCGATTTCGCTCTCGAAACATTTTACATTCTCCCCGTTCAAGAACCACCCTGATTCTACCACTTTGCTTACAGCATCTTTGATCTCGCCGATATAAGGCAGATTGTTCGTTTTCAACGACAAAAAAGGATATTTCTTCATTTTGCGGATTTATTTGCTGTAAGTTGTTTAAACTCGTCGTAGTCCCTGACGTAATCGGCCTCGTCATAGCAATCGGAAGCCAACACAAGGCATACCGACCCGGAAGAAAAATTATTAAGTACACGCCAGATGCCCGGCACGACATGAAGCCCGCAATTCGAGCGGTTCAACGACACTTTACGCTTTTCCCGCCCGTCGTCAATCTCTATGTCGAAACTGCCGCTCACGGCAAGTATGAATTCGTGGCAATGACGATGGGAATGCCCGCCACGCTCAACCCCGCCCGGCACGTCGTACAGATAATACACCCTGTTGACATCGTAGGGCAATTGCCTGCCGTTCTCCACCACCGACAGATTGCCGTTCTCATGATGGTGCTTGTCAAGAGTTATAAGCCTGCAATCATTTACAGATGATGATTCATGGGTATCTCCTTTCATTTTCCAACCGCTTTTTTGAATTCTTCAAAATCCTCTATATAATCTGCCGGGTCGTAAGGAGCCGACGACAGTACAAGCGTCACCGCATTCGTGGAGAAATTATCGAGTACACGCCACATCATATTAGGGACAAACAGCCCATAATACGAACGGGACAAATGATACCGGCGTTCCTCCTTACCGTCATTCAAGACAACGTCAAAACTTCCCGAAAGGGATATGATAATCTCTTCCTGACGGCGGAACGCATGCCCAAAACGCTGTTTTCCGCCGGGCACATCATATATCCAATACGTACGCTCCAGCTTGAACGGCAATACCCCGCCATTCTCCAAAACAGACAAATTGCCGCGCGGGTCGCAGATTTTGGGCAAATCGATTAACCTTACATCATCAAATCCCATTACATATCATTTTTATGTGACAACGCTTCATGCATGGCAGCAGCCGCACGCCGGCCGTCGCCCATGGCAAGTATCACGGTGGCACCGCCGCGCACTATGTCGCCTCCGGCGTAAATGTCGGGAAGCGACGAGCGCATAGTGGCCTCGTCGACGACAATCGTCCCGCGGCGGCTCATTTCCAATTGAGGAATGGCGTGCGGTATAAGCGGAT
Source organism: uncultured Porphyromonadaceae bacterium (assembly GCA_900550025.1). Taxonomy (GTDB): domain Bacteria; phylum Bacteroidota; class Bacteroidia; order Bacteroidales; family Muribaculaceae; genus Limisoma; species Limisoma gallistercoris. Next base: position 24,342 of record URQP01000001.1, on the reverse strand, counting down.
TTGGCGAAACGCCGACACTGACAATCACCATATCTACCGGTACATCCTCTACCGCGCCTTCGACAGGCACAGGCGAACGCCGTCCGCTTTCGTCGGGCTCGCCAAGCTGCATGCGCTGCACACGCATCGTGCATACATGTCCCTTTTCATCGCCGAGATACTCAACCGGATTATGCAACGTCATAAAATGTACGCCCTCCTCCTTGGCGTGCTTCACTTCTTCCGCCCGTGCCGGCATTTCCTCCTCCGAACGGCGATATACGAGCATCACGTTCGAAGCCCCCATACGCCGCGCCGTGCGCACGGAGTCCATAGCAGTGTTCCCACCACCTATGACCGCCACATTCTTGCCGTGAAGCACAGGAGTATCATCTTCCGGATGAGCCGCACCCATCAGATTGATACGTGTAAGGTATTCATTGCTCGACATCACCCCTATCAGATTCTCGCCCGGTATGTTCATAAACCTCGGCAATCCGGCACCGGAAGCCACAAACAGCCCCTTGAAACCCATCTGGTGCAAATCGTCATAGCTCAAAGTCTTGCCTATTATACAATTAGGCTCGAACTTCACACCCATCGCGCGCAAACCGTCGATTTCCGCATCTACAATCCTGTTCGGCAAACGGAATTCCGGTATGCCATACTTCAGCACTCCACCTATCTCATGCAACGCCTCGAAAACAGTCACATCATAACCATATTTAGCCATATCTCCGGCAAACGCAAGCCCGGCAGGCCCGCTACCGGCCACAGCGATTCTGACACCGTTATACATTGGCTTTTCCGCAGCAGACTGCGTGCCGTGGTCGCGGTCGTAATCGGCCGCGAAACGTTCGAGATAACCGATGGCAACCGCCTGTTTTTTCAATTTAGCATGATATATGCACTTGCTTTCGCACTGTTTTTCCTGCGGGCATACACGGCCACAAACAGCAGGAAGCGCGCTTGTCGCTTTAAGGGTCATGGCAGCGGCGTGGAAATCACGCCGTTCTATATTTTTAATGAAAGTAGGAATCTCGATACCTACCGGGCAACCGGTCACACATTGCGGGTCGGGGCAATCCAAGCAACGCGAAGCTTCTCCGACTGCCATTTCAACAGTCAGTCCCTGATTGACTTCCTCGTTACACTTCACCCTATATTCCGGTGCCAACTCAGGCATCTGCACCCTCTGCACCGACATACGCTCCTTAGCAGTTTTCGAATTTCTCAATTCTTTGCGCCACGCCTCATCGCGATGCTGTTTCCTTATATCTTTTTCGTCCATAACCGCTTTCTATTTATTATCATTGTCATAAGAATGAAGCCTCATTATCATTTCATCGAAGTCCACCTCGTGGGCATCGAATTCGGGCCCGTCAATGCATACGAACTTTGTCTTTCCTCCGACAGTCACACGGCAAGCCCCGCACATACCGGTACCGTCAACCATAATCGTGTTGAGCGAACACATTGTAGGTATATCATACTTTTCAGTAAGCAAAGCAACGAACTTCATCATCACCGCCGGCCCGATAGTGACAACCAAATCGACCTTCTCACGGTTAATCACATCCTCCACACCATTGGTTACAAGCCCTTTCTTCCCGTACGAACCGTCGTCGGTCATAATTACGACCTCATCGCTGGCTTCCCTGACCTGCTCTTCGAGGATAATCAAATCCTTAGTGCGTCCGGCAAGCACACTCACCACCCTGTTGCCGGCAGCCTTCATCGCCCTGATTATAGGCAATAGAGGAGCGACACCGACACCGCCGCCGCAACACAGCACTGTACCGACTTTTTCCACATGGGTAGCCTGCCCTAACGGCCCCACCACATCGTGCAGATAGTCGCCCGGCTCTTTCCCGCAAATCTTATGGGTAGATTTACCCACAGATTGCACGACAAGGGTAATTGTCCCTTTTTCCGTATCCGCATCGGCTATCGTCAAAGGAATACGTTCACTATGCTCATCAGCACGTACTATCACGAAATGGCCTGCCCTCCTCGAGCGGGCAATAAGCGGAGCCTCAACCACCAGCTCCACTACATTTTCCGAAAAATGACGTTTATAGATTATTTTATTCATCCTGATTACAATAATAAGACAAAACACATCCTATATTATGCAAATATACGGATTATTTCCGACACACTGCAATTTCCATGCGCAACACAAAACCGGAGCAGCAACATACCATCCTTTCATTTCTTGCAAAAATCATAGACAAACAGCTTATTTTTTACGCAAAATTGCATTCGCCCGGAATTTGTTGCTTAATTTTTTTCTTAAAAAAGTTTTGCTATTTCAAAAAAGTTTCCTATATTTGGGGCATATTATTAACCGCTTTTTTCGAAATATATATGTTTTTATAGATTGTAGATTTATAATAGCCGCTGTTGCGAAACACCGGCTATTTTAATGAGATTCAAAAAACAATCCCGAATCATTTCACACGGACCAATTCGTATTTCCTGCTGCCAAGCCCTATTTTCTCGGCATGCTCAAGACACGTCTTATACTCGGCGTTGGGATTCGTATTGTCGAAATGGTCGTGACGGTCACAGAAATGCGGATTTTCCATCTCGTCGGCCAACTGACTGCCGGGCAACGGAGCCTGCTTCAGACAAGCATCCACACACGCCTGATCCAGAGCCAACGGGTCGAACGAAGCGAACATCCCCACATCAGCAATAATAGGAGCGTCGTTGCCCGCATGGCAATCACACGTAGGCGACACGTCGCACACCAGCGATATGTGGAAATTAGGACGGCCGTCAACCACAGCCTTGGCATATTCCGCCATACGGCAATTCAACTCTTTCACGGCTGCATCTTGGGCAAAATCTATCGCGTCGAAATTGCATGCGCCGATACATCTTCCACATCCCACGCAATTATCTTGATTCACAGTCATCTTGCGGCGTTCCCCGTCAAAGACAAGACCGTCATTAGCACACTCTTTCATACACTGCCTGCAACCACGGCAAGCATTCTCGTCGATAATTGCCTTGCCATTGCAATGCTGGTCTTTTTTCCCGGCACGCGAGCCGCATCCCATGCCTATGTTCTTGATTGCGCCGCCAAAACCTGTCATCTCATGCCCTTTGAAATGCGTAAGCGATATGAATATATCGGCATCCATCACCGCACGGCCTATTTTCGCCTCCTTCACATACTCACCACCGGCAACAGGCACGGAAACGTCGTCAGTTCCTTTCAAACCGTCACCGATAATCACCGGGCATCCGGCCGACAATGGCGTGAAACCGTTCTCCCAAGCGCAATACAAATGCTCTATAGCGTTTTTACGGCTTCCCGGATAGAGGGTATTGCAATCCGTCAGGAACGGTTTCCCTCCACATTTTCCTACGAAATCCGCAACCGCCTTCGCATAATTCGGGCGCAAATAAGCCATATTGCCAAGTTCCCCGAAATGCATCTTGATAGCGACGAACTTGCCGTCCATGTCCACGCCGTCAAGCCCGGCAGCCTTCATCAACCGTTTCAACTTATCCACAGGCCCCTCATCCGGCTTGCAACGGAAATCCGTAAAAAAAACTTTCACACTTTCTTTCTTCTCAAATTCTCCCATAATTCCGTCCGATTTAATTATCCAATGACAAAGATACAGCAAATCGATGGCAGAACAATCAAACTTGTTTGAAATTGTTATGCAGAGATGCAGCGTATCTTATGAAAAGATATAGAAAGTAAACGGCATATTTATCCACATATCATTTTTTTGTATTATCTTTGCAATAATCACATAAACCATACACCTGACACAACTATGAAAAAAGAGAAAGAAATACGTGATGCATTCAGACAACATTTTGGAAAAAGCGGAACGCTATATGCCTCAGCGGGGAGAATCAATCTGATAGGCGAACATACAGACTACAACGGAGGATTTGTCTTTCCCGGAGCCATCGACAAATGCATAATGGCAGAAATCGCGGCAAACGGGACAGACAAAGTGAAAGTATATTCCATCGATATGGGCGAGCCCGCGTCATTCGGGCTGGAGGAATCCGATTTGCCAAAAGCCCAATGGGCGAGATATATCTTCGGCGTATGCCGTGAAATAATCAAGCGTGGCGGGACAGTCAAAGGATTTGACGCGGTATTCGCAGGAGACATTCCATTAGGAGCCGGACTGTCATCGTCGGCCGCCTTGGAATCCTGTTTCGCGTACGCGCTTAACGATATGTTCAACGGAAACAAAATCGACAAATTCGAGCTGGCACGAATCGGGCAATCCACTGAGCATAATTACTGTGGCGTGAATTGTGGAATCATGGATCAATTTGCGTCGATTTTCGGCAAAAAGGGCTACCTGATGCGCCTCGACTGCCGCTCGATGGAATTCGAATATTTCCCGTTCGACCCGGAAGGCTACAAGCTGGTACTTGTAGATTCCGTGGTAAAACACGAACTGGTCGATTCACCTTACAACAAGCGAAGGGCATCTTGCGAGCGTGTGGCACGCCTATTAGGGGTAGAGACGCTACGCGATGCCGAAATGGACGACCTTGACGCTCACAAAACGGAAATATCGGAAGAGGACTACCGGCGGGCACGGTTCGTCATCGGGGAGAAACACCGTGTACTCGATGTTTGCGACGCCCTCGAAAGAGGCGATTACGAAACAGTCGGGAAACTTATGTATGAGACCCATTACGGACTGTCGCACGACTATGAAGTGAGTTGCGAAGAACTCGATTTTCTCAACGACGTTGCCAAAGGCTGCGGCGTTACCGGTTCACGCATAATGGGCGGAGGATTCGGTGGCTGCACAATCAACCTCGTCAAAAACGACATTTACGACAAATTCATTGATACAGTAAAAACACAGTTCGCCAAGAAATACGGACACGAACCAAAAATTTACGATGTCATTATTTCTGACGGCGCACACAAATGCTAAAGATTATGAAACAAAGAAAATGGAAAGCAGAATCGCCCAAGGGAGAAATCACCCTTTACAAATTAACCAATAAAACAGGGGCGAGCATCGTACTGTCGTCATTAGGAGCCGGAGTATTATCAATAATCGTCCCCGACAGGAACGGCAGATTCCATGACGTAGTTTTAGGTTATGCCAATCCGGCCGACTATCTATACGACGAACCATACGCAGGAAAAGTAATAGGACGATATGCCGGACGTATTGCAAACGGAGAATTCACAATCGACGGAATTGAATACCGGCTTGCCCAGAACAGCGGCATAAACGCATTGCACGGCGGCCCGGAAGGATTCGCTAACAGGATATGGGAATCGCAGCCACTGGCCGACGGCGTGCTCTTCTCCTTGGTGAGCGAAGACGGCGACGAAGGCTATCCCGGACAACTCGCCGTAACCGCACAATACACATGGAGCGACGACAATCAGCTGAAGCTACGGCTCCGTGCGGCCACCGACAAGAAAACCGTGATAAATCTCACGAACCACATATATTTCAATCTGGCAGGCGAACGCAGCGGATGCGCGCTTGGAGAAAAGCTCTGGATAGACGCTTCAAAATATCTGCCTACAAACGACACATTAGTGCCGACAGGAGAAATGGCGCCGGTCGACAACACGCCTATGGATTTCCGCGCGGAAAAAATAATTGGCCAAGATATCGAATGCGACTTTCCAGCGCTCAAATTCGCGAAAGGCTACGACAACACTTGGGTAGTAGACGGCTGGGAAAAAGGAAAGCTGAAAACTGTAGCCCGCCTTTCCGACGACATATCCGGACGAATGGTGGAAATCGCCACCACCCAACCGTCGGTACACGTCTATACCGGCAACTGGATATCGGGATGTCCGAGAAGCAAAAGCGGGGCTGCCTACCTCGACTACGACGGAGTGGCGATAGAGTGCCAAGGAATGCCCGACGCTCCAAACAAGCCGGAATTTCCGTCACAGGAACTCTGCCCGGGAGAGAAATACGACCAGACAATAATCTTTAAATTCGGAATTAAATAAAAAGAAATGAAACCAACTTTGTTCGTACTTGCCGCCGGTATGGGAAGCCGCTACGGAGGGTTGAAACAGCTTGATGGGCTCGGTCCTCACGGAGAAACCATCATGGACTATTCCATCTACGACGCCATACACAGCGGATTCGGGAAAGTAGTATTCGTCATCCGTAAGGATTTCGAGCAAGATTTCAGAGAAAAAATACTTTCGAAATACGAAAACCATATTCCGACAGAAGTAGTTTTCCAGTCGGTCGACGATGTGCCGGAAGGCTTTGCCTGCCCATCCGGAAGAGTCAAGCCATGGGGGACAAACCACGCCGTACTAATGGGAAAATCTGTCATAAAAGAGCCGTTTGCAGTAATCAACGCCGATGATTTTTACGGACGTGATTCATTCGAAGTTCTCGCCAAGGAACTATCCCGCAAGCGCGACCGCGAGGGCGATTACTGCATGGTAGGATTCCGAGTAGGCAACACGATGTCGGAAAGCGGCACTGTGGCGCGCGGCGTATGCGGGGTGGTCAACGGCTACCTCAATTCTGTAGTGGAACGCACATCAATCGGGTATGACAACGCAGGGAATATCGTTTTTACCGACGAGAAGGGCGATGTCAGGCAACTTGCACCCGAGACACCGGTGTCTATGAATATGTGGGGATTCACACCCGACTATTTCAAATACAGCGAACAGTACTTCATCGAATTTCTCAAGAAGAACATCGACAACCCGAAAGCTGAATTCTACATTCCTTCAGTAATCAATGAAATGATTCACAAAGGAACCGCTACGGTAAAAGTCCTCGACACCACTTCAAAATGGTTCGGCGTGACATACGCCGCCGACCGTCCCGCGGTAGTGGCGAAATTCGCCGAGCTCCACGACAAAGGCGAATACCCCGACCAGCTGTTCAGCATTTGAATATCTTCATACAAACTCAAAAAGAAAAGCCGATAGAGTTTACATCGGCTTTTCTTTTAATCAATACATCCAACGTTTATTCTTATGATCGTAAACTTTTGGTATGCCACCGGAAGTCCCGGCTTCATTTTCAAGAATAATCCCAGCGTAAACGTAACCGTCATCATCTATATAACCTGAATAATTAAACGACACGGACGTAGCTGTTCCTGACATTTCCCGCAAATCAAAATAAGAGCCTGTATGAGGATCGCGTACACGCAAATAAGCCGTTTCCGGTTCTCCACAATAAGAATTAGAAGACACACTCCAGCGCAAAGTCATCGTATAGCCACTCACCGTGCAATTACCATATTGTACAGGGCAAGGTTCTATGGACGAAGCGACATCATTATCATACATCACATAACTGCTGTAAGGACTATCACCAGCACTGTTGCAAGCCTTTACTTTATAGTAATTTTTACCCTCAATTGGACTATAATCGGTCAGATATGTAACAGCCGTCTCACCAAGGAGTGAATAAGAACCGTTTGCGCTCCTGCTTCTATACACCTTATATTTTGTAGCACCCTCTACGCTGTACCACGAAACCCTAAGATTTGGCAAAAGAACAGAACCATAATTTTCCACGCTCAAACCGATAGGTGCGTCAGGAACTGTCACGATACCTCCTCCCTGACCTTCGTCACCTTCATCGTCATCACCGCTACCGTCTCCAGGCTTGTCACCATCACCTCCACCTGTCGGTATACCATTCGCATAATAACAGGAGGCAATGGCACTCTCCTTACTCTTACTGCCATCTTCGCCTACCGCCACTATTTTATAGTAATAATTACAATTATATACAGGCTCATCAACAAAACGAGTGGATGTAACCGTCGATTCCTTTATAAAGCTAGAAATACCCCAATGTTCCCTGTTGACATATACCTCATAACTTTCAGCCCCACTGACCATATTCCAAGTGACAACTATAGTTTTATCTTTTACAGTTGCCATAACCCCACTTGGAGCAGATATTTCTATATCATCGCCTCCTCCACCGCCTTCAGGCCAAATTGCAGGTTCATCTTCCTTGCAAGAATAACACAATGGCAATACACATGCCCCCATTATAAAAGAGAAGAATGCACCTCGCCAAAATTTCTTTTTGTTCATTTTCATAACGTTACTGTTAAATTTCTAAAACCTTATTAAATCAGTTTGTCCTATCCCCTATACTTAAGGTATGCAAACACAAAAAAGCGCGGACAAAACTCTAATATATCCGTTCTTGAGGTCTTCGACTACCTGACAACCAAATATACGAGTAAAGCCCACGCAGATAGCGTGAGCGTCATAGCCTTACTCTTGGTTGTCATTGAAAGTGTCGAAGTTTCAAGAACAAGAATACAAACTAAACGCTTTTCCTAATTATGTCTTAAAGTGAATGCATAAATAACACACATTCTATTTTCCCATAGGCATTCTTTTTTTGTTAATTTACAAAATTAGCATTTTTCAATTAACCATAAAAAGCTTATGGCATTTTTAACATTTTCAAAAATGACAGAGGCTATGGAAGCGGAAATTCCACAATCCATAGCCTTTTGCCTTATACCCAAACCTAAAACTTATCCATAAATGGCATCATCTCCCAATTCCTCTTCAATACGAAGCAATTGGTTGTATTTTGCCATACGGTCCGAACGGCTTGCCGAACCCGTTTTAATCTGTCCGGCATTCACAGCTACAGCAATATCGGCAATCGTGGAATCCTCCGTTTCTCCGGAACGATGCGAAATAACGGCTGTATAACCAGCACGGTGCGCCATCTCCACGGCTTGAAGCGTCTCAGTAAGCGTGCCAATCTGATTGACTTTCACGAGGATAGAATTAGCGGCACGTTCCTTGATCCCACGCTCCAAATATTTCACGTTCGTCACGAACAGGTCATCGCCAACCAGTTGGCAACGGCCTCCTATTTTTTCCGTCAATATTTTCCAGCCATCCCAATCCGTCTCGCTCATACCGTCCTCTATCGAGTCAATCGGATATTTGCTTATCAATTCCTCAAGATAGGCAGCCTGTTCTACCGATGTCAGTTTCATTCCGCCGGGCTGCTTCCAAGTATAGTCATACAGGCCGCCTTTATAAAACTCGGAAGAAGCACAGTCAAGCCCGATAGTAATATCCTTTCCCGGAACATATCCGGCATCCCTGACAGCCTGCATAATCACCTCCAACGCATCCTCCGTTCCACTCAATGCCGGAGCGAATCCGCCTTCATCGCCGACGGCCGTACTAAGCCCTCTTCCCTTCAACACAGCTTTCAACGAATGAAACACCTCGGCACCCATACGCATGGCTTCGCGAAAAGCGCTTGCACCCACAGGCCTTATCATGAATTCCTGAAAAGCAATCGGAGCATCAGAATGCGCCCCTCCATTAATTATATTCATCATCGGCACAGGGAGCACATGTGCATTGCATCCGCCTATATAGCGATAAAGCGGCAATTCCAAATAATTGGCGGCAGCTTTGGCGACAGCCAAAGAGACCCCCAGAATGGCATTTGCTCCAAGACGCGATTTTGTAGGCGTACCATCGAGCTCTATCATTTTTCTGTCGATAGCCCTTTGGTCAAGCGCGCTCATCCCCGCCAAAGCAGAAGCGATTTCGCCATTTACGTTCGACACGGCTTTCAACACGCCTTTACCCCCATAACGTTTTTTATCGCCGTCACGCAGCTCCAACGCCTCGTTCACACCTGTCGACGCTCCAGAAGGGACAGCCGCCCTTCCGGTCACACCGCATTCCAATTCCACATCCACTTCTATTGTAGGATTTCCACGAGAGTCAAGAATCTCGCGTCCCCTAATCTTCTCAATTTTCATAAAGCATTATTTACTAAACGTTTAATATAGATATAACGATTTTACGGCATAAATTGTTCTGTAAAACACAACAAACCTCTTTTTCATATACAATAAAGAGGGACGTTATTCAGATGTTTTTCGTACATTTGCAAAATATTAGTTTTAAACCAATTTACAGATTTTTTTAACCAGTTATAGACCGAAAAGATGAGAAAATGGCGTATTGAGGACAGTGCGGAACTCTACAACATCAACGGATGGGGGCTCAAGTACTTCTCGATTAACGACAAAGGGCACGTGCAAGTCTCACCAAAAGAAGGATGTGCCTCTGTAGATTTAAAAGAACTGATGGACGAATTGCAAGTGCGCGACATTACCGCGCCCGTCTTATTGCGATTCCCCGACATTCTTGACAACCGTATCGAAAAAATCTCACGTTGCTTCAAACAAGCGGCAACAGAATACGGATACGAAGCGCAGAATTTCATCATCTATCCTATAAAAGTGAACCAAATGCGGCAGGTAGTCGAAGAAATCGTGTCGCATGGCAAAAAATTCAATATGGGTCTGGAAGCCGGCTCCAAACCGGAACTCCATGCCGTGCTCGCCACAAGCATCGACGAGAACAGTCTCATAATCTGTAATGGCTACAAGGACGAAAACTATATCGAACTTGCCCTGCTCGCGCACAAAATGGGACGACACATATTCATCGTCGTGGAAAAGCTGAGCGAGCTGCGGCTTATCGCCACGCTGGCAAAACGCATCGGCGTAAGACCCAACATCGGCATACGCATCAAACTGTCGAGTTCGGGAAGCGGCAAATGGGAAGAATCGGGCGGCGACCAAAGCAAGTTCGGGCTAAATTCCAGCGAACTTCTCGAAGCCCTCGAAATACTTGAAAAGAACAAACTTTCGGACTGCCTGAAACTGATACATTTCCATATCGGCAGCCAAATAACCAAGATACGGCGCATCAAAACCGCCCTGCGCGAAGCCACTCAATTTTACGTGCAACTGTCGAAAATGGGATTCGGCATCGACTTCATCGACATCGGCGGAGGTCTCGGAGTGGACTACGACGGGACCCGCAGCAGCGCAAGCGAAAGCAGTATGAACTATTCAATCCAAGAATATGCCAACGACGCTATTTCAGCGTTGGTCGACGTATGCGTGAAAAACGGATTGAAACAACCGAATATAATAACAGAGTCAGGCCGTTCGCTTTCCGCCCACCACTCGATCCTGATATTCGAAGCCCTCGAAACCACGCAGCTCCCTATCTGGAACGACAACGAGGAGGTGAAAGACACAGACCACGAACTGGCACGCGAGCTATACGAAATTTGGGACAAGCTCAACCAGCAACGGCTTATGGAAAGCTGGCACGACGCCTTGCAGATACGCGACGAGGCTCTCGACCTGTTCAGCCTCGGAATGCTCGACCTGCGCACGAGGGCGCAAATCGAGAAATTGTTCTGGTCGGTAGCACGTGATGTCTACGACATAGCAAAAGAAATGAAACACGTACCCGACGAGCTGAAAATGTCGAAGACATTGCCCGACAAATATTTCTGCAACTTCTCGCTCTTCCAGTCGCTCCCCGACTCATGGGCAATCGACCAAATGTTCCCGATAATGCCTATCGCACGGCTGGACGAACGTCCTTCCCGCACGGCCACGATACAGGACATAACATGCGACTCGGACGGCAAAATAAACAACTTCATCTCCGACCACGGAGTAGTGAACGCATTGCCTATACATCCGCTAAAGAACAACGAGTCATATTATATAGGTGTATTTCTCGTGGGAGCATACCAAGAGATACTCGGAGACATGCACAACTTGTTCGGCGACACCAACGCCGTACACATCAGCGTATATCCCGACCATTACGAGATAGACCAGATAATCGACGGAGAGACCGTGGCCGAGGTGCTCGACTATGTGCAGTACAGTCCTAAGAAATTGGTACGCAACGTGGAGACGTGGGTTACGCGCTCAATGAAAAGCGGCAAAATCACACCCGAAGAAGGACGCGAATTCCTCAGCAACTACCGCTCCGGTCTTTACGGATACACCTACTTGGAGAAAGATTAAAACCACGGAAGCCGATGGCTTGCAGATACTTCATGCTCCTTGCCTATAACGGCGCGCCTTATCACGGCTGGCAATCGCAGCCCAACGCAGCGAGCGTACAGACCGCGATAAAGAATGCCATATCGACCGTCATGCGCCAGCCCATAGGCATTACCGGAGCAGGGCGCACCGACACAGGCGTGAACGCGCGTTGCATGTATGCCCACTTCGATACCGAAACCCCTATCGGAGACACACAGGCGTTATGCCGGTCAATCAACAGCCTTGCAGGTAAGGACATTGCCGTCTACGACATATTCCGTGTAGCCGACAACGCCCACGCACGGTTCGATGCAACAAGCCGCACATACAAATATTTCATAAGCACAAAGAAATCGCCTTTCGATTACCCTTTCTGCTGGAATCCGCCGTACATCCTCGACATCGGGCTGATGAACGATGCCGCAACGCAACTTTACCGCTACACCGACTTCACAAGTTTCAGCAAGCTGCACAGCGACGCCAAGACCAACAATTGCCGCATAGACCATGCCGGATGGGAGCGTAAAGACGACAAGATAATCTTCACCATCACAGCCGACCGCTTCCTCCGCAACATGGTAAGGGCCATCGTCGGCACACTCATAGAAGTAGGAAGAAAACGTATGTCCATAGAGCAATTCTGTGAAATAATCGAAAAAAAGGACCGCTGCGCGGCAGGCGTGTCAGTCCCCGGCAACGCCCTCTTCCTCTGGGACATCACCTACCCTTACGACGTACCACACATAGGCTGATTGCCTCACACAAAATATCTTCATAAAACAATAAGAATTATTGTCTTTACATAAGATACACTGCATCTCGGCATAACAATTTCAAACAAGTTTGATTGTTCTGCGCTCGATTTGCATTATCTTTGCCGACAAATAAAATCAGAACAGAATGCGAATAGACATAATCACCGTACTGCCTGAGATGCTCGAGTCGCCGTTGAACTGCTCGATAGTGAAACGCGCCCAGAACAAAGGGCTTGTCGAAATCCATGTTCACGACTTGCGCGACTACAGCACAGACAAGCACCGCCACGTGGACGACTATCCGTTCGGTGGAGAAGCCGGTATGGTGATGCAAATCGAACCTATCGACCGGTGCATATCCGCACTCAAATCCGAGCGTGATTACGACGAGGTGATTTTCATGACACCCGACGGCGAACAGTTCACTCAAAAAACCGCAAATATGCTGTCGCTAAGTGAAAACCTAATCATCTTGTGCGGACATTACAAAGGGATAGACTACCGCATCCGCGAACATCTGATAACAAAAGAACTTACTATCGGCGACTATGTCCTGACAGGAGGCGAACTGCCGGCGGCCATTGTGACAGATGCCATAGTGCGGCTGATTCCCGGAGCTATAGGCGACGAACAATCGGCTCTGAGCGACTCATTTCAAGACAACCTGCTCGCTCCTCCCGTCTACACCCGCCCGGCAGAATACAAGGGGTGGCGTGTGCCCGACGTACTCCTGTCGGGCCATCAGGCAAAAATAGACGAATGGAAACACGAAATGTCGCTCCAGCGCACACGGCAGCTGCGCCCGGATTTGCTCAACGGCTAAAAACAAACGCATTATGAACCAGAAAGGCAAAAAGATATTTACAAGAATCAACATCTGCATAGCCGTCGTAATTGTATTCGGAGTTTACATCACGTGCATATCCGAATACAATTATCTGAAAATAATCAAATATGATTCAGAGATAAAAGACCTGAAAATGCAGATAGCGGCCACCCGCGACTCTTTCAAAATATACGAGAAAAAATTACACGATCTAAATTCCGACCCCGAGACACTGGAAAAAATCGTAAGGGAAGAATATTTTATGAAACGCGACAATGAGGATGTCTACATTGTAAAAGAAAAATAAGATAGAGATATGAACAAATTTTTAAATGACACCACTTTAGACCTGATATTATCATTAGCGTTGCTGATGCTTTTCGTTCCGGCTTTCCTTTCGCTGCTCGACATTGAAGGAGAATGGATGATATATGTATATGTGGCAGGAGCGATACTTGCCGTGCTATCAAGAATCTTGCAACGTGCCGGCTATAGAAAAGACAAATCGATGCCATTGCGCGTGCGCAGACTACGGCACATAGAATTCTGGTCGGCAATGTGCTACTTGGTATCGGCTTATTTCCGTGTAAGCGACCGTTACCATCCCGGCAACTGGATAGCTTTCCTGCTGGCAGGAGCTGCGCTCCAAGTATATACATCATTCATGATTCCTTACCAACTGAAAAAAGCAGCCGGTAAAGGTAAACAGACAGACAAATAAAAGTTTAACGAACACAGATTGTCGATAAAATACGCAAAAAAGCCGCAGCAACTTGCAAATCATCGAAAAGAAAAGCGGTTAATTGGCGCGTATTTAGTATTTTTGCCGGACAAATGAAATTAAGATTAGCTATCGATCAGGGCAACTCATCAACGAAGCTGTCAATCTTCGATGATGAAAAGATAGTCGCAGCCGAACGCCACGACCTACTGACAGTGGCTGCTTTGGACGATTTGACAAAACGTTTTCACACAGCATCCGCTATTTATTCATCTGTGGTTGGAAACCACAATGAAATAATAGAGCTGTTGAAAGCGAAAAATATAAAATGCTATGTGGTGGACGAGAATCTGCCACTCCCGATAAAGATAGACTACGCCACACCGCATACACTCGGGCATGACCGCATAGCTGTAGCGGTTGGCGCAATAGGCTGCCACCCCGGCAGAAATATGCTGGTTGTGGATTCCGGCACAGCAATAACCTACGATGTGGTAACTGCTGACGGCCATTTCCGCGGAGGCAATATCGCACCGGGCATAAACACACGGTTCGAAGCATTGTCGCATTACTGCGCGCAATTGCCACTGGTTGATGCCAACGGAGACGTGCCAATGACCGGATACGACACACCCACGGCCATAAGGGCGGGAGTAGTGTTAGGAGTAGTCGCCGAAGTGACATATATGGCAAAAAGACTGTCGGCGACTTACGGCGACGATTTGACAGTGATGCTGACAGGCGGCGACAGCGGAATAATCGCCAAACGGCTTGAAATCAGCAATAATGTTGAAATAAACGACAATTTAGTAACATTAGGATTAAACAGAATATTGAAATATAATGAATTGCTATAAGAAACTAATCACGGCATTTGCGCTGTCAATTGCAATCGCAATGCCGGCCACCGCACAAAACGAGCAATCACCGTATTCGAAATTCGGATATGGAATGGTAAAGGACTACGCTACAAGCATGCAACGCAGTATGGGCGGTGTCGGCATAGCCATGACAGGCGGACGACAAATCAACGTGATGAACCCAGCCTCATACGCCGGCATAGACTCCCTCACCCTGTTATGGGACATCGGCGTAGACCTGACACGTTTGTGGTCGAAAGAGAACAACAGCACCGGCAAATCGTTCGGCGGAGGTCTGGACTATCTGACTATGCAATTCCCCATAGGGAAATATATGGGCGGCAGCATAGGACTTGTGCCATTCTCGTCAGTCGGATATTCGTTCGGAGGGGAAATTAACGACAGCGAAGGCAATCCTACCGGCACGACATCATTCACCGGAACAGGCGGACTGAACGAACTTTATGCCGGAGTCAGCGGGCGGCCGTTCAAAGGATTCACCATCGGAGCCAACGTGGCTTATCAATTCGGAACAATAGTAAACGACTCATACATCATAGACAGTGAAAACGGAACTGCCAACACTTTGTTCGAGCAGTCGATGGAAATACGCGACTGGAATATTTTATTAGGCGTACAATATACAAAAGAATTCCGGCAATTGCACAAATTCACCATCGGCGCCACATATTCGCCTAAAAAAGACTTCCACGGCAAGACATGGGGCACGAACTACGACATAACGCAAGATAGCGAGCCTGACACCATCGCCTATATGCGTATGAACGGCGAATATACGAAACCGAATTCCTACGGTGTAGGATTAAGCTATACCTACGATAACCGGCTTACAATAGAAGGAGACTTCACTTATCAAGAATGGAGCAAAGCCAATTTCGGACAATTACGCGACGAAGATGGAAATATTGTATCGGAAATCACAAGATTCGACGACCGTTGGAAAACTGCTCTCGGCATGCAATTCGTGCCTAAGACAAGAGGCAACTATTTCCAGAGGATAGCTTACCGCTTCGGAGCGTATTACACCCGCGACTATATAATGGTCGGCGACAACCACACACGCGAATACGGCGCTGCCATCGGTTTCGGGCTACCGACATTAGGCACGAAGACGATAATAAACCTCGGTCTTGAATACAAACGCCGTTCGTCCTATCCTGCATCAAACCTCGTATCTGAAAACTATTTCAACATCACAATCGGCGTAAACTTCAACGAGTTTGCATTCTGGCAAGACAAGATACGATAAAATCCGGATTCACACAGGAAAGCGGATGCGCAGTCTTTTCAACATAGTAATGGCCATTGCCATAATTTCAGGCATGCTTTCAGGATGTGGCAAGAAAAAGAGGGATAATGTCATTGCCACAGCAATCGACCCTGACAGCATGCCAACGATGGTCACAAAAGACGTGACCACACTAATCAGCGATTCCGGCATGACAAAATACCGGATTACATCAAAGCTGTGGATTGTATACGACGAAGCAAAAACCCCGGTTTGGAAATTCCCGACGGGACTGTACCTTGAGAAATTAGATGACAAGTTCAAGACAGAAGCGCATATCGAATGCGACTCGGCCACATATTTCAAGCGCGACAAGCTATGGAGGCTTGACGGAAACGTAAGAATCAGCAATGTCAAGAAAGAACTTATTCTGACGGAACAATTATTTTGGTCGCAATCATTGCACAAAGTATATTCCGACTCATTCATACACATCGAAAAAAGCGACCGTATAATCGAAGGATACGGATTTACATCCAATGAGCGGATGACAACATATCTTATCAATAAACCGTCAGGAATATTCCCCATCGACGAGAACCGCGCCGGGATGGCGCAACAATAAATCAGACCAGAATTGCATATCCTCACCACAAGGCTTTTGACTAAACATCATTTAACTATCGGACACATAATTTTAATATCAAAAATTTCTCCATCCCAACTTATATAACTATTTTTGACCCATAAACAAAACCTAACCAGCCAAAACGCCTCGTATGAAAAAACCATTATTATTTTCCGCATTGCTGATGCCGGCATGCCTGATTTCTGCACAAACCACCACCGTTATCGACAAGAACACATACACGGTAGACACACTCCAGCACTCAAAAGTAGGACCCGGAACGCACTATACAGCCATCAAATTCACAGGGCCGTCACTCACATTCCGAACATTCTACATAGAAATAGAGACAGGGCAACCCAATTTTGAAATCCGTACGGAGCTCGGCCGGGACTCAATCATAGGGACGGAAAACATTTCCGACCACGCAATCAGAAAAACGACAGGGACGGAATGCTACTTTGCCGCAGTCAATGGCGACTTTTTCGAGACATCAGGCGATGTAGGCACGCCGGTAAACGGCTCTATGCACAATGGGCTGCCGGCAACCGCCGTCACAACCGCCCCGCACTTCGTGGTATCAGGGACATCGCTGCCATATGCCTCTTTCATAACGCCATCCTATACATATAAAGTAAACGGAAAAGAAAAAATAAGCCTCAGCAAGATAAACGGCAGAATCGGAGATAATGAACTGACCGTATTCAACAACGCGACAGGAAAATACACCCATACGCCGGCCGGCACAACCGAAATCGCAATTGAACTCCTGCCAGGAGAGACTTGGAAAGTGAACTCACCTTTTAAAGCAAAAGTGACAGGAACTGCCACGACAAAAGGGAATCATGCAATAGCCGACGGGCAAGGAGTGCTTAGCGCATCGGGCACAATGGCACACTATGTGACAGACCTCAAAGAAGGAGATGTGTTGGAATTCACATTCAGCAATTCATTAAACAATTATGAAGGGATTACGCCCGAAATCAGACAAATGGTCGGAGGCAACACCATATTCCTCATCGACGGGGAAACTGTCACGCAAGGCGACTTTTCGCGCCACCCACGTACAATGCTCGGATACAACAAAGACAAATCAAAAATAATATTCGCAGTAGTCGACGGACGTTCCTCAATATCATCAGGAGCGACATACTATGAATTGGCCGACATTATGAAATGGGCCGAGGCCGACTATGGAATCAATATTGACGGCGGAGGTTCTTCTTCACTCTATCTGCAACAATTCGGCTATATGAACCAGCCCAGCGACGGACACGAAAGATCTGTGGGCAACGGCATATATTGCGTATCAAAAACACCGGAAGACAATACCGTCGCCGAAATACAGTTCCGGGAATGGGCAATGAAATGCCCAAAATACGGCATATACACACCGGCGTTCTACGGATACAACCAATACGGAGTGCTTGTCGACACCGACGTTCAGGGAGTGACACTCTCCTGCGACCCGGCTCTCGGCGAAATAACCAACGACGGCAAGACATTCTATGCGACAGGTGAAGGTCTGCACGCACTCAATGCCTCCTACAACGGACTCACGGCATCCATCGCAGTGACTGTTGAAGAAAGCGATGACGTCAGCTTCCGGCTGCAAAACATCTTGACTGACAACAAGCGCGAATACCCGATGGAAGTAAACGCGACTGTCAAGGAAGAACTGATGCCGCTAAACCCGACGGCTCTATCTTGGACAAGCAACAATACCGACGTAGTCGAAATTGGAGAATCAACGGGAATCCTTAAAGGAATAGCTAACGGCACGGCAACTGTTACAGGAACCGTCGGAGAGTTCACAGGGACGGCAAACGTCACGGTAGAGATTCCGGAAAGCGACCTCATGCCGGTAATCCGCAACTTCAACGCCGACGGCTGGGAAATATCCCAAATCGGAGGGACAGACCAGACGATAGCCGAACTCGAAAACGGTTTCAAAATCTCCTACACAGGCAACGGCTCATCGCGGGGAGCATACATTTCCGTGAATCTCGGAGGAATAAAGGTGTGGAGCCTTCCCGAATCGTTCAGGATAAGGATAAATCCCGGAAATGCCACTGTGAAAAAGATTTCAATGAACATAGAGAACGCGCTGGGAGAGAAGAACACCTCGTGGGCAGGTGTGACCGAAGAACTGGAAAAGAACAAAACAACTGAAGTGGTCATGCATCTTGACGAATGGTGCGACACCGAAGACATCGGGATATACCCGATAACCATCAACACGTTCCGCATGGACATGGGCGCTTCGGCTAAAGGTGAGGCTTTCGAAATTCAGGTGCCGGCTTTCGAGGCTTGCTACAACCGCAACTACGGCTCAATCCCCAACATCAAGGAGAATAGCGGATCTGTAAACATCTACCCGAACCCTGCCAATACCGGACAAACCGTATCGGTAAATGTCGAAGGAAAGGCCAATGCCAGCGTATATGACATCAAAGGAAGATGCGTCTACCATGCTATCGGAGAAAACAAAATATACTTAAATACAAACAACTTGCAAAAAGGATTCTACCTTATCAGAATCATTTCTGAAAACAATCAACACATCGGTAAACTAATCATTCTATAAATCTAACATTTCAACTATGCTAAAAAATTTACTTTTAACAAGTGCCGCCTTATTGTCATCAGCGACAATTTACGCACAAGACGGATACAATGTCATGCTAAGCGGGGTTGAATTCAGCGTCGACACATTGTTCCACGCACAGGTCGGTCCGGGAACAACCCAAACATCACTGCATCTGATAAACAAGACAAATGCAAGCCAACAACTACGGGTGTTCTACCTCACAGTGAACATTGACAGCGAGAAAAATCCCAACGTAGGCATTGAAGCCATTGTAGCAAACGACAAGCTATCTGGAGGCGGAAGAGTAAGCAATATGGCACAAACCCACTCCACCTCTACAAAAAATTACTTCGTAGGAATCAACACCGACTTTTTCGTAACACAAGGCAACGCTTCAAACGGGGTCTCGATGGTAGGCTCGCCGGTAAGTGCATCGATTGCCGGAGGAGAAATCTACAAGACTGCCGAGACAGCCAGCGATTGGCCTACATTCTTTATCGATGAAAAAGGAGTGCCATTCATAGGCGGAATATCTTTCCAAAACGGCACGGCAACTTGCGGCGACCAGACAGTGAAATTTTCAGTTGTCAACAACTCTGCGGCGAACGATGCCATTTCTTTGTACACTCCTAAATTTTTCGGCATAATAAACCAGCCGGATCTTAACGGGAATTGTGCGGAAGTGCTGGCTAAAGCAGTAGAAGACGATTTCATACAGGCGGGGAAACCTCTGACGTTGGAAATTGTCTCTGACGTGACGGCAACCGGCAACCGGGAAATTCCGGATGGACAATACGCCATTGTAGGCTGCGGAAAAACTATAGATTTCGTGAAGAACCTGAAAATCGGTGACAAAGTGACCCTCACAGCAAATGTTACAGCCACATTAGAGACAGGCAAGACGGACGCGACATCTGTAATACCAACACAGTTGGCGACCGGTAACCCTTGGATTCTTGAAAACGGCGTGACAAGAGAAAGCGAAGGCGACCGCGGCGACGCTTCAGCACGCCATCCCCGCAGCAGCTTAGGCTATAATGAGGACAAGACGGAAATGATTATGATGGTCATCGACGGACGCTCACAAATATCTGCCGGAGTGCATACAAAAGAACTTGCGGACATGATGCGCTATGCCGGTGCCAGCGATGCCATCAATGTCGACGGCGGCGGCTCTTCCACATTATACACTGAAGCATTAGGACTGCGCAACGACAGTAGTGACGGCAGTGAAAGAGCAGTTGCAAGCGGAATGTTTGCAGTAGCAAACGTACCTGAAGACAATACGATAGCCGAAATACAGTTCCGGGAATGGGCAATGGTCTGCCCGAAATACGGAATATACACCCCGGTGTTCTACGGATACAACCAATACGGCATCCTTATCGACACCGACGTACAGGGCGTGACACTCTCCTGCGACCCAGCTCTCGGCGAAATAACCAACGACGGCAAGACATTCTATGCGACAGGAGAAGGTCTGCACGCACTCAAAGCCTCCTACAACGGACTCACGGCATCCATCGCAGTGACTGTTGAAGAAAGCGATGACGTCAGCTTCCGGCTGCAAAACATCTTGACTGACAACAAGCGCGAATACCCGATGGAAGTAAACGCGACTGTCAAGGAAGAACTGATGCCGCTAAACCCGACGGCTCTATCTTGGACAAGCAACAATACCGACGTAGTCGAAATTGGAGAATCAACGGGAATCCTTAAAGGAATAGCTAACGGCACGGCAACTGTTACAGGAACCGTCGGAGAGTTCACAGGGACGGCAAACGTCACGGTAGAGATTCCGGAAAGCGACCTCATGCCGGTAATCCGCAACTTCAACGCCGACGATTGGAAAATCTCCCAGCTTGGAGGAACAGACCAGACCATTGCAGAGCTCGAAAACGGTTTCAAAATTTCATATACAGGCAATGGGACATCGCGCGGCGCATATCTTTCCGTGAATTTCGGAGGGATAAACGTGTGGAGTCTTCCGGAATCGTTCAGGATTAGGATAAATCCCGGTGAAGCCACTGTGAAAAAGATTTCGATGAACGTGGAAAACGCTCTGGGAGAAAAAACAACCTCATGGACCGGTGTGACCGAAGAACTGGAAAAAAACAAAACAACGGAAGTGGTTATGCATCTTGACGAATGGTGCGACACCGAAGATATCGGAATATACCCGATAACCATCAACACCTTCCGTATGGATATGGGCGCTTCGGCTAAAGATGAGGCTTTCGAGATTCAGGTACCCGCCTTCGAGGCTTGCTATAACAGCAACTACGGCTCTGTAAGTTCAATAGAATCTGACGGCAATACGGCAACTATTTTTCCCAACCCTGTAAATTCCGGCGAAACCGTAACAATCAATGTCGATGGGGAAGCAAATGTCAGCGTTTACAGCATCAGTGGAGCAACAATATTCAGTACCGAATGCAAAAGCAACATCAACATACCGACCGACGGCATGAATGGCATGTATATCATAAAAGTCAACTACGACGACAACACACAAACTGCTAAATTAATCGTCAAATAGCCGTCCGCACGACAAAACAATAGAGAGGGTGGAATGCATCCTCTCTTTTTTGTCTCTCCAAAAAGAAAAAATTGTTGGAAATTGCATTATTCAGTATTTTTGTGACAAAAGGAATCAGTATGCGCATTTTCTTCACACTGCTCGCAATAGCAACTTATATCTCCCTTTTCGGGGGAAATGTTTACCGGGACTTCCTGACCGGATTCGATGGGTTCTCTAAATATGCCGATTCCCAATCAGGATGCATCATAATCAACAATCCGAACGACAACAAAATAATCGAAACTTCAAAATTCGACACAAAAGAAAAAGAATTCACGTACACAATACGCCTTAAAAGTTCCGGCAGAAAAAGCGGGAACAGATTTCTGAACAGCATGCAACAGCACTCTTATGGCATCATTTGGAATTATAAAGACAATGAGAATTACGAAGGGATAGAAATAACGCCAACAAACAGCAGCTACTATGACGACATAACAAACCAACAGTCACTAAAAATCGAAATATTCAGCATGCACAATGGCGACAAAGAAACTGTAAGGACTTTTGACATTGACCAAAACGACGGCGATGAAGAAAGCTATAATACGTTTAAACTGCTCTTTGACGGAAAAACGATGACAATAGAAGCCGGACACAGGCGTTTGCAAAAAATCGTTGAAATCCCAAATGCCACATTCGGCGACAGTACAGATATAGGCTATTTCGCCGGCAAAGGCAGCAAACTGACAATCAAACGCATACAATTTTCCTCAAAGCCGGTCAAAGAATCACTTTATTCCACCAATTACACAAAAACGGAATTAGACTCCATATTCCACAAGAGCAACGACCTGATAGAAGGCTACTGGAAATATTTGGACCGCAAAATGGATGAAAACAAAATGCGGCTGGGCGGAAAATACACAATCGCAATAGTAAAAGAAAAAAGCCGATACCGCATATTATACATTTCAGGGGATATAACAATGCCGGATTTGTGGAAACCATATATGACAAAAGGAGTGCTGGAAAGCACCCCTTTCATTGACAATTACAACCTGCGATGGATTGACTCTCAAAAAGAAATAATCGAGGACGAGGGATACGCCACTTTTTCCGAAAGCATACTTTCCATCAATCTGCCGATAAACGGCACAACTGTCCGCTTTTACAAAATACAATGACTAAATCAGAACTGGAACAATGCCGTGAACACCACCCTATGGTTAGTCACGGAATGCGTATTTTCAATCCGTGCATCCTGCATGACATCACCATACCATGCCGTGCTTGCCACATATTCCACACCGAATTTCCAATGAGGCAAATTATATGTCAACTCGGCCGAGGCAGAGACAAGCTGGTCGAGACCGTCGCCAATGCCCGTGCCAAGCACACCTGACACATCATCCGAAGCCCCAAGGTTTTTCAGATAGCCTAAAAACACGCCCGGACGCAATTTCTTACCATAGGCAACGTTAATCCACGTCGACGACACACGCACAGGAGAATATTCCTGCTCACCGGTCCGTGCATCAACAGATTTTATGCCGTAGCCGCCTACCCCGCTTGCCTGAGTGAAGTTAGAACCCAACACGGATTTTGCAGCCACAAGCCAATCATTGCCTGAATATTTAACGTGCGCCTCAGCCGACACCGTGGTTATGCGTTCTTTTACCTTATATACATCCCCCTCATATTCAGATTGCGTACGGGGCACTATCGAGGTCATATCCACACCTGCCCCGGCAATCCATCCGTTACCTTTATAATCAAGGTTCAAAGCAAGTTCCGGCACGCAACTGTTCTTTATAAAATTCTGGCTTTTCTGTGTCGATATGGCACCTGCCTGATTTGACGACGGGCCTACCGACAGATATTGCGACTGCCATAAGGCAGTTGCTTTCAATTGAAAATTGCGGTTCACATACATATAACGTACTTGCGGAGCGCGGCTGAATGGCTGGAACGGCGCGCCCATGTTCAGGTTGAGAATGTCGGGAGCGACATCTCCATAAAAAGGATGCCACGTCTGCCCCACGAGCAACGACGACTTGCCGAAGCCGAGATTGAAATAAGCCTGACGCAAGCGTATCATATAATAATTAGTACCTCCACCACGGAAATCCACCTCCACTTTTGCCGATGTGGTTATGCCACGGCCAATCTCCGGGCCGGTGACATCGACACCAAGCCGGGAATACATAGTGTAAAGGCTGCCGTCGGGCTTGGCATTCAAATCATTGCCGTCGGCATCGTATGAATGGTCTTTAGGATACATATAGAACAAACCGTCAACCGTCTCGGAATTGCTGCGGCTG